>NZ_JBGCCO010000018.1:0-174710 GCF_041262605.1 Kitasatospora sp. GAS1066B
GGCTCCCAGTAGACGACTGGGTTGATAGGCCGGATGTGGAAGCCTCGTAAGGGGTGGAGCTGACCGGTACTAATAGGCCGAGGGCTTGTCCTCAGACGCTCGCGTTCACTGTGTGGTTCCCGGGTAGCGAACAGCTATCGCCGGCGAACACTGAGTCGATTTTTCGGCTCTACCGAAGTAGAAGCACTTATCAACTGAAAAGTGTGTTCGCTGAATACCCGATAGGGTTTCGGTGGTCATAGCGTGAGGGAAACGCCCGGTTATATTCCGAACCCGGAAGCTAAGCCTCATAGCGCCGATGGTACTGCAGGGGGGACCCTGTGGGAGAGTAGGACGCCGCCGAACAATTCTTCATAGGCCGTGGCCCCAGCGATGAGCTGGGGCCACGGCCTTTTTGTTTTCCGCGAACGATCAAGCTCCGCCCGCTCAGCTCCACTGCTTCCCCAAGCGCGGGTCGGGTGCTGATGCTTGACAATGGAGATGGTGCCTGGCCTACGGCCGGCACTCTGCCGCGGCGGGTGTACGCGATGCCCGACCCGTGGCGCAGCTGATGATGTAGACAGGAGTCACCGCGATGCCGAACCCGCCCCAGGACCGCCCCGATCGTCGATCTGACGATGGCCGAGGCCATGAGCCCCGTTCTCGCGGCGGTTGGTCGAACGACCGCGGCCCGCGCCGGGACGACCGTGGCGACCGTCCCTCCGGTGGCGACCGTGGTGGTTACCGTCGTGACGACCGCCCCTCCGGCGACCGCGACCGACAGTCCGGTGGCGATCGCGGTGGGTACCGCGGGGGCGACCGTCCGTCCTACGGTGACCGTCCCTCGGGCGGCGACCGCGGTGGGTTCCGCCGTGATGACCGTCCGTCCTACGGCGACCGCGACCGTCCGTCCGGTGGCGACCGTGGTGGGTACCGCGGTGGCGACCGTCCGTCCGGCGGTGACCGTGGTGGCTTCCGCCGTGACGACCGTCCCTCGGGCGGCGACCGTGGCGGGTTCCGTCGTGATGACCGTCCGTCCTACGGCGACCGTCCGTCCGGTGGCGACCGTGGTGGGTACCGCGGGGGCGACCGTCCGTCCTACGGCGACCGTCCCTCGGGTGGCGACCGGGGAGGCTTCCGTCGTGACGACCGTCCGTCCGGTGGCGACCGTGGCGGGTACCGCGGGGGCGACCGTCCGTCCTACGGCGACCGTCCGTCCGGTGGTGACCGTGGTGGGTTCCGTCGCGATGACCGTCCGTCCTACGGTGACCGCGACCGTCCCTCGGGCGGCGACCGCGGTGGCTTCCGCCGGGACGACCGTCCGTCCGGTGGCGACCGTGGTGGGTTCCGTCGTGATGACCGTCCGTCCTACGGTGACCGCGACCGTCCCTCGGGCGGCGACCGCGGTGGCTTCCGCCGGGACGACCGTCCGTCGGGTGGTGACCGTGGCGGTTTCCGTCGCGAGGAGCGTCCGTCCTACGGTGACCGTCCCTCGGGTGGTGACCGTGGTGGGTTCCGTCGTGACGACCGTCCGTCCCACGGCGACCGCCCGTCCGGTGGTGGGTACCGCGGCGGCGACCGTCCTTCCTACGGCGACCGTCCCTCCGGTGGCGACCGTGGCGGGTTCCGTCGTGAGGGTGGCCGGCCGGCCGGTGACCGGGGTGGCCGGTCGTACGAGAGCCGGGGTGGCCGCTTCGAGGGGCGTCGCGATGACCGGGGCCACGGGGGCTTCGACGACCGTCGCGGCAACCAGGAGCCGGTGCACCGGATGGCGATCCCCGAGGACGTCACCGGGAACGAGATCGACGCGGATGTGCGCCAGGAGCTGAAGAGCCTGCCGAAGACGCTGGCCGACGACGTGGCGCGCAACCTGGTGATGGTCGCCCGGCTGCTCGACACCGAGCCGGAGGAGGCCTACAAGTACTCGCGGGTCGCGCTGCGGCTGGCCTCCCGCGTCGCTTCGGTCCGTGAGGCGGCCGGCTTCGCCTCCTACATGACCCAGCGTTACTCCGAGGCGCTGACCGAGTTCCGCGCCTCGCGCCGGATGACCGGCCGGGCCGACCTGTGGCCGGTGATGGCCGACTGCGAGCGCGGTCTGGGCCGTCCGGAGCGGGCGCTGGCGATGGCCGGCGAGCCCGAGGTGAAGCAGCTGGACAAGGCGGGCCAGGTCGAGATGCGGCTGGTCACGGCCGGTGCCCGCGCCGACCTGGGGCAGTTCGACGCCGCCGTGGTCACCCTGCAGAGCCCGGAGCTGGCCTCCAACGCGGTTCACCCGTGGACCGCCCGCCTGCGCTACGCCTACGCCGATGCGCTGATCGCGGCGGACCGGGCCGACGAGGCGCGTGACTGGTTCGCCAAGGCCGCCGAAGCCGACCCGGAGGGCAGCACCAACGCCTCCGAGCGGCTCGCCGAGATCGACGGGCTGGAGTTCGTCGACGCCCTGGACCCGGAGGCGGCCGAGGAGGAGGAGCGCGAGCTCGACTCCGAGGAGGAGCGTCCGGCGCCGCGCGCGGCCCGGCTGGCCCACGACGACGGCGAGAACGAGGTCATCTTCGAGGACGACGAGGACGTCGAGGAGTACTACGACGAGGACGACCTGGAGATGGAGGAGGCCGACGAGGCCGAGATCGGCCGGGCCATGCGCGAGCGGGACGAGCGCGACTGATCTGATCGTCGAGCACGACAGCCGAACGAGCTGAACGAAGGGAGGAGGCTCCCGCCCAACAGGGCGGGAGCCTCCTCCCTTTCCTGCTTCGGGCTCAGCCCAGTTCCAGGCTCCGCAGCACCAGGCCGCTGGCCGGCTTGGGGCCGAAGGAGGTGGACTTCCGGGGCATGGTGACCCCTTGCTCGGCGAGCCGGCGGACCACGCCCTCGTCGACCGGGTGCAGCAGCACCGCGGTGCCGCCGCTGCGGGCGGCCTCGCGCTCGGCGGCCACGGCGGCGTGCAGGTAGCCGATGTCGTCGGGGCCGTCGGGGACCTGCCAGACGTGCTCCAGCAGGGTGGCGTGCAGCACCGTGGCGTCCAGGTGCCGCCACTCCTCGGGCTTGTCCTTGGGCACCGTGGTGTTGAGCAGCGCCTCGTCGGGCCCGGTGAGCAGGTGGTAGGTCGAGTCGCCGCCGGTCAGCACGAAGGCGTTCTCGCCCGAGCGCTTGGCCTCGGCGAGCGCGGCCAGCGCGGCGTTGAGATCGCCGTCGAGCCGGCTGAGTCGCCAGCCGTCCTCGGCGGTGGTGAGCGCGTCGAGCGCGCGCTGCGGCGGGAGGCGGTAGAGCACCCGGTGGATGGCCCGCACCCGCAGCGGGTAGCGGGCGGTGTCGACCAGCAGCACCATGCCGCGGTCCCACGGGCTGAACGGCAGGTGGCGGTGCTCGCGCTGCAGCCGCAGGTACATCTCCCAGCGGTGGTGGCCGTCGGCGATCAGCGCCCGGCAGGTGGCCAGGTCGCGGGAGACCTCGGCCAGCTCGGTCGGGTCGGTGACGGCCCACAGGCGGTGCCGGGTGCCGTCGGAGGTGGTGGTGGTGAGCAGCGGCTCGCTCGTCACGGTCCGCTCGATCACGGCGGCGGCCGGCCCCTTGCCCCGGTAGGTGAGCAGCAGCGGTTCCAGGTTGGCCCGGGTGGTGCGCATCAGGCCGACCCGGTCGGCGACCGGGCGGGGCATCACGTCCTCGTGCGGCAGCACCACCGCGCCCTCCTGGCCGCTGACCGCCAGGGCGCCGATCAGGCCGCGCTGCAGCAACGCGCCGGAGGGGCTGTCGGCGGCGGTGCGCTGCTCGTAGACGTAGAGCGCGGGCTGCGGGTCGGGGGCCAGCACGCCCTCGCGCAGCCAGCTGTCGAGCAGCCGCGCGGCGTGCCGGTAGCGGGTGTCGCGGTCGGCGCGCTCGCCGGTGTCGTCCGGCTCGGGGCGCGGCAGGATCAGCCGGACCACGTTGTGCGGGTCGGCGGTCTCCAGGCTGAGCCGGCGATGGGGATCCACCACGTCGTACGGCGGGGAGGTGACGGCGGCGAGGGTGCCGACCCGTTCGGGGACGTAGCGCAGGCCGCGGAAGGGCGACAGGGACAGCCCGGCCGTGGCGACGTGCCCGGGGTCGCCGGGGCCGCTCGGCGGAGGCGTCGCGCCGCTTCCGGCACTGGGTGCACTCATCAGATCTCTCCCGTCGGGCTCCGGCTTGGTGGGCCAGAGAGAAATGGGTCGTCGGATCATCGGACCGGGACGTGGGACGCCGGACAGCTGGTCGTGCGGGGGTGGTGCACGCCGTGGTCGGCGCCTTAAGAGTTGACAGCTTAGTTTCCGCGGGCCGGCTGCCGAGTGGCTCGCGGGTTGCGAGGAACGGAAACAGCCGTTTCAGTCCGTACTTCGGTCTCTTCGCCAAGCGGTGGCGGAGATCAAACCTGGGAAAGGTATCGGGGAACGAGGTTGTTCCGACATTTCGCGGACGGTCGGCGCGGTCCGCGATGAGGCGATGAGGCACGCACCAAGGACGAGCGAAGCGAGGTCGGGCATGAGTGGTGGACAGGGGCAGGCCGCGGGCGGGGCGGGCGAGGGTCCGGCGACCGGCGGTGGTGACGGGGCGCCGCTGGGGGACGTGTACGACTGGTTCCGGCGCGGGGAGCGGCTGCTGGCCGACGGGCACCCGGCGGCGGCCGAGCAGCTGCTGGCCTGGGCGGCGGCGGCCGAACCCGACTCCAAGAGCATCCGGGAGATGCTGGCCAGGGCCCAGTTCGACGCCGGCTCGTACGCGGCGGCGGTGCGGAACTTCCGGGCCGTGGCCCAGGCCGATCCGTCGGACGACTACGCTCAGTTCGGCTGGGGGATCGCGGCCGCCCGACTCGGCGACTTCGAGACCTCGGCCGAGCACCTGGCGCTCGCGGTGGCGATGCGACCGCAGGCCGAGCACTACCGGGCGGCGCTGCGCCAGACCCGGGCCACCCTGGCGGCCCGGGCGGGCAAGTGGGGGCCGCCGCTGCCGGGCACGCCCGGTCACCGGCCGCCGCTGCAGCGCACCGACGGGTCGAACGATGGGGAAGATCAGGCATGACGGACACGCAGCTCCCGGGCCACAGCGACCAGCCGCTGACGGCGGCGTACGACACCGCGCTGCTCGACCTCGACGGGGTGGTCTACGCCGGGCCGGGTGCGATCGCGCACGCGGTGGAGTCGCTCGACTCGGCCCGCGCGGCGGGCATGCGGCTCGCGTACGTCACCAACAACGCCTCCCGGCCGCCCCGGGCGGTCGCGGCGCACCTCACCGAGCTGGGCGTCCCGGCCGAGCCGGCAGATGTGATCAACTCCGCCCAGGCGGCCGCCCGGCTGCTCGCCGACCAGCTGCCGGCGGGCGCGAAGGTGCTGGTCGTCGGCGGGGCCGGGCTGGTCGAGGCGCTGGCCGAGCGCGGCCTGGTGGCGGTGGACTCGCTGGCCGACGGGCCGGCGGCCGTGGTGCAGGGCTTCGACCCCTCGGTGGGCTGGGAGCGGCTGGCCGAGGCCTCGTACGCGGTGGCGACGGGGCTGCCCTGGGTGGCGTCCAACACCGACATGTCGATTCCGACCGCGCGCGGGGTCGCCCCCGGCAACGGCACGCTGGTGGCCGCCGTCCGCGCCGCGACCGGGGCCGAGCCGCAGGTGGCGGGCAAGCCGCAGCCGCCGATGCACCGCGAGACGGTGCTGCGGACCGGCGCGAAGCGGCCGTTGGTGGTCGGCGACCGGCTGGACACCGACATCGAGGGCGCCCACAACGGCGGGGTGGACAGCCTGCTGGTCTTCACCGGTGTCGCCACGCCCGGGCAGCTGCTCGCGGCGCCGGTCCAGCATCGCCCGACCTACCTGGCCGCCGACCTGCGCGGGCTGCTCGAGCCGCACCCGGCGGTGACGGCCCGGGCGGAGGGCGGCTTCGGATGCCGTGGCCAGTGGGCCGCGGTGGTCGACGGTGAGCTGAGGGTCGGCGGCGAGGGTGACGCGGACGCGGACGGCTACGACGGGCTGCGGGCGCTGTGCGCGGCGGCCTGGGCGGAGCTGGACCGCACCGGGGAGCCGGCGGACGGACGCAAGGCACTGGCCGAGCTCGGCTTCTGACGGCTGGTCGGGGGCTACGGGTCCACGGGTCGACGCGCCGACGGGTCAGAGCAGGGTGCGCAGCCGGAGCAGGTCGCGGAAGCCCGCCTCCAGCCTGACCCGGCCGCCGGCCCAGGCACTGGCGAAGTTCAACCGGCCGTTGACCAGGGCCACCAGGTCGTCACTGGTCATGGTGAGCCGGATCGCGGCCTTCTCGGCGGGCGCTCCGGAGGCGTGGGAGAGCTCCTCGATCCGGCCGCCGCGCAGGATGCCGGTGAAGGTCAGGTCCAGGTCGGTGAGCCAGCAGCTGAGCGAGCGGTCCACCGCGGCCGCCTCGCGGACGTTTCCGTTCGCCTGCGCCAGGTTCTGGCTGAGCAGCTCCAGCGCCGCGCGGCACTCCTCGGTGTCGGCCATGTCCTCGCCCTCCGGGGTCAGGGGGTGTCCGGGACACGGTACCGGCTGAGGCGGCTGGGCCGGACGCCCACTGCTGCCGCGCGCCGGTGGGTGGAGGCGGTAGCGTCTTTTCCGGGCAGACGACGGCGTGGAGGAGGCACCGGGAGATGCGGCAGTTGCTTCGGGGATACCGGGGATACGTGGAATTGGCCGCCGGGCTCGCGGAGGCGGCCGGCAAGCGGGTGCTGGGGACGGCGGCGGAGCTGCTGGAGCGGGCCGGGGTGGACCTGGAGACGGTCGAGCGCACGGTGACGACGCAGGTCCCGCCCGCGGTCCAGCGGCTGGAGACGCTGGTCCAGGAGGCCGTGACGGTCGGCCGGGGCGGTGTCGACCTGGCGGTCGGCCTGGCCCGGGCGGAGGCGGAGAAGGCGGTCGAGCGGGTGGGCAAGCTCGGCGACCAGGTGGTGAAGGTCGGCGTGGTGCTCGCCTATCTGGAGGGCAAGCTGCGCGGCCTGGAGGGTGAGGAGGCCGCTGGGGACGGCGCCGCGCGTGAGCAGCGCGAGACGTCGACCGAGTCGACTCCCAGGGCCGGTCGGGCCGAGGGGCTGTTCGCGGCGGACTGGGAGCCGGAGCAGGAGTGGTCCGCGACCCAGGAGGACGCGGGGTGGGCGACGGCCGCGGAGCCGGACGTACCGCCGGTGGTGAAGCGGACGCCCACACCGCGGAAGGCGGCCGCGAAGAAGAGCTCGGCGGAGCAGAGCCCGGCGAAGACGAGCGCTGCCACGAAGAAGACGGCCACCGCCAAGGAGCCCGCTGCCGCGAACAAGACGACGGCCAAGAAGACGACGGCCAAGAAGGCGGCCCCCGCCAAGAAGGCCACCCCCGCGAGGAAGACCACCAAGAAGGCCACCCCCGCTCCCCACCCGGGCGACGCCGATGCCTGAGGACCCGGTCGAGCCCGCCGCCGCGCCCGAACCCGCGCACCTGTGGGAGCCGGGACCCGAGCCGCTCGGCGTCGCCCTCGACCCGACCGGCCACCCCGAGGTCGACGCCGCCCTGGCGCGGCTGGTCGAGCTCGACGGGGTGCCCGTCACGGCGCATGCGGGCGTGTACGAAAATGTTCAGCAGACCCTGAGCACCATCCTCACCACCCTCGACGACAGCTAGACAGCCAGCCGGACAGCTGGACAGACGACTAGGAGCTGAACCACCCGTGGCAGTGGCACGACGCCGACTCGACGCAGAGCTGGTCCGCCGCAATCTGGCCCGCTCCCGCGAGCACGCCAGCGAGCTGATCGCGGCCGGCCGGGTGAGCGTCGGCGGCGCCACCGCGACCAAGCCCGCCACCCAGGTGGAGACCGCCGCGGCCGTGGTGGTCGCCAAGGACGAGAACGACCCGGACTACGTCTCGCGCGGCGGCCACAAGCTGGCCGGCGCGTTCAGCGCCTTCGTGCCGCAGGGCCTGGTGGTCGAGGGCCGGCGGGCGCTCGACGCGGGCGCGTCCACCGGCGGTTTCACCGACGTCCTGCTGCGGGCCGGCGCCGCCGGGGTGCTGGCCGTCGACGTCGGCTACGGCCAGCTGGCCTGGTCGCTGCAGAGCGACGACCGGGTGACCGTGATGGACCGCACCAACGTGCGCGAGCTGACCCTGGAGCTGATCGGCGGTACGCCGGTCGACCTGGTGGTCGGCGACCTCTCCTTCATCTCGCTCGGTCTGGTGCTGCCGGCGCTGGCCTCCTGCGCGGCGCCGGACGCCGACCTGGTGCTGATGGTCAAGCCGCAGTTCGAGATCGGCAAGGAGCGCCTGGGCAGCGGCGGGGTGGTCCGCAGCCCGCAGCTGCGCGCCGAGATGGTCCGTCAAGTGGCCGGGCAGGCCTGGGAGTCGGGGCTGGGAGTGCGGGCGGTGACGGCCAGCCCGCTGCCGGGGCCGTCAGGTAACGTCGAGTACTTCCTGTGGCTCCGGCGTGACGCACCGCGACTTGATCCGGCCGAGGCGGACCGGGCTGTGGCCGAGGGTCCCCGCTAGGCTGCCGGGACAGGTGCGTCGAGGCCGGCGCCGCAACAGCGGGGGGACCGGTCCAGGGCCAAAGGTGACCCGGTGGACGTAGGGAGAGGGCATTGAGCGAGGGACGGACGGTCTTCCTGATCGCGCACACCGGTCGGGAGGCCGCGTTGCGCAGCGTCGAGCAGCTGGTCGAGGGCCTGCTGAAGGCGGGGATCAGGATCAGACTGCTGGCCGCCGAGGCGGTGGACCTCGACCTGCCCGACGGGGTGGAGACCGTGCAGGCGGGCCACGGCGCGGCGGACGGCTGCGAGCTGATCCTGGTGGCGGGCGGTGACGGCACGCTGCTGCGCGGCGCCGAGCTGGCCCGGGACACCGGGCTGCCGATGCTGGGCATCAACCTGGGCCGGGTCGGGTTCCTGGCCGAGGCGGAGCGCGACGACCTGGCCGTGGTGGTCGAGCGGGTGGTGGACAAGACGTACGAGGTCGAGGAGCGGATGACCCTCGACGTGCTGGTCCGCACCGACGGCGAGGTGGTGCACGAGGACTGGGCGCTGAACGAGGCCTCGGTGGAGAAGGCGGCCCGGGAGCGGATGCTGGAGGTGGTCACCGAGGTGGACGGCCGCCCGGTCTCCAACTTCGGCTGTGACGGGGTGGTCCTCTCGACGCCGACCGGTTCGACCGCCTACGCCTTCTCCGGCGGCGGTCCGGTGGTCTGGCCGGAGGTGGAGGCGCTGCTGATGGTGCCGATCAGCGCGCACGCGCTGTTCGCCCGTCCGCTGGTGACCTCGCCGAACTCGGTGCTCGCGGTGGAGGTGCAGCCCAAGACACCGCACGGGGTGCTCTGGTGCGACGGGCGGCGCTCCTTCGAGCTGCCGGCCGGCGCCCGGGTGGAGGTCCGGCGCGGGCAGGTCCCGGTCCGGCTGGCCCGGCTGCACCAGGCGCCGTTCACCGACCGGCTGGTGGCCAAGTTCGCGCTGCCGGTGACGGGTTGGCGCGGCCGCTCGCGCTGCTGAGCCACCCGCCGCACGGTCGGCGCACCCGCTACACGGTCGGCGTCTCCACCGGCGGGGCGCCGTACCGGTCCCGCTCGGCCGCCGCGACGGCCGCCGCCAGCCGCCGGGCGGCCTCGGCGGCGGCCGTGCCGGGCACGGTCAGCGGGAGCCGGACGAAGGCCTCGAAGGCGCCGTCCGCCCCGAACCGGGAGCCCGCCGCGATCCGCAGGCCGACCTGCTCGCCGGCTCGGGAGAGTGCCGCGCCGGACACACCCGCGGTGTCGATCCAGAGCGTCATCCCGCCGATCGGCTCGGCGAACCGCCACTGCGGCAGCCGCTCGCGCAGCGCCGGGAGCAGCGCCGCCGTGCTCTCGCGCAGGTCGGCCAGGCGGTGGTCGTGGACCTCGGCGAACCGTTCGCCGAGCAGGGTGGCGCAGATCAGCTGGTCCAGCACCGGCGTGCCGGAGTCGGTGTGGATCCGGTCGGCGGCCAGCTGGCGGACCAGTGCGGGCGCGGCCCGGATCCAGCCGACCCGCAGGCCGCCCCAGATCAGCTTGCTGGCCGAGCCCACGGTGACCACCTGCGCCGCCCGGTCCAGCGCGGCCATCGGCCGGGGCAGCCGTTCGGTGCCCCAGGCCAGCTCCGCCATCGTCTCGTCGGCCAGCACCGTCGTCCCGGCGGCCCGTGCGGCGGCCAGCAGCTCGCGGCGCTGGTCCTCGCCGATCAGCGCGCCGGTCGGGTTGTGGAAGTCGGGGATCAGGTAGGCCAGCCGCGGGTTCGCCCCGCGCAGCACTTGGCGCCAGTCGTCCAGGTCCCAGCACGGCAGGTGCTCGGGCCCTGCGGGCCGGTGTTGCGGGACGGGCACCAGCCGGGCCTCGCCCTCCCGCAGCGCCCGCAGCACGTGCGGGTAGCTGGGTGACTCGACGGCCACCCGGTCGCCGCGCCGCAGCAGTGCCCGCCGCAGCAGGTCGAGCGCGCTCATCGCGCCGGTGGTGATCAGGATCTGGTCGGGGGTGGTGGGCAGGCCGCGCGCGGTGAACCGCTGGGCCACCACCTCGCGCAGCACCGGGACGCCGGTCGGGTAGTTGCCGTGGCCGGCGGCGTAGGCCGGCAACTGCTCCACCGCGCGGGCGGCGGCCTCGGCGAGCAGCGGGTGCGGTGCGGCGGGCGAGGCGGCGCCCAGGTCGATCACCTGTCCGTGGGAGTCGGGCGGCAGCGGGAAGAGCGCGTCGGCGGGTGGCGCGCTGCCGGCTGGCAGCGCCGTCCAACTGCCCGAGCCGCGGCGGCTGTGCAGGTAGCCCTCGGCGCGCAGCGTCTCGTAGGCGGTGGCGATGGTGGTGCGGCTCAGCTCGAGGGTGGCGGCCAGCTCACGTTCGGCGGGCAGCCGGGTGCCGACCGGCAGCCGGCCCTCGCTGATCAGCCGGCGGACCTGGCCGGCCAGCACCCGGTAGGCGGGGTGGCGCTCGCTCGTGGCCCGGGGTGTGCGGGTGGTGCGCAGCAGGCGGGCCAGCGCGAGTGGGGTGACGGTGCTCTGCCAGTCATACACGCTGATCAGTCCACTTGAGTCGAATTGGACCTGCCAGGCAGGTGAGTGGACTTCCCATGATGGCAGAGCGGCCCGCTCGGTCCCAGGGGGGCGACGCACCATCAGCGACACGCACCATCAGTAAGGAGCCCTCGATGGCGATCCTCGTCCTGCCCCGCGACAGTGCGGCCCTCGGGCGGCGGCTGCCCCAGCTCCTCGCCGGCCTGCTGCTCTACGGCGTCAGCATGGGCCTGGCCTACCGCGCCGGGCTCGGCCAGTCGCCGTGGGGCGTGTTCCACCAGGGAGTGGCCGCCCGGCTCGGGCTGAGCATCGGGACCGTGGTCAACCTGACCGGGCTGGCCGTGCTGCTGCTCTGGATTCCCCTGCGCCAGCGCCCCGGCCTGGGCACCATCGGCAACGTGCTGGTGCTCGGCGTCGCGATGGACGGCAGCGACGCGCTGCTGCCGGCCCCGCACGGCCTGTTGCCGCAGATCGCGCTGCTGGCCGCCGGGATCGTGCTCAACGGGCTGGCCACCGGCCTCTACATCGGCGCCCGGCTCGGCCCGGGCCCGCGCGACGGACTGATGACCGGCCTGCACCAGCGCACGGGCCGATCGGTGCGCCTGCTGCGCACCGGCCTGGAGCTGACGGTGCTGCTGGTCGGCGTGCTGCTCGGCGGCCGGGCGGGGGTGGGGACGGTCGCCTACGCACTGGCGATCGGCCCGCTGACACAGTTCTTCCTGCGCCACTGCACCGTTCCCGAGCGAGAGGCCCGGAAGGAATGAACTTCGGGCCGTGGGGCCCGGGCTCGTCGCGCGCCGGGGCCGGGGTCTCGTAAGGTCGTCTCCGTGTTGGACGAGATGCGGATACGGGATCTTGGTGTCATCGACGACGCGGTGGTGGAGCTGGCACCCGGCTTCACCGTCGTGACCGGTGAGACCGGCGCGGGCAAGACCATGGTGGTGACCAGCCTCGGTCTGCTGCTGGGCGGGCGGGCCGATCCCGCGCTGGTCCGCGGGGGTGCGGAGCGGGCCGTGGTGGAGGGCCGCCTCGACCTGCCGGCCGGCTCCGCGGCGGCGGCCCGCGCGCTGGAGGCCGGCGCCGAACTGGACGACGGCGCGCTGCTGATCAGCCGCACGGTCTCGGCCGAGGGCCGTTCGCGTGCGCACGTCGGTGGCCGCTCGGTGCCGGTGGGGCTGCTCGCCGAGCTGGGCGAGGACCTGATCGCGGTGCACGGCCAGAGCGACCAGCAGCGCCTGCTGCGCCCGGCCCGCCAGCGCGGCGCGCTGGACCGCTACGCCGGCGAGGCGCTGGCCGAGCCGCTGGCCCGCTACCGGGCCTGCTACCGACGGCTGCGCGAGGTCGCCGACACGCTCGCCGAACTGACCACCCGGGCCCGGGAACGGGCCCAGGAGGCGGACCTGCTGCGCTTCGGCCTGGAGGAGGTGGCCGCCGCCGAGCCGGTGGCCGGCGAGGAGACCGAGCTGGCCGCCGAGGCCGAGCGGCTGGGCCACGCCGACGCGCTCTCCTCGGCCGCCGCGCTCGCGCACGCGGCGCTGGCCGGTGACCCGGCCGACCCCGACACGCTGGACGCCGGCACCCTGCTCAGCCAGGCGCGGCGTGCGCTGGACGGCGTGCGCGGCCACGACGAGCGCCTGGCCACCCTCGCCGACCGCCTCGCCGAGGTCGGCTACCTGTTCGCCGACGTGGCCGGCGACCTCGCGATGTACGCCGACGACCTGGACGCCGACCCGGTGCGGCTGGCGGCCGTCGAGGAGCGCCGCGCGGTGCTGGCCGTGCTGCTGCGCAAGTACGGCAGCGCCGAGGGCGGCACGGCCGAGGTGGTCGCCTGGGCCGAACAGGGCGCGCTGCGGCTGGCCGAGCTGGACGGCGACGACGACCGGATCGAGGAGCTGGCCGCCGAGGAGGCCGAGCTGCGCGGCGAGTTGGCCGCGCTGGCCGCCGAGGTCTCCGCCGCCCGGCAGGCCGCCGCCGGCCGGTTCGCGCAGGCGGTCTCGGCCGAGCTGACCGAGCTCGCCATGCCGCACGCCAAGGTCACCTTCGACCTGACCTGGATCGACGACCCGCAGGGCCTGGAACTGGACGGCCGCACCGTCGGCTACGGCTCGCACGGTGTGGACGAGGTCGAGGTGCTGCTCGCCCCGCACCCGGGTGCCGCCCCGCGCCCGATCGCCAAGGGTGCCTCCGGCGGTGAACTCTCCCGGGTGATGCTCGCCGTCGAGGTGGTCTTCGCCGCCTCCGACCCGGTGCCCACCTACCTCTTCGACGAGGTGGACGCGGGCGTCGGCGGCAAGGCGGCCGTCGAGATCGGCCGGCGGCTGGCCAAGCTGGCCCGCACCGCGCAGGTCGTGGTGGTCACCCACCTGCCGCAGGTCGCCGCCTTCGCGGACCGGCACCTGGTGGTCGAGAAGACCAACGACGGCACGGTCACCCGCAGTGGCGTCAAGACTCTCAGTGACGAGGAGCGGGTACGCGAACTGTCCCGGATGCTGGCCGGTCTGGAGGACTCCGAACTGGGCCGGGCGCACGCCGAGGAACTGCTCGCCGCCGCGCGCGGACCCAGGCAGGCCTGAGCCTCGCCGTGGCGCCGACTGTCCAAGAGCCCCGGCGACCTGGCATGGTGGCGAAGGACCTTGGTTTTTCTAGGTGAGAGCGATACGACGTGGACCATTCCCCGGACCCGGGCCAGCTGCACGTGGTGCTGGTGCTGTCCGCCGGCAGCGGCGGGATCGGCGCCCATGTGCGCTCGCTGGCCCAGGGCTTGACCGCGCACGGCGTCAAGGTGACGCTCTGCGCACCCGCCGAGTCCGACGCGCGCTTCGGGTTCGCCCGCAGCGGCGCGGTCTTCCACCCGGTGGAGATCACCCCGACGTCGGGGGCCCGCAGTGACGCCGCCGCGATCGGGGAACTGCGCCGCGCCTTCACCGGCGCCGACCTGGTGCACGCGCACGGCCTGCGGGCCGGCCTGCTCGCCGACCTGGCGCTGCGCACCGCGGGCCGGCTGCCGGGGCTGCGACCCGAGACGCCGCTGGTGGTGACCTCCCATCACGCCCTGCTGGCCACCGGCCTGGAGCGCCGGTTGCAGCGGCTGATGGAGCGTCGGGTGGCCCGCTCCGCCGACCTGGTGCTCGGCGCCTCCTCGGACCTGGTGGCGCGGGCCCGCGAGCTGGGCGCCACCGACGCGCGGCTCGGCCCGGTGGCCGCGCCGCCGCGCCCGCCGGCCGAGCTGGACCGGGCGGCGGCCCGGGCCGCGCTGCTCGGCCCCGACGAGCTGGACCGTCCGCTGGTGCTGGCGGTGGGCCGGCTGGTGCCGCACAAGGGCTACGCCCAGCTGCTGGACGCCGCACGGGAGTTCGGCGACGCGCTGGTGCTGGTGGCCGGTGACGGTCCGCAGCAGCTGGAGCTGGCCGAGCGGGTGGCCGCCGAGCGGCTGCCGGTGCGGCTGCTGGGCCACCGTACCGACGTGCCGGAGCTGCTGGCCGCCACCGACCTGGTGGTGATCCCCAGCCGCTGGGAGGCCCGCTCGCTGGTCGCCCAGGAGGCGCTGCGGGCCGGCGTGCCGCTGGTGGCGACCGCGGTCGGCGGGATCCCCGAGCTGGTCGGCGACGCCGCCGTGCTGGTCCCCGGCGGCGATCCGGCGGCGCTGGCGGCGGCGGTGCGCGCACTGCTGGCCGACCCCGAGCGCCGGGCGGCGCTCGCCAAGGCGGGCCCCGTCCAGGCCGAGACCTGGCCGGACGAGGCCGCCACCGTTGCACAGGTGCTCAGCACCTACGACGAGCTGGTCCAGCGCCGCTGACTCTTCGTCGTCAGCGGCGCCGTCGCTGTGGCCGGGCTCGGCTCAGGACCGGACGGGCTGGCGTCCCGGCCGGCTGGCCTGCTCGGTGGCCGGGGGCTGCGGGGCCAGGTAGGCGGCGCCGCAGGCGGTCAGCCGCAGCGCGGTGTCGATCAGCGGCACGTGGCTGAAGGCCTGCGGGAAGTTGCCGACCTGGCGCTTGAGCCGCGGGTCCCACTCCTCGGCGAGCAGCCCGACGTCGTTGCGCAGCGCGAGCAGCTTCTCGAACAGCTCGCGCGCCTCGGCCACCCGCCCGATCATCGCCAGGTCGTCGGCCAGCCAGAACGAGCAGGCCAGGAACGCGCCTTCGTGTCCGGACAGGCCGTCGACATTCGCGCCACTCTCGTCGTGGGTCGGGTAGCGCAGCACGAACCCGTCCTCGGTGGACAGTTCGCGCTGGATCGCCTCGATGGTGCCGATCACCCGCTTGTCGTCGGGGGGCAGGAAGCCGACCTGCGGGATCAGCAGCAGCGAGGCGTCCAGCTCGCTGCCGCCGTAGTACTGGGTGAAGGTGTTGCGCTCGGGGTCGTAGCCCTTCTCGCAGACGTCCGCGTGGATCTCGTCGCGCAGCGCCCGCCAGCGGTCCAGCGGGCCCTCGGCCGGGGTCTGCTCGATCAGCTTGATGGTGCGGTCGACCGCCACCCAGGCCATCACCTTGGAGTGGACGAAGTGCCGGCGCGGCCCGCGCACCTCCCAGATGCCCTCGTCGGGGGCCTTCCAGTGCTCCTCCAGGTAGCTGATCAGGCGCAGCTGGAGCAGGTGGGCGTGGTCGTTGCGGGACAGGCCGGTCATCTGGGCCAGGTAGAGCGCCTCGACCACCTCGCCGTAGACGTCCAGCTGGAGCTGGCCGGCCGCGCCGTTGCCGATCCGCACCGGTGCCGAACCCTCGTAGCCGGGCAGCCAGTCCAGGTGACTCTCGTTCAGCTCGCGCCGTCCGGTGATGGTGTACATGATCTGCAGGTTCTCCGGGTCGCCGGCCACCGCCCGCAGCAGCCACTCGCGCCAGGCCCTGGCCTCCTCGCGGTAGCCGGTGCGCAGCAGCGAGGAGAGGGTGATCGCGGCGTCCCGCAGCCAGGTGTAGCGGTAGTCCCAGTTGCGCTCGCCACCGATGTCCTCGGGCAGCGAGGTGGTGGGGGCCGCGACGATGCCGCCGGTGGGGGCGTAGGTGAGCGCCTTGAGGGTGATCAGCGAGCGGACCACGGCGTCCCGGTAGGGGCCCTGGTAGGTGCACTGGGCGACCCAGTCCACCCAGAACTCCTCGGTCAGCTCCAGCGAGCCCTCGGGGTCGGGGATGTCCGGCGGGGCCAGGTGGGAGCGCTGCCAGGTGAGCGCGAAGGTCACCCGCTCGCCGGCCTCGATGGTGAAGTCGGCGTAGGTGGTCAGGTCCCGTCCGTAGGTCTCGGCCTCGCCGTCCAGCCAGACCGAGTCGGGCCCGGCCACGGCGACCGTGCGGTGGCCGCCGCCGGCCTGCTCGACCCGGTGGACCCAGGGGACGATCTTGCCGTAGCTGAACCGCATCCGAAGCGCCGAGCGCATCCGCACCTGGCCGGTCAGGCCCTCCACGATGCGGATCATCTGCGGCACCGGCTCCTGCTCGCTCAGGTGCCGCGGCGGCATGAAGTCGATCACCCGCACGCTGCCGCGCGGGGTGTCCCACTCCTGCTCCAGAATCAGCGAGTCGCCCCGGTAACTGCGCCGATCGGCGGGCACCGCGGGCGCGGCCGCGCTGCTCGGCACCTCCTTCAGATCACCCGTATCGGTGAACGGGGCGCGCGGCGCCGGAGCGGTGGACAGCGGCGCCCGCTGGCCCTGCCGGCCGTGCGGGTCGGCCGGCGCGGCCGGCTCGGCCTCCGCGGGGCCGATCCGCCAGAAGCCGTGTTCATCGGTGCCCAACAGGCCGGCGAAGACGGCGGGGGAGTCGAATCGGGGCAGGCAGAGCCAGTCCACCGCGCCATCTCTGCTGACCAGGGCGGCGGTCTGCATGTCCCCGATAAGTGCGTAGTCCTCGATACGGCCGGCCACGTGCATCTCCAGTTCGCGGTAGTGCTCGGCGGTCACCGACAGGGGGGGCGAGAGCGGATGCTGCGGGGCCGGGGGTGACGCGGTGCCAAGAACCGGGCGCCGCCTCGACCCGCTGGTGGCGGTGGCCGAACACGGCCCGCACGGAACCACGGATGCGGGTTCCTGGCACTGGCTCTGGAGTGAACTGGTGGAGCGGGGGAGTCCGGTCGCGCATCGGGGACGGAGAGGTATCGTCCGGACCCCTCGTCCTCGCTTGCTCTGCTGTCAGCGATGCGTCCGTGCAGGATACGACGCCGAGAGGGGGCTGGGCACCCGGAAACGATCAGGTACCGCCGTCTGCTCAGGCTCCACGCGTGAAAGTGGCCCGCCTGGGTGATGGGGGGCAGTTGAACAGGGGGGTCAGGCGCTGATCAATCCGGGTCATGCCACCTGATCACCTTGGTGGGGGAGCCGGCCCGGCGATCACCCGAGCGGGTCAGCGGCGGGGCTTGCGACCGCGTGCCACCCAGCTCGCTGATACCCTGGTATCCCGTGGACTGGTGGATAAACCGCCCCGGCCCCGCTGGCTGACGACCACCGAATCCTGACGCGTCGTCACCTCCAGCGACCGCACTCCACCGGCGTCATCTTCGACAGCGACCCACGGGAGCCCCCTCTTGGCACAGCCCCATTCCGGCAAGGCGGCGAACAGCCGCGCCGTGACGACCAAGCACCTCTTCGTCACCGGGGGTGTCGCCTCTTCACTCGGCAAGGGGCTCACCGCCTCGAGCCTCGGTGCCCTGCTCAAGGCCCGCGGCCTGCGGGTGACGATGCAGAAGCTCGACCCGTACCTCAACGTGGACCCGGGCACCATGAACCCGTTCCAGCACGGCGAGGTCTTCGTGACCGACGACGGCGCCGAGACGGACCTGGACATCGGCCACTACGAGCGGTTCCTGGACACCAACCTGCACGGCTCGGCCAACGTCACCACCGGCCAGGTGTACTCGACGGTGATCGCCAAGGAGCGCCGCGGCGAGTACCTGGGCGACACCGTCCAGGTGATCCCGCACATCACCAACGAGATCAAGTCCCGGATCCGCCGGATGGCGACCGAGGACGTGGACGTGGTGATCACCGAGGTCGGCGGAACCGTCGGCGACATCGAGTCGCTGCCGTTCCTGGAGGCCGTCCGCCAGGTGCGCCACGAGGTCGGCCGGGAGAACGTCTTCTTCGTGCACGTCTCGCTGCTGCCCTACATCGGCCCGTCCGGCGAGCTGAAGACCAAGCCCACCCAGCACTCGGTGGCCGCGCTGCGCAACATCGGCATCCAGCCGGACGCCATCGTGCTGCGCGCCGACCGCGAGGTCCCGCAGGCGATCAAGCGCAAGATCTCGCTGATGTGCGACGTGGACGAGGAGGCCGTGGTCGCGGCCATCGACGCCAAGTCGATCTACGACATCCCCAAGGTGCTGCACAGCGAGGGCCTGGACGCCTACGTGGTGCGCCGCCTCGACCTGGCCTTCCGCGACGTGGACTGGACGGTCTGGGACGACCTGCTGCGCCGGGTCCACGAGCCGCAGCACATCGTCAAGGTCGCGCTGGTCGGCAAGTACATCGACCTGCCCGACGCCTACCTCTCGGTCACCGAGGCGCTGCGGGCCGGCGGTTTCGCCAACAACGCGCGGGTCGAGATCAAGTGGGTCACCTCGGACGACTGCGAGACGCCCGAGGGTGCCCGTGAGCAGCTCGGCGACGTGGACGCGGTCTGCATCCCCGGCGGCTTCGGCGACCGCGGCGTCACCGGCAAGGTCGCCGCGATCACCTACGCCCGGGAGAACAAGATCCCGCTGCTCGGCCTCTGCCTGGGCCTGCAGTGCGTGGTGATCGAGGCTGCCCGCAACCTGGCCAACCTGCCCGAGGCCAACTCCACCGAGTTCGAGCCGGCCGGCCGGCACCCGGTGATCTCCACCATGGCCGAGCAGCTGGCGATCGTCGGCGGCCAGGGCGACCTGGGTGGCACCATGCGCCTGGGCCTCTACCCGGCCAAGCTGGCCGAGGGCTCGATCGTCCGCGAGGTCTACGGCGGTGAGCAGTACGTCGAGGAGCGCCACCGCCACCGCTACGAGGTCAACAACGCCTACCGCGCCGACCTGGAGAAGACCGGCCTGGTCTTCTCGGGGCTGTCGCCCAAGGGCGACCTGGTGGAGTACGTCGAGTACCCGCGCGAGGTGCACCCCTACCTGGTGGCCACCCAGGCGCACCCGGAGCTGAAGTCCCGCCCGACCCGCCCGCACCCGCTCTTCGCGGGCCTGGTGGCGGCGGCGATCAAGATCAAGACCGGCGGCGAGTAGAGCCGGAGCGCCACTGAAGTTCGCCCGACGGCGGCCCTGCGGAAATCGCGGGGCCGCCGTTCGGCGTTAGATTGTGTCGTACTGACGAAAAGGGGAGATCGCTGATGGCCGAGCAGCAGCAGACGGAGCAGATCCGCGACGAGGCGGAGCAGTGGGAGGTCCGCTCCAGCGTGACGCCCTTCCAGGGGCGGGTCACCGGCGTGCGCACCGACGAGGTGCTGATGCCGGACGGCGGCTACGCGCGGCGCGACTACCAGACCCACCCGGGCTCGGTGGGCGTGCTCGCGCTGGACGAGCGGCAGCGGGTGCTGCTGGTGCGCCAGTACCGGCACCCGGTGCGCCAGCGCCTGTGGGAGCTGCCGGCCGGCCTGCTCGACGTGCCGGGCGAGAACCCGCTGCACGCCGCGCAGCGGGAGCTGTACGAGGAGGCGTACTGCAAGGCGGAGAGCTGGCGGGTGCTGGTCGACTTCTACACCTCGCCCGGCGGCACCGACGAGGCGCTGCGGCTCTTCCTGGCCACTGACCTTGCCGAGGCCGAGGGCGAGAAGTACGCGGCGGACGGCGAGGAGCTGGAGATCCAGACCGCCCGGGTGCCGCTGGCGCGGCTGGTCGAGCTGGTGCTGGCGGGCGAGCTGCACAACCCGACGCTGATCACCGGCACCCTCGCGCTGCACGCCGCCCTGACCGGTCCCGGTCTCGCGGCGCTGCGCCCGGCCGACGCGCCCTGGCCGGCCCGTCCGTTCACGGCGTAGCCGACGAACGCGCAGGGCCGCCCCAATCGCCCAGCTCGAGCCGGCGACTGAACAGAGTGGGCGACCATCAGGGTGATTTGCCACTTGGTCATACCGATGTCCCCTCGGCCGGGCGCCCTTGGCGAACTACGCTTCGCTGACGGGAAGCTGGGCGACCGGGTCGGGAGTGGCGCAGGTGGCGAGGAAGACGGCGACGATGGACGCACGCCCGGCCCCCGACGGGCCGGTGGCGGGCCTGCCACCCGGCCCGGAGCACTTCGCCGGGCGGGCCGCCGAGCTGGCCGCGCTGCGCGCCGAGGTCCGGCGGCCGCCCGGTGACGGCTGCCGGGTGCTGGTGGTCACCGGCCGCCCCGGCTCCGGCCGCACCGTGCTGGCGCGGCGGTTCGCCCGTTCGCTGGCCGGTGAGTACCAGGTGCTCACCGAGCGGCTGAGCGCCCCGGACGGGACGGCGCAGCCGCCCGGTGCCGTCGCCCGGCGGCTGCTGGCGGCCCTCGGGGTGCCCTGCGACACGCTGCCCCCGATGGCGGACGAGGAGGCGGACCCGGCCTGCGCGCGGCTGCGCGAGGCGCTGGCCGGGCGGGCCACCCTGCTGCTGCTCGACGACGTCGCGGACGCCGCCCAGTTGCGGCCGCTGCTGCCGGACGAGCCGCGCTGCCTGGTGCTGGCCGCCACCACCGGGCCGCTCACCGCGCTGGCCGACCGGTTCCGGGTCGACCCGGTGATCCTGCGCGGACTGGACGAGGCCGCCGCCGTCGAACTGCTCACCGCTCTGGTCGGCGGCACCCGGATCAGCTGCGACCCGGTCGGCGCGGCCGCGCTCGCCGAGGCCTGCGCGGGGCGGCCGGCTCCGCTGCGGCTGATGGCGCACTGGCTGCGTGCCCATCCCAAGGCCGCCGTCCCGGCCGCGGCCGACGCGCTGCGCGAGGCCGGCGGCGAGGTGCTGTCGGCCGCCTTCGCGCTGCGTTACCGGGCGCTGCCGGTGGCCCAGGCGCGGCTGCTGCGGACGCTCACGCTGGCCCCGGGCGGCTGGGCCGACCCGCGCACCGCCTCGGCGCTGGCGGGCTGCCCGGCGCCCGAGGCCGCCGCCGGGCTGCGTGCGCTGGCCGAGGGGGAACTGCTGGAGGAGCACGGGGCGAGCGCCGACGGCACGCCGCGCTACCAGGTGCCGGGCCGCTTCTTCGGCGAGCTGGTCGCGCTGCGCGAGCGGCTGGACCGGCCCGCCGAGGTCCAACTGGCCCGGGCCCGGCTGCTGGAGCGGCTGGTCCGGCTGGTCGACTCGGCCCGCGCGCTGCTCGAACCCACCCGCTCGGCGCCCGACCCGCTGCCCGGGCCGCTGCGGCTGCGCACCGCCGCGCACGCCCGTGGCTGGCTGCTCGGCGAGCGCGAGCTGCTGCTCGCCGCGGGCGAGCAGGCGGTCGCCCAGGGGGACCTGGACGGTTCGGCCGTCCGGCTGGTCGGCGCGCTGTTGCGGACGCTGCCGGCGGCCGGCCCGCTGGCGCCCGCCGACGCGTACCGGCTGCACCGGCTGGTGCTGACCTGCGCCGAGCGGCAGGGCACGCCCCGGCGGGCCGCCGCCGCGCTGCTCAACCTGGCCGAACTGCGGGCCGGGGCCGGCCAGTGGCGGGCCGCGGCCGAGCACTACCGGGCCGCGCACGTGCACAGCCGCGATCCGCTGGACGAGGCGGTCGCCGCCCGGGCGCTGGAGGGCGTGGCGCAGTGCCACCGGGCGCTCGGGGACGCGGTGCGCGCCGCCGACAGCTACGGCCGCGCGCTGGCGCTGCGCCGGGGCCTGGACGAGCCCGCGGCCCAGGCCCGGCTGCTGGCCCGGATCGGCGAGGCGCATGCCGCCCAGCGGCGCTTCGCGGAGGCGGAGCGCGAGTACCGGGCGGCGCTCGCGCTGCTGCGCCGGCTCGGCGACGAGCGGGGCGCGGCGGCGGTGGCGACGGCGTTGGAGCGGCTCGTCGCGAACGGGTGAGCGACGGTGAGGGGTGAACGGGGGAACGGGTGAGCGGTGCCGGGTGGGCCCGCGGTGGTGAACGCCGGATGTCCGACCGGTGGTCTTGCGGTAGCCCTCGGCTGGGATGGGAAGTTTGTCCGGAACACGGGGGTTTGCCAGGAAGGATCCAAGGCAAGCCTACGAATCTGCCAATGTCTCTCGCTTATTTAGTCACTTTGGAAGGCTGGCGGATTCGCTGGGCTTCATTACACTCGACTTAGTCGCGCAGTGCAGCGTGCCCCGGCTCTGCCGGAGGCCTGTCTGTGCGGGCACCCGCCGGTCTTCCCCCGGTTGGGACTCCCATGGCAAGAGGGACGTGTTTAACCGTGACCAAGGTCGGCATCCCCCGCGAGGTCAAGAACCACGAGTACCGCGTGGCCATCACGCCCGCCGGCGTGCATGAGCTGGTCCGCAACGGACACGAGGTCTTCATCGAGGACGGCGCCGGTGTCGGCTCCTCCATCCCGAACGAGGAGTACGTGGCCGCCGGCGCCACCATCCTCCCCACCGCCGACGAGGTGTGGGCCACCGCCGACCTGCTGCTGAAGGTCAAGGAGCCGATCGCCTCCGAGTACCACCGGCTGCGCAAGGGCCAGACCCTCTTCACCTACCTGCACCTGGCGGCCGACAAGGCCGGCACCGACGCGCTGGTCGCCTCCGGCACCACCGCGATCGCCTACGAGACCGTGCAGCTGGCCAACGGCGCGCTGCCGCTGCTCGCCCCGATGTCCGAGGTCGCGGGCCGGCTGGCCCCGCAGGTCGGCTCCTACCACCTGATGCGCCCGGCCGGCGGCCGCGGCGTGCTGCCCGGTGGCGTGCCCGGCACCCACCCGGCCAAGGCCGTCGTCGTCGGCGGTGGCGTCTCCGGCTGGCACGCGGCCACCATCGCGATCGGCATGGGCTACGAGGTGACCCTGCTGGACCGCGACATCAACAAGCTGCGCGAGGCCGACCGGATCTTCGGCACCAAGATCAAGGCCATCATGTCCAACAGCTTCGAGCTGGAGAAGGCCGTGCTGGAGGCCGACCTGGTGATCGGCGCCGTGCTGATCCCGGGTGCCAAGGCCCCCAAGCTGATCACCAACGAGCTGGTCTCCCGGATGAAGCCGGGTTCCGTGCTGGTCGACATCGCCATCGACCAGGGCGGTTGCTTCGAGGACTCGCGTCCCACCACGCACGCCGAGCCGACCTTCCCGGTCCACAACTCGGTCTTCTACTGCGTGGCCAACATGCCGGGCGCCGTCCCGAACACCTCCACCTACGCGCTGACCAACGCGACGCTGCCGTACGTCGTCGAGCTGGCCAACCGTGGTTGGAAGGAGGCGCTGAAGCGTGACGCCGCGCTGGCCAAGGGCCTGAATGTGCACGAGGGTCAGATCACCTACGGCGCCGTCGCCGAGGCGTTCGGTCTGCCCTCCATCTCCCTGGACAGCGTGCTCGCCTGACGCTCCGCCAGAAGCGCGCGACAGGCGCGCGACCAGTGTCGATGGCCCCTGGCCGGCGGTAGCCGACCGGGGGCTTCGACGTGCCTCGATGCGCCGTCAACGCGCTGAGGGTCGGGTCACCCGCCCCTTGACAGAACCCGGTCGGGTAGCCGACACATCGGGCCCACTACCGTGGATTGTGTTGCTGCGAACGCCCGAAACGGCCTAGAGTCGCAAACCGTCGGCATGGTGTCAGGCTGACGAATCGACATAATGCCCTGGATGCCCAAGGAGGTAAGACGACTTGTGAATGAGTCGACATTTGCTCCCGGGGGTGGTCAGCCAGGACTGGCGGAGCGTGTCTCCGGACAGCCGACCGACGACACCGGGGCCGCACATTCCACTGTCGGAGCCAGTGAGATCGGCACGGTCGCCGTGCGCACCTTCGAGGCCCGGCAGGCCGCGAGCCAGGCAGCCACCCAGACCGCGATCTACGAGGCCGATCTGCCCGGACAGGGCCTCGGCTATGCCGAGTTCGCCTACGGTTCCTACGACGACCCGGACGCCGAGTACGAGCCGGACCCGGAGTACGCCGCCACGCTGGCCCCCGACGCGGCCCGCCAGCGCCGCGAGCGGATCGGCCCCACCGGCCGTCCGCTGCCGTACTTCCCGATCCCCGCGCCGCTGGCCAAGCACGGCCCCGCGCAGATCATCGCGATGTGCAACCAGAAGGGCGGGGTCGGCAAGACCACCTCGACCATCAACCTGGGCGCCGCGCTGGCCGAGTACGGCCGCCGGGTGCTGCTGGTCGACTTCGACCCGCAGGGCGCGCTCTCGGTGGGCCTGGGGGTCAACCCGATGGAGCTCGACGTCACGGTCTACAACCTGCTCATGGAGCGGGGCCTGACGGCGGACGAGGTGCTGCTGAAGACCGCCATCCCCGGCATGGACCTGCTGCCCTCCAACATCGACCTGTCGGCCGCCGAGGTGCAGCTGGTCAGCGAGGTGGCCCGGGAGTCGGCGCTGGCCCGTGCGCTGCGCCCGCTGCTGCCGGACTACGACTACGTGATCATCGACTGCCAGCCCTCGCTCGGCCTGCTGACGGTCAACGCGCTCACCGCAGCGCACAGCGTCATCGTGCCGCTGGAGTGCGAGTTCTTCGCGCTGCGCGGTGTGGCGCTGCTCACCGAGACGATCGAGAAGGTCTGCGAGCGGCTCAACCCCGAGCTGCGCCTGGACGGCATCCTGGCCACCATGTACGACTCGCGCACCGTGCACAGCCGCGAGGTGCTGGCCCGGGTGGTCGAGGCCTTCGGTGACCACGTCTTCCACACCGTGATCGGACGCACCGTCAGATTCCCCGAGACCACCGTGGCCGGCGAGCCGATCACCACGTACGCGACCAACTCGGTCGGCGCCGCCGCCTACCGCCAGCTGGCCAGGGAGGTGCTCGACCGGTGCCGCCCCGTCGAGTGAGCCTCCCGGGGGCCGACGAGCTGTTCCGCACCACCGGGGGGATGGCGCTGTCGCCCTCCCTGGCCAGCCGCTCCGCCGTCGAACCGGCGGAGGGTGGCGGCGGTGCGCAGCAGCCTGACGCGGCCTCGGCTGACGCTCCCTCGGGTGGTCCCGGCGGGGCCGGCCCGGCCGTCGCCCGGCCGCGGGTCGAGCGGGCCCCGCAGGGTGCCGCGCCGACCGGCACCGTGGTGCCGGCCCGTACCGGGCCGCCCGCCGCGCCGGGCCAGGGCGAGGAGCAGGGCGCGGACAGCGCAGGGCGGCGCCGCCCGCGCGGGCGCGCACCCCGGCGTCCCAGCGGGCGCGAACGGCACGACGAGAAGATCACCGTGTACGTCTCCGCCGAGGAGCTGATGGACCTGGAGCACGCGCGCCTGGTCCTGCGTGGCGAGCACGGCCTCGCGGTGGACCGCGGCCGGGTGGTGCGGGAGGCCATCGCGGTCGTCCTGGCCGATCTGGAGCAGCGGGGTGACGCCAGCATCCTGGTCCGGCGGTTGCGCGGCCGATAAGCGGGTTCCGCGTGTGAAGATGGACCGCCATGGCCAGCACCTCCCCGGACCCCGTCACCGCCCCGGAACCCGCCCCGGAACCTGCCGCCGCTGACGTCGCGCGCGGCGCCTTCCAGGTGCGGCTGGTCAACTTCGAGGGCCCGTTCGACCTGCTGCTCGGCCTGATCGCCAAGCACAAGCTGGACGTCACCGAGGTCGCCCTCGCCCGGGTCACCGACGAGTTCATGGCCTACCTGCGGGCCATGGGCCCGGACTGGGACCTGGACGCGACCACCGAGTTCCTGGTGGTCGCGGCCACCCTGCTCGATCTCAAGGCGGCCCGGCTGCTGCCCGCCGCCGAGATCGAGGACGAGGAGGACCTCGCCCTGCTGGAGGCCCGCGACCTGCTCTTCGCCCGGCTGCTGCAGTACCGGGCCTACAAGCGGGTGGCGGCCGTCTTCGAGCAGCGTTGGGCGGCGGAGCAGCGCCGCCGGCCGCGCACGGTCGGCCTGGAGCCGCAGCACGCCGAGCTGCTGCCCGAGGTGGTGATCCACGTCGGCCTCGAGCGCTTCGCGCAGCTGGCCGCGAAGGCGATGACGCCCAAGCCGAAGCCGGTGGTCTACGTCGACCACATCCACACCCCGCCGGTCAGCGTGCGCGAGCAGGCCGCGTTGATGGCGGCCTACCTCACCGAGCACGGCGAGGCGTCGTTCGGCGACCTGGTCGCGGACGCCGGGGAGACGCTGGTGGTGGTGGCGCGGTTCCTGGCGCTGCTGGAGCTCTACCGGGAGCGGGCGCTGGCCTTCGAGCAGCCGGAGGCGCTCGGGGAGCTGACGGTCCGTTGGGTGGCCGATCCGGAGCGGGCGGCGATCGAGGTGACCGACGAGTTCGACGGCGGGCCGCAGCCCGCGGCCGAGGCGGACGGGGGACCTGGTCGAGGAGAGGGAGTCGAGGATGAGCGGGACCGCTGAGGGGTCCGGGCCGCTGAGCGCCGGCGATGCGCGGCCGGCCCGCCGCGCGCTGGGCGTGCCGGGCCAGGCCCGCGAGGACGAGTGGCTGGAGCCGGCCTACCCCTGGGAGGACGGCGCCGCGGTGGTCGACGCCGAGCCCGCCGAGCCTGCCGGTCCCGCCGAGGCTGCCGCGCCTGTGCTGCCGCCGCAGGCGGTCCCGGCGGATCCGGTGGCCGTCGATGTGGCGGCCGACACGGACGACGGCCACACCGGCGACGAGCCGGCAGCTGCGCCCGAGGTCGAGCTCAAGGCGGGCCTGGAGGCCGTGCTGATGGTGGCCGACGAGCCGTTGGCCGAGCCGCGGCTGGCCCAGGTCATGGACCGGCCGAGGCCCGAGGTGGCGGCGGCACTAAGGGAGTTGGCGGCCGAGTACGCGTCGCAGGGACGCGGTTTCGAGCTGCGGCTGGTGGCCGGCGGCTGGCGGTTCTACAGCGCGGCGGCCTGCGCGTCCGTGGTGGACCGGTACGTGCTGGACGGTCAGCAGGCCCGGCTCACCCAGGCCGCACTGGAGACGCTCGCGGTGGTCGCCTACCGCCAGCCGGTGTCCCGATCCCGGGTATCAGCGGTACGTGGTGTGAACTGTGACGGCGTGATGCGTACCCTGGTACAGCGAGGACTGGTGGAAGAGACCGGCTCCGAGCCCGAAACAGGTGCGATCCTGTATCGGACGACGAACTACTTCCTGGAACGGATGGGGCTGCGCGGCCTGGATGAGCTGCCAGAGCTCGCGCCCTTCCTGCCCGAGGTCGACGACGTGGAAGCGGAGTCCCTCGAAGGCACGGTGATCGCGGACGCGGTGGCCGCCGTGAGCGCAGGGGAAGTGCAGTGAGGTCGGCCGGCACGACCCGCACTTCCCGATGGAATCGACGTACGGACATTTGATGCGTAGCAGTGGCAGTGGTAACGGTAGGAACAGCGGCGGCGGCGGTGGCCGCGGCGGCTACAGCGGTGGCGGTGGCGGACGGGGCGGCAGCAGCGGCGATGGCGGCCGAGGTGGCAGCGGCGGCGCCAGGAGCGGCGGCAGCGGCGGTTACGGCGGCGGGAGCGGCCGGGGCAGTGGCAGCGGTGGCGGCTACAGCGGTGGTGGCAGCGGCAGCCGAGGTGGCAGCGGCGGCTACAGCGGTGGCGGCAGCGGCAGCCGAGGTGGCAGCGGCGGCGGCTACAGCGGTGGCGGCCGAGGTGGCAGCGGCGGCGGTAGCGGTAGTGGCAGTGGCTGGAGCAGTGGCAGCAGCCGGAGCGGGGGCAACCGCGACGAGCGTCGCGAGCCCCGCCCCGAGGAGCGCCGCTACGACCGTCCCGAGTACGGCGGCGGCCCGAACGCCACCCCCGCCCGCGGCGGCTTCAGCGGTCGCCGTCCCGGCCCCGCGCCGCGCCCGCGCCGCGAGGGCCAGGGCGCTCCCGGCGACCCGCGGCGCCAGCCGCAGCGTTCGCGCGAGCTGCAGGCCAAGATCGAGGACGCGGTGCTGCGCCGCCACGAGGGTCCCGGCACCGGCGGCAACGAGGAGGGCGAGCGGCTGCAGAAGGTGCTGGCCCGGGCCGGCATGGGCAGCCGGCGGGCCTGCGAGGAGCTGATCGAGCAGGGCCGGGTCGAGGTCAACGGCCTGCGGGTCACCGAGCAGGGCAAGCGGGTCGACCCCGAGAGCGACGAGATCAAGGTGGACGGCCTCACCGTCGCCACCCAGTCGTACCTGTTCTTCGCGCTCAACAAGCCGGCCGGCGTGGTCTCCACCATGGAGGACCCGGACGGCCGCCAGTGCCTGGGCGACTACGTGACCAACCGGGAGACCCGGCTGTTCCACGTGGGCCGGCTGGACACCGAGACCGAGGGCATCATCCTGCTCACCAACCACGGCGAGCTGGCCCACCGGCTGACCCACCCGCGCTACGGCGTCACCAAGACCTACCTGGCCGCGATCCAGGGCCCGATCCCGCGTGACCTGGGCAAGCAGCTCGCCCAGGGCATCGAGCTGGAGGACGGTTTCGCCCGTGCCGACAGCTTCAAGGTGGTCTCCAACGTCGGCAAGAACTACCTGGTCGAGGTCACCCTGCACGAGGGCCGCAAGCACATCGTGCGCCGGATGCTCGCCGAGGCGGGCTTCCCGGTGGAGAAGCTGGTCCGCACCCACTTCGGCCCCATCGCGCTGGGCGACCAGAAGTCGGGCTGGCTGCGCCGGCTGACCAACCCCGAGGTTGGGCAGCTGATGCGGGAGGTCGGCCTCTAGGGCCTGTACGGCGGATCTTTCCGGGCCCGCGACGCCGGGCATCCCGGCTGGACGCACGCCCGAATCGCCCAAGTACGTCCAGTACGAGGACGACTCGGGCGCACGCCCAGCCGGGCGCCCAACGCCGCGGGCTCATCCGAAAAGATCCGCCGTACAGGCCCTAGGTCCTGTCCGGCCGATCTTGCCGGGCGCGCGACCGGACGGGACCTAGGCCGCAGCCGATTCCGAACACAGGACGAACAGCGGGGCCACGCACCGAGCGGGTGCGCGGCCCCGCGTTCTGTCCGGACGCCGTGCCGCGATCGCGGCCGGTGCCGTCCCGGCTTGACGGGTCGGCTTGTCAGGGGGATCATCCGTGGCGCAGGATGGCCACGAGATAATCACTCGCCAATTGGCGTGAAACCGCCACACGGGGGAGGGGCGTCATGTTTGACGCTTTCAGCGCACTCGGGCTGTCCGATGTCGACGCCCAGATCTACGTCGCGCTGGTGGCCGCCCCGCAGTCCACCGCCGCGGAACTGGCCGAGCGCTGCGGCCTGAGCGGGCAGCAGAGCGGCAAGGCGCTCAGCCGACTGGCCCAGCAGGGCATGGCCACCCGCGCCCCGGTCGACCGCGAGCGCTACCTGGCCGTCGCGCCGGACGTCGCGATCGGCACCCTGATCGGCCATCGCGAGGCCGAGCTGCGCAGCGCGCGGGCCGAGATGCACCGGTTGATGGACACCTTCCGCGAGGCCTCCCGGTTCACCGACCCGGCCCGCTCGGTCGAGGTGCTGACCGGCAGCGAGGCGATCAACCAGCGGATCGAGCACCTGCAGGAGAGCAGCCATCAGCAGGTGCGCACCTTCGACTGCCCGCCGTACGTGCGGGATCCGGCCGCCAACCTCACCCAGCAGAGCCGCCGGCTCAAGGAGGGCGTGCGGTTCCGGGCCATCTACGACCGGGAGGCGGTGGCCTGGCCCGGGCGGCTGGAGAACGAGATCCTGGTCGGCGTGCAGGACGGGGAGGAGGCCCGGGTGCGGACCACCCTCCCGATGAAGTTGATCATGGCGGACGACCGGATGGCGATCATCCCGATCAGCGTCGGCGACAGCGTGCTGGACGCCGCCTACGTGATCCATCCGTCCGCCCTGCTGCAGGCGCTGGACGGGCTCTTCGAGGCCGAGTGGGACCGGGCGGTGCCGCTGCAGGCCGCGATCGGCTCCGAACCCGGCCCGCGCGAGCCCGAGGCCGACCAGCGCAAGCTGCTCGGGCTGCTCGCGGCGGGCCTGACCGACGAGTCGATCGCCCGCTCGCTGGGCTGGAGCGCCCGTACCACCCAGCGGCGGTTGCAGGCGCTGATGCGGGAGTTGGGCGCCAGCACCCGGTTCCAGGCCGGCATGGCGGCTCGCGAGCGCGGCTGGCTGTAACGACCGACCGGCAGCCGGGTCAGCTCCAGGGGATCATGCGCGCCCAGCGGCCGTCGGACCCGCGCTCCAGCTTCTCCAGGCCCTTCACCGCGCTGCGGTTCAGCCGCCCGTAGATGTGCGGGAAGAGCACTTCCGGCGCCACCCCGAGCGGCCGGTCACCGCTGGGCGCCTCCCAGCGGACCATCGGCTCCACCTCGTCCGGGTCGATCAGCAGGGCCATCAGCGGATCCGGCGCCCTGACGAAGAACAGGTTCGCGATGGCCAGCGTGGTGGGCTCATCCGGCGAGCAGTGGATGAACCCGTCCGTCAGCAACGAGGTGGCGCTGTACGGGCGGCCGGGATCGCGGAGCCAGTCGTCCAGCGGAGCGAGGTGCAGGATCATAGCTCAGTTGTACCGGAACGCCCGGCCCCGCGGCCGCTGCGACGTCCTGGGTTGCCAGGGCCTGTACGGCCGACCTAGGGCCTCTCTTACGGATCTTGCCGGGCGCGCGACGCCGGGCATCCCGCCTGGACGCACCGGCGAATCATCCAAGTACGACCCAGTACGAGGACGATCCGCCGGCCCGCCCAGCCGGGCGCCGTGGGGGCACCTCCCGGCCGAAGGCTGGGGGAGCCGCACGCTGATCCGACAAGATCCGTAAGAGAGGCCCTAGCCGGTGGTCAGCCCCGCCACCTTGGCCGAAGCCGTCACCTCGTAGACCAGGGTGACGGTCCGTCGGGCGCTCGGCGGCAGGGACAGGTCCCAGCGCAGCACGCCCTCGGCGTCCACCTCGGTCGGCGGCGGGTCGCAGGCCTCCTTGCGCAGCCGGACCTCGACCGCCGAGACCTCGGAGACCGGGATCCGCTCGCGCAGGGTGAGCCCTTGCGCGCCCTGCTCGCCCGGAGCGGAGAGCCGGGAGACGTGCACCCGCACGGTGCGGGTCAGCACCGTGCGCTGGCCCAGTCCCGGCAGGCCGGAAGTGCCCTGGGACTCCTCGAACTCCCGGATCAGCCGGATGTCGTCCGCGCCGGGGAAGGCCAGTTCGGCGGCGGCACCGGCGGCGGTGAAGCGCAGCTCGCCCCGGCCGACGAAGCCACTGCCGCGCACCAGCTCGACCGGGCCGGCCAGCAGCGGGTGCGCGGCCGGGTTGCGGAACGTCACCACCTCGCTGACCAGCGGCGACAGTTCGGGCGCGGCGACCCGCTCGGCCTGGCCCGGCACGGTGAAGCCGGCCAGCGGGACGCGGTGCGCGCGGCCGTCGCCCGGCAGGTCGGCCGGGTCGGCCGCGGTGAGCACCCTGACCTCGCCGCCGTCGTCCACGCCCGGCAGCTCGCCGGTCTGCCCGCCAGGCCCGGCGCCCGGTGCGCTGTCGGGACCGAGGGTGCTGATCTCCTCCTCGCGCAGCTCCACCTCGACGGTGCGCCGCTCCTCGCCGCTCAGCTCCCGCAGCGTCAGCCGGTCTTCGTGCAGTTGTGGCGGATCGCCGGCCAGCGCCGAGCGGGCGGTGGACAGGGTCAGCCGCACGCCGGACCAGTCCTCGCCGGTGGCCTGCCAGACCATCGCGTCCGACTCCAGCCGCAGCCGGCCGTCGGCGAACACCGCCCGGTAGGCGGGGCGCCAGAGCGCGCAGGGCGTCAGGTGGCGGACCGTCAGGTTGGCCGGGCCGGCCCGCTCGGCCAGCACCGTGAGGTCGAGGTGGGCGGTGAGCTCCGGGGGCTCGGCCTCGGCGGCCGTCAGCGCGTCCAGCGCCGCGTGCCGCTGCCGGGTCAGCTCGGCCAGCTCCGCCCGCAGCGCCCGTAGCCGCTCGGCGTGGGTGTCCTGCTCGGCCGCCACCCGGTCCAGCTCGCGCGCCCAGCGGACCGGTTCGGCCTCGCCGAGACCGGTGCCCTCGCCGATCTCGCGCAGCAGGTCGGCGGCCAGCTGGTCGAGCAGTGCCAGCCGTGCGGTCAGCCGCTGCACCTGCTGCTCGCCGGTGCGCAGCGCCGTCTCCAGCTCGTGCAGCCGGTGCCGTAGCGGCGAGTCGTCGGCGCCGGGCGGGTCGGCCGAGCGCGGGGTCCAGTCCCGGGTGACCCGGGCGGCGAGCACCTGGACGGCGCCCTGGGCGGCGGCCAGCTCGGTGCGCAGCGTGTGGTCGACGGCGAGCGGACTGATCGGGCCCAGCCGCAGCCGCTGCGGGCCCGCCGTGAGGCTGAGGGCGGCGGTGCGCTCGACGTGGGCGCGGTCCTCCAGGCAGGTGACGGCCATGACTGGTAGCGGAGTCGGGAGGGGAGTGGTGGACGTCATGGTGCTCAGCTCCTTCGGTTGCCGCCGGTCAGGGCCTTGCCGGCCGGGATGCGGATCTCGTAGCCGCCGGTCAGCTCGGTCCGGCCGTTCGGCGCGAGCTCGACCCGCCACAGCCGGGTGCCCCGGGGATGGAGCCGGTCCGAGGCGTCCGGTGCCGACCAGGCCGGTGTGCCGGGACGGTCCTCGATCTTGATGTCGCGATCGCCGGTCACCGGGATCCGCTCGCGGATCTCGACCGTGACCGGGTGGGCCAGCCGGTTGGCCAGCTCCAGCTGGATCCGCTCGGTCACCACCGTGGTGGAGCCGCGCAGCCCGGCGGTGGACTCCTGGGTCTCGGTCCTGCGGGTCACCCGCACGCTCTCCGCCACGCCCAGGCCGATGCGCCGGGTGGCACCGGGGGCGAGCGTGGGCAGCGCGGTGCCGAGCAGGAACGCGTCGTCCACCGTCACCTCCAGCGGCCCGGCGAGCAGGGCCCGCTCGGAGGCGTTGCCGAGCAGCAGGGTCGCGTAGACGGACTGCTCGACGGCGGGCACGCAGACGTACTCCGGGCGCAGGGTCACCGGCAGCTCGCCGAGGCCGACGGTGTGCCAGGCACCGTCGGAGGGCAGGTCGACCCTGGACTCGGCGTCGAAGCGCTGGTCGAAGGAGCCGGCCGACCGGCGGGGCGAGACGGCGTGCGGCGGTGGGACCGCGCCGGGCAAGGCGCCGCGCGGCACGGCGGAGGCCGGGGCGCCGGGGTGCAGGCGGCCGCGCCGGCTGGGCGGGTCGGCGGGGCCGGCCAGCGTGAGGTGGGCGTAGTCGAGCAACTCGGCGCCGGGGTGCGGGGGTTGCGGCGGGGGTGGGGGCGGGAGCTGGGGCGCGAAGGCGGGCGACTGCGGCAGCGCGGCGCCCAGGGATCGCATGACCTGCTGGGGCGGGGGTGCGCCGGGGGACGCGGGCATCGGCGGCGGGCCGCCGGGGGCGGGGGCGCCCGCGGACGGCGCGGCGCCGTAGCTGGCAGCGGCTGGGGCGGCGGCGCGCCGGTGCCTCGGGGCCATGGCGGGCGTCGGCGCGGGTGCGGCGGCCCCCGGCAGGACGTCGCTGTCGGGGCTGAAGGCGGCAGCGGCGGCAGCGGCGACCGGTCGGGGCGGCTGCCCGGCGCCGTCGTAGTCGGCGAACAGCTCGCCCAGCCCGCGCGGGGGCTCGCGCCAGCCCGACGGTGCGGGCGCCGGCTGGCGCCGGCCGATCCGGATCGAACGCAGCTCGGGCGGCTCGGCCGGGCGTTGCAGGTCGGCCGTGGAGAGGGTGAGCCGGACGTCCGTCCAGTCCTCGCCGGTGTGCTGGGCGACGGCCGCGCGCAGGGTCAGGGTGCCGCTGCCCGCGCCCTGACGGTGGCTCAGCTGGTAGGTCGGCAACCAGCGGGCGCCGGTGACCCGGTACTCCAGTTCGACGGTGATCGGCTCGGTGGGCAGCGGCCGCTCGGGGTCGTCCGGGGTCAGGGTGACCAGCGCGAGCAGGCTGGTCCCGACCGGCGTGCCCGGCTCGGCGGTGGAGGCGGTGGCCAGCCGGGTGGCGATCAGCTCGCGCTCGCGAACGGCGTGCCGCAGCCGCTCGCCCGCCTGCTCGGCTTCGGCGTGCAGGGTGCTGAGCCGCTCCTCGAGGAAGTCGGCGAGGGTGAGCAGCGCGTCGGCGGGCACCCGGTGGTGCGGGTCGCCCGCGTGGCGCTTGGGCGGGACGGGCCGCAGCTCGACGGTCTGGGCGATCCTTGCCGCCAGCTGTCGCTGCCGCAGCCGCAGTGCGGCCTCGGCCTGTGCGGCCTCGGCGAGCTGCCGGTGCAGCTCGGGCAGCTGCTCCGGGCTGGTCAGCCGCGCCTCGGCGGCCGGGCGGACCTCGGTGACCCGCCAGCCGGCCGGGCCGCCCGGCAGGCCGGCGCGCAGCGAGCCCGGCTCCAGCGTGGGCGGCAGGCCGGTGAGACGCAGCCGGACCGGACCCGGGCCGGCGGGATCGGCCGCCGGCGTGCCGTGCGCCACCCGGCGGCAGACGGCGCCCTCGGCGTGCACCGCCACGGAGTCCAGCGTGGTGGGCCAGGTCGGTGGGGGTGTTGACGTGGCGTCAGCCGGCTGATCCGTCATCGTGCTCCTCTTCGCGCGCCGCCTCGGTGGCCCATCGGGGGCCCAGTCTGCCCGCCCCGGTGACCACTGTCGCGGGTTTTCCCCGGCCCGGCGGGGCGGCGGCGCGGTGGGTGCGGGAGGATATGGGGGCACCCGCGGCACCCGCACCCCGGAACGCCGGAGGCTGTGGGGCACCCGCACCCCGGAACGCAGGAGAGCAGCAGCACCATGCGCACTGTCGCCGTCGTCGGCACCGGTCTGATCGGCACCTCCGCCGCGCTCGCGCTGACCGGACGGGGGATCACGGTGTATCTCTCCGACGCCGACCCCGACGCCGCCCGCACCGCCGCCTCGCTCGGCGCCGGGACCACCGAGGAGCCGCCGGGACCGGTGGACCTGGCGATCGTGGCCGTCCCGCCCGCGCTGGTCGGCAAGGTGCTGGCCGACTGCCAGCGGCGCGAGCTGGCCCGCTGCTACACCGACGTGGCCAGCGTGAAGGCCGGCCCGCGCGCCGAGATCGCGGCGCTGGGCTGTGACACCGTCCGCTACATCGGCGGCCACCCGATGGCGGGTCGCGAGCAGTCCGGCCCGCTGGCCGCCCGCGCGGACCTGTTCGAGGGCCGGCCCTGGGTGCTCACCCCCACGCCCGACACCGCCACCGAGACGCTCAACGCGGCGCTGGAGCTGGTCGCGCTCTGCGGCGCGATGCCGGTGGTGATGGAGGCCGCCGCGCACGACCGCGCCGTCGCGCTGGTCTCGCACACCCCGCAACTGCTCTCCTCACTGGTCGCCGCCCGGCTGGAGCACGCCGACGACGCCGCCGTGCGCCTGGCCGGGCAGGGCGTGCGCGACGTGACCCGGATCGCCGCCTCGGACCCCCGGATGTGGCTGGACATCCTCTCCGCCAACGCCGGGATGGTCGCCGACATCCTGGAGGAGCTCGCCACCGACCTGGGCACCACGGTCGCCGCGCTGCGGGCGCTGGAGACCGGCGACGAGGCCGGGCGGCGCTCGGGCACCGCCGACATCGAGGCGGTGATGCGCCGCGGCAACCACGGCCAGGCCCGGATCCCCGGCAAGCACGGCGCTCCGCCCACCCGCTACGAGACCGTGGTGGTGGCGATCGGCGACCAGCCCGGCGAGCTGGGCCGGCTGTTCCGCGAGGCGGCCAGGGCCGGGGTCAACATCGAGGACGTGGCGATCGACCACTCGGCCGGCCGCCGGATCGGCCTGGTGCAGCTCCAGGTGGAACCGGACGCGGTGCGGCGGCTGGAGAGCGCGCTGAGCGACCGCGGCTGGGACCTGCGGGACTGACGGCTGGGAGGCGCGGGCCTGGCGGCAGGCGGGCTGAGCGGGCCGGGCCGGGAGCGGAGCCGGTCGGGCGACTGGCGGCGGTCGTCTAACCTTGAGGTATCTCCCCCGGGTGTACGAGTAGAGAGGTTCCCCCGTGGACACTGCCGACCGAGCGCATGCCCCGGTCGTCGTCGCCATCGACGGACCCTCCGGCTCCGGCAAGTCGACCGTCTCCCGCGCGGTGGCGGCCCGGCTGGGCCTCAGCTTTCTCGACACCGGCGCCATGTACCGGGCGATGACCTGGTGGATGCTGGCCAACGAGGTGGACGTGACGGACGCGGACGCGGTCGCCATCGCCTGCGCCAAGCCCGTGATCGTCTCCGGTACCGACGCCGGCGGCCCGACCATCACGGTCGACGGCCAGGACGTCTCCGGGCCGATCCGCGGCCCCGAGGTGACGGCGCAGGTCAGCGCGGTGGCCGCGGTTCCGCAGGTGCGGGCCCGGCTGGTGGAGCTGCAGCGCGGCTGCGCCGAGCTGGCCCCGCGCGGCATCGTCGCCGAGGGCCGTGACATGGGCACCGTGGTCTTCCCCGGCGCCACCGCCAAGATCTTCCTGACCGCCTCCGAGACCGCCCGCGCCGAGCGACGGGCGGCCGAGCTGCGGGCCAAGGGCGTCGACGAGGCGACCATCGCCGCGATGGCGGCCGACCTGGGCCGCCGCGACGCCGCCGACTCCTCGCGGGCCACCGCCCCGCTGGCCCAGGCGCCGGACGCCGTCCTGGTGGACACCAGCGAGCTGACGCTCCAGCAGGTGATCGACACGATCGCGGAGTTGGTGGAGCAGCGGGCCGGGCACCTGACGGCTGCCTGATGACGGCTGTCTGAGCCCCGCCCAGATGTGATTTTTTCGCGCTGCCCGGCCGTTCGCGCCCGGGCAGGTACGCACGGCGCCCCGAGCTTCGGGACGCCGGGAAACGGAACAGACGAGAATGAGCAACGAGCACCTCGCCGGTCACGGTGAGCTGGACGATTCCGAGTACGCCGAGTTCATGGCCCTGGCCGAGGGTGAGGGCTTCGAGGACGGGGACCTCGACCTGGAGAACGGCGGGCACGTGCCGCTGCCGGTGCTGGCCGTGGTCGGCCGCCCGAATGTCGGCAAGTCGACCCTGGTCAACCGGTTCATCGGCCGCCGTGAGGCCGTCGTCGAGGACAAGCCCGGCGTCACCCGCGACCGGGTGAGCTACGAGGCGACCTGGAACGGCCGCCGGTTCAAGGTGGTCGACACCGGTGGCTGGGAGATCGACGTCCTCGGCATCGACGCCATGGTCGCCGCACAGGCCGAGCTGGGCATCGAGACCGCGGACGCGGTGCTCTTCGTGGTGGACGCCACGGTCGGCGCCACCGACACCGACGAGGCGCTGATCAAGCTGATCCGCCGGGCCGGCAAGCCGACCGTGCTCTGTGCCAACAAGGTCGACGGCCCCGCGACCGAGGCCGAGGCCGCCTACCTCTGGTCGCTCGGCCTCGGTGAGCCCTACCCCGTCTCCGGGCTGCACGGCCGCGGCTCCGGCGACCTGCTGGACGCCGTGATGGCCGCGCTGCCCGAGGCCCCGCCGCAGACCTTCGGCACCACGGTCGGCGGCCCCCGCCGGGTCGCGCTGATCGGCCGGCCCAACGTCGGCAAGTCGAGCCTGCTCAACAAGGTGGCCGGCGAGGACCGGGTGGTCGTCAACGAGCTGGCCGGCACCACCCGTGACCCGGTCGACGAGCTGATCGAACTGGGCGGCAAGACCTGGAAGTTCATCGACACCGCCGGTATCCGTCGCCGGGTCCACCTGACCTCCGGCGCCGACTTCTACGCCTCGCTGCGCACCTCCGCCGCGCTGGACAAGGCCGAGGTCGCGGTCATCCTGATCGACTCCAGTGAGCCGCTCGCGGAGCAGGACACCCGGATCATCTCGATGGCCGTCGAGGCCGGACGCGCCGTCGTCGTCGCCTACAACAAGTGGGACCAGATGGACGAGGAGCGCCGCTACTACCTGGAGCGGGAGATCGAGCAGGATCTCGTCCAGGTGCAGTGGGCGCCCCGGGTCAACGTCTCGGCGCTGACCGGCCGGCACATGGAGAAGCTGGTCCCGGCGATCGAGACCGCGCTGGCCGGCTGGGAGACCCGGATCACGACCGCCAGGCTGAACGCCTTCCTCGGTGAGCTGGTCGCCGCCCACCCGCACCCGATCCGCGGTGGCAAGCAGCCGCGCATCCTCTTCGGGACCCAGGCCGGGGCCAAGCCGCCGCGGTTCGTGCTGTTCGCCTCCGGATTCCTGGAGGCCGGCTACCGACGGTTCGTCGAGCGGCGGCTGCGTGAGGAGTTCGGGTTCGTGGGGACGCCGATCTCGATCTCGGTGCGGGTGCGCGAGAAGCGCAAGCGCAAGTAGTGAGTAGGAGCGGCAGGTGACAGCAGAGCGGTCCGGTGGCGGGGAGCCACCGGACCGCTCTGCTGTTGCCGACCGCGGCGGGTCAGCTGCGGCCCGGGGGCAGCGAGAGCAGGTTGCCGCGGTGACGGCCCGGGGTGGCCGGGCCGGGCGCTGCCGGGGCCGGGGCGGTCGGGGTGAGGTAGCCGGCGGCCACCCAGCCCTGGCCGGTGGTCGACGGCTGCTGCGGGTGGGAGTAGGGGGACGCCTGGTACGGGTGCTGTGCGGCGGGCTGGTGGGGTGCGTGTTGCTGGTGCGCCGGTTGCTGCGATGGCTGCTGCTGTGGCACGTGCTGGGCGGGCACGAACTGCGGCGCCCCCGTGAGCTGGCCCGGGTAGCCGGTGAAGGCAGGGTGCTGCGGCACCGCCCCGTACCCGTCGCGGTAGCTGTCGCCCCCGGCGCTGCCTCCTGCGCTACCCCCGCCGCTGCCCCCGAACGGGCGCTCGCGGATGGCGAAGCCGGTGAACCGCATGTCCTCCTCACCGGCGCGGTCGCCGGGTAGCGCGCGGAAGAGGCGGCGGTACTCGGAGTACAGCTCGTCGTAGATCGGCGTGGGGGTGGGGGCGATCGGATGCTCTCCGTCGTACGACGGCCTCATTGCCGGGATCCCTCGGGTGGCGGTGGTCTGGCGGAAGGCTGAGGTCACGTCGTAGCTGTACACGCAGGGCCCAACGAGCCAGCCGGGCTGGGGATGCGGGTCGCAGCGCACCGGGGTGGCGCGGTGGGGCGTCGGGTGGGTGTGTGGCGGTCGGCGTGTGGGTGCCCCGCGCCCCGCGCGCCGGTGGGGCGGCGGGACGGGAGCGGCGGGACAGGACGGGACGCTCGGGACATCGGGGTGGCTCAGGTGCCGGCCAGCGGAAGGGCGGCGGCGACCAGCAGGCCCTGGGCGGCCGCCCGGTCGAGGGCGGCCCGCAGCAGGTCCTCGCGGGGCTGGCGGCCGATCGTGCCGGCCGGCGCGGCATACATGATCACCTCGGACCGCCGGGCCGCCGCGAGCCGCCACGCGTCGGTGACGGCGAGCGGTGAATGCGCCTGCCACCAAGCGCTGTTGCCGATCGCGGACGGTTGCAGGATCGAGTGCAGCCGCCCCATCGCCACCAGCACCGACCAGCCCGCCAACCGGGCCGGCGGCTTGTCCACGTCCACGATCGGGGTGAAGCCGTGCTCGGCGAGCAGCGGGAGGAACTCGTCCGCTCCGGTCACCTGACCAGGGCGGCCGACCGGGCCGGTCGGCTCGACCACGATGGCGGCGTGCCCGGTGTCTCCGCAGAGCACCAGGCCGCAGGTGACGCCCAGGACCGCCGGGTCGCCCGGGGCCGGCACCCGGGCACCCGGGTCGGCCGGGCGCGCGGGTGCGTCGAGCGCCGAGTCGGGTACGGGCGCCGAGTCGGGCACGGGCGCCGGGGGTGCCGGCTGGGCGGCGTGGGTGGGGGTGAGGGGCAGGCCGAGGGCGTCGACCGGGTACCCGGGGTCGCCCGGGTACCCGTCCTGCCCGGCGCCGGGGTATCCGGCGCGGGTGGGGAACCCGCTGCCCTGGGCCTGGCTGATGCTGCGGACCGCGCCCAGCAGCTGCTCCTCGGAGACCGGGACGACCTGGGAGGGGATGCACCGGGCGTGCGCGAACGCCAGCACCGCGGTCTCGTCGCCGACGAAGAGCACGGTGCTGGTCGACTCGTGCAGTGAGTCGCCCGGCGTTCGACAGGACGTGCAGTCATAGGTGTCAGGGGCGTGGGCCCCGCCGAGCAGACGGTCGGCCTCGTCGTCGCCGATCTCGGCGCGGACCTCGTCGCTGACCTCGAGCATGCGCGGCAACAGGACTCCTCGGGTGTCGTCGGCTGGACGCCGTTCTCCTTGACCGGGCGGTGCGGTGGCCCCGGTGCGGCGCGGGCGGGCCCGGCCGCCATTACCAACGGGCTGCTGTGGTCGGAGTCACGGGTTGGGGGTCGGAGTGTCGCTTTTTTCCTCCGCGCCGACTGCGAATGGTGTCGATGCGATCACAATCTGTCGATGATGTGCGCAGGCTCACAGGCGGTGAAATGTGACCGGCGCCACGTGCACAGAAGGTTTGAGTCGCTCAAAACCTATCAAAACGGACATTTGATCATTCAAGTACTTGATCGTTACTTCGGGTAACACCTGGCTGACCTGGGGGAATCCTGGGCGGATCTTGAACCGGTTGATTCCGGACACTTCCGACCCCTAGCTTCGTCCCCGGTGCAACGAGCACCACCCGGGTTCACCCCCAGCGCACCCCACCGGGTGCCCGCCGTCCGACGGCTCGAACAAGTCGGCGGCGCGTGGGAGTAGCCGGGGCGGCGCGGTACGTCGGACACGTACTCGGCCGCCCAAGGACGCGGCACGCGAACTTCGGCCCGCAGGGGTCTGGTTCCGCACGCCCGCCCGGGGCTGTCGAGAGGGATTCCATGACTTTCCGTAACGAGAACGCCGCTGCCACCACCACGGCCACCAAGCGCAACCGCGTTCGGCTGGCCGTCCTGGGCGCCACCGCTGTGGCGGTCGTCCCGGTGGCGGGCCTCGTCACGGCCTCCACGGCCTCTGCCGCCTCCACCTCGACCTGGGAGGCCGTCGCCCAGTGCGAGAGCACCGGCAACTGGAGCATCAACACCGGTAACGGCTTCTACGGCGGCCTGCAGTTCACCTCCTCCACCTGGGCCGCCTTCGGTGGCACCCAGTACGCGCCGCAGGCCAACCAGGCCACCGAGGCCCAGCAGATCTCGGTCGCCGAGAAGGTGCTGGCCGCTCAGGGCCCCGGCGCCTGGCCCGTCTGCTCGGTGAAGGCCGGCCTGACCGCCGGTGGCGCCCCCGCCGCCGTCAACCCCGCTCCGGCCCCGGCCGCCCCCGCCGCCCAGACCCCGGCGCCGGCCGCCAAGGCCCCCGTGCAGCAGCAGGCCCCGACCCAGGCCCCCGCCCCGAAGGCCCCCGCGCAGAAGCAGGCCCCGGTGCAGCAGGCCCCGGCCCAGCCCTCGAAGCCGGCCGCCAAGACCTACGACTCCGCGACCACCGGTGGCAGCTACACCGTCAAGAGCGGTGACACGCTGAGCGACATCGCCGCCGCGCACGGCACCAACTGGCAGTCGCTGTACCAGAAGAACGTTCAGGTCATCGGCGGCGACGCCAACCTGATCCTGCCTGGCCAGGTGCTCTCGTTCTGAGGTCGCTGATGCTCTGACGCATCACGTCGCTGTCATCTCGCGCTGCTGTGCTGTGGACCGCCGTCCCCGTTGGGGGCGGCGGTCGACGGCGTTTCGCGCCGGCCGGGTGCCGGGCCGGTGGCGGCGCTCCGATGGCGTAGCGGGGAGCGGGCCCGGTCGCGGGTGGGGGAGCGGCTCGTGGACAGTCGGAGGATGCGTGGAATCAAGCCTCGAATAGCCGGGCTGCTCTGCGGCGCCGCGCTCGCGCTGGCCGGCAGTCCGGCCCCGGGACCCGGGGGTGACGCCGGAGCCGGCTCCGGTCGGACCGGTGGCCCCGGCCCGGTTTCTGTCCCCGTCTCCGTCCCCGTCGCCGATGCGACCTGGGATCAGGTCGCCGACTGCGAGAGCGACGGTGACTGGGCCGCCGACACCGGCAACGGCTACTACGGCGGCCTGCAGATCTGGCCACCGACCTGGCGGGAGGCGGGGGGCCTGCGCTACGCGAGCCGACCGGACCGGGCCGGCCGGCGACAGCAGATCACGGTGGCTCAGGAGATTCTGCGTCAGCAGGGTTGGCAGGCCTGGGCCGAGTGTGCGCGTGAGGTGGGTTTGCTGCCGTGAGCCGGATCGGTCCGGGCCGGCGGATCGCTCTCGTCCGAGGGATCGGTCCGCTCTGAGGTATCGGTCCGGCCTGGCAGGTGGGAGTGGCAAGCTGGTGGGATGGAATCGGGTACCGGTGCGGACATCGTCGTGGTGGGCAGCGTCAACCTCGACCGAGTGATCGAGGTCGCAGCGCTCCCCGCGCCGGGCGAGACCGTTCAGGGCGGTCCGATCATCCGACTCGGCGGTGGCAAGGGTGCCAACCAGGCCGTCGCCGCGGCCCGGCTCGGCCGGTCCGTCGCCTTCGTCGGCGCAGTCGGGACGGACGCGGACAGCGCCGGGCTGAGCCGCGAGCTGGCCGCCGAGGGGATCGACGTCAGCCGGCTCGCCGCCGTGGACGGACCGCCCGGTCACGCCGTCGTCCTGGTCGACCGGCAGGCCGAGAACTGCGTGGTGGTCTCGCCCGGCGCCAACGCCGGACTCGACGCCGAGGCGGTGCACGCCGCCGGCGCGCTGCTGGAGTCGGCCGCGGTCGTGCTCGCCCAGCTAGAGATCCCGATGGCGCCCGTGCTGGCCGCCGCTCGGCTGGCGCGCGGCGTGTTCGTCCTCAACCCGGCGCCGGTGCCCGTGCCCGGTCTGCCTGCCGAGCTCTGGCCGCTGGTCGACGTGCTGGTGCCCAACCGGACGGAGCTGGCCCGGCTCTGCGGCGTCCCCGACAGCGCGGTGCGCGACGCCGCCGAGGTGGCGCGGCTGGCCGCCGGACTGCCTTGCGCCCGCGTGGTGGTCACGCTGGGAGCCGACGGTGCGTTGGTCCGCGAGGGGGAGCGGTGCGAGCTGGTCGCCGCGCCGACGGTGCGCGCCGTCGACACCACCGGCGCCGGGGACACCTTCTGCGGCGCGTTGGCGGTCGGTCTGGCGGAGGGCCTGCCCCTGGTCGCGGCGGCCCGGTTCGCCGTCCGGGCCGCCGCGCTGAGCGTCGAGCGGACCGGTGCCAGGACGGCGATGCCGACCCGCGCGCGACTGTCGGGGGAAGGCGTGCTCGGTGACCAGTGAGCTGTTCGGTCGGGCGCGGGCCGAGCCCGCACCCGGAGCCGTGCTGCTGCCCGACTGGTTGACGCCGGCCGAGCAACGCGAGCTGGTCGCCGCCTGCCGCGACTGGGCTCGCCCGCCGGCCGGGCTGCGCACCGTCCGGCTGCCCGGTGGCGCCGAGATGTCGGTCCGTCAGGTCTGCCTCGGCTGGCACTGGGGCGTGGTGGCCCGCTGCCCCACCTGCGGCGCCGCGCGCAAGGCGGCCGAGGGCTGCGGCGATCACTGGTTCCCCTACGCCTACACCCGTCGGGTGCAGGACGGCGACGGCGCTCCCGTCAAGCCGTTCCCCGCGCTGCTCGACGCCCTCGCACGGCGCGCCGTCACGGCGGCGTACGGCGAGGGTGGTGCCGTGGTGGCGGGCGTCGTCGGATACGCGCCGGACGTCGCGTTGATCAACCACTACCCCGCCGGTGCGCGGATGGGCCTGCACCAGGACCGCGAGGAGCGGGTCGACGCCCCGGTGGTCTCGCTCTCGCTCGGCGACTCCGGCGTCTTCCGGCTCGGCAACAGCCGGACCCGCACCCGGCCGTGGACCGACGTCGAGCTGCGCAGCGGTGACCTGCTGGTGTTCGGCGGCCCCGCGCGGTACGCGTACCACGGTGTGCTGCGCACCCTGCCCGGCAGCGTCGACCCGCAGCTGCGGCTGGGTGAGCCGGGGCCGCCGATGACCGGGCGGCTCAACATCACGGTGCGGCAGTCCGGGCTGAGTGCAGAGGGCTGAGCGCTCAGCGTTTTCGCCGTGGGAGGCGGGCGGTGGGCCGCCACGGTCGGTCGCCGTACCTTCCGGTACCGTCAGCGGCGCCGACCGGTGGGAATTCCCGAGCGGCCAGCAGACTTCCAGCTAGACAGCAGCGGTATGCCGCCGGCCCCTCCGGCGTGCCCGTTGGAGAGGACGCACACCATGGGAACGCCAGTCGACCAGCTAGTCGACCTGCTGGATCTCGAGCAGATCGAGCTCAACATCTTCCGGGGCCGCAGCCCTGAGGAGTCGCTGCAGCGGACCTTCGGCGGGCAGGTGGCCGGCCAGGCGCTGGTCGCCGCGGGCCGTACCGTCGCGGCCGACCGCGCGGTGCACTCGCTGCACGCGTACTTCCTGCGCCCCGGCGTTCCCGGCGTCCCGATCGTCTACCAGGTCGACCGGATCCGGGACGGCCGTTCGTTCACCACGCGCCGGGTCCTCGGCATCCAGCAGGGCCGCAGCATCTTCGCGCTGACCGCCGACTTCCACGTCGCCGAGCCCGGCGGCATCGAGCACCAGGAGACGATGCCCGACGTCCCCGGTCCCGAAGAGCTGCCCAGTGCCCTGGAGGAGGTCGGCGCCCGGCTCGGCGAGCTGCCGCCGTTCATCAGCCGCCGCCAGCCGTTCGACATCCGCTACGTCGAGCGGCTGCGCTGGACCCAGGAGGAGCTGGCCGGCGTGCAGCCGCGCAGCGGCGTCTGGCTGCGCACCAACGGCTCCCTGCCGGACGACCCGCTGATCCACGTCTGCGCCCTGACCTACGCCAGTGACATGACCCTGTTGGACTCGGTCCGGGCCCCCGTCGAGCCGCTCTGGGGCCGGCGCAACTTCGACATGGCCTCGCTCGACCACGCGATGTGGTTCCACCGTCCGTTCCGTGCCGACGAGTGGCTGCTGTACCAGCAGGAGTCGCCGATCGCGCACGGCGCCCGAGGCCTGGCGCGCGGTCAGATCTTCGACCGGAGCGGGCAGTTGGTCGTGTCGGTGGTGCAGGAGGGGCTCTTCCGGCCGCTGCGGGAGAGCTGACAGAGTCCCATCCGTACCTGCTACGGGTATTCGAGCAGTCGAGCATTCGAGGAGAGCGGCTCATGACGACGACCGACGCCGAGGATTGGCAGCGCTGGACCGAGGCCCGCACGGCGTCCGTGAGCGCCCCGCACGGCATGCTCGCGCTCATCGGCACCCATTGGCTCGACGCCGAGCCGGTCGAGATACCCGGCGTCCCCGGCCGCTGGTCAGTGGCCGGGGCGGGTGTACGGGTGGTTGCCACCGCCGGCGAGGGGCTGCGGGCCGGTGCGGCCGAGCAGCCGGTGACCGGCGAGCTGGTGCTGCGCCCCGACACGCACGACGACGCCGAGGTGGTGCGGCACGGGGACAAGCTGCTGGTCCCGATCGAGCGTGACGGCGAGTTCGCGCTGCGCGTCTTCGACCCCGACTCCGAGGGCCGCGCGCACTTCGCCGCAATCGCCAGCTACCCCTACGCGCCCGAGTGGTCCGTGCCGGCCGTCTTCACCCCCTTCGAGACCGGCGACCGTGCGGTGACCGTCCCGAGCGCCGACGGCCGCGACCGCCCGCTCGCCGTCGCCGGCGAGATCGCCTTCCACCTGGCCGGCGAGCCGTACACGCTGACCGTGAGCCGGGCCGCGGACCGGCTGAGCGGTGTGATCGCCGACGCGAGCAGCGGGCAGGACACCTACCGCTTCCGCTTCATCACCCTGCCCCCACCGGCCGCCGACGGCCGCACGGTGCTGGACCTGAACCGCGCGTACCTGCCGCCGTGCGCCTTCGCGGAGCACTTCATCTGCCCGTTCCCGCCGCCCGGCAACCGGCTGCCGATCGCGGTCCGGGCCGGGGAGAAGGCGGTGCTGCGGGGCTGAGCGCGGGCGACCCGGGCCACCCCCGCCTCCGATGCGCGGGGGAGCGGGGGCGACGATAGGTCGCTGTGTCGACCAATCATCCCACCTCTTCCTCTTCCCGTTCCCCTTCCCCACCGGAGACCGAGCCCTGCGCCGCCCCGCCGGACGGCTCGTCCACCCGGCTGCGCCGCCTGCTCCGCGGTGCCGTCGCCGACCTCACCCCGCTGCGCGCGAGCGCCGACTACCGGCGGATCTGGTTCGGCCAGTCCGTCTCCTCGATCGGCCAGCAGATGACCGCCGTCGCGGTCTCGGTCCAGGTCTACGCCCTCACCGGCTCCACCTTCGCCACCGGCGCGGTGGGCCTGTGCTCGCTGATCCCGCTGGTCGCCTTCGGCCTGTACGGCGGCGCGATCGCCGACACCGTGGACCGCCGCAAGCTCGGCCTGCTCGGCTCCGCCGGCCTGGCCGCCGTCTCCGCCCTGCTGGCCGCCCAGGCGCTGCTCGGCCTGCGCCAGGTCGCTCTGCTCTATATAGCGGTGGCGCTGCAAGGCGCGTTCTTCGCCGTCTCCTCGCCGGCCCGCTCCTCGATGATCCCGCGCCTGCTCCCCGCCGAGCAGTTGCCCGCCGCCAACGCGCTCGCCACGGTCAGCATGAACCTGGGCATGACGGTCGGCCCGATGCTGGGCGGCCTGCTGATCGGCGCCTACGGCAGCCAGGCCGCGTACCTGGTCGACACTGTCGCCTTCACCGCCACCCTGTACGCGATGTGGCGGCTGCCGGCGATGCGCCCGGGAGGCGCGCAGGCCGTCCAGCCCGGCCGACGCGCCTCCCTGCTGGACGGCTTGCGCTTCCTGCGCGAGCAGCCCAACCTCCGCACCAGCTTCCTGGCCGACCTGGCCGCGATGATCTTCGGCCTGCCGCGCTCGCTCTTCCCGGCGCTCGCGGTCGGCTTCTACGGCGGCCACGCCGGCACCGTCGGCCTGCTCGTCGCCGCCCCGGCGGTCGGCGCGCTGACCGGGGCCCTCTTCTCCGGCTGGATCGCCCGGGTGCACCGGCACGGCGTGGCCGTCCTCGCCGCCGTCACCGCCTGGGGCCTGTCCATCGCCGCCTTCGGCCTCACCTCGGGCCACCTCTGGCTGGGCCTCGCCCTGCTCGCCGTCGCCGGCTGCGCCGACACGGTCAGCATGATCTTCCGCAACACGATGATGCAGGTCGCCGCCCCCGACGAGATGCGTGGCCGGCTCCAGGGCATCTTCATCGTGGTCGTCGCCGGCGGCCCCCGCCTGGGCGACTTCGAATCCGGCACCGTAGCCGCCCTCACCACCCCCACCATCTCGGTGATCTCCGGCGGCCTCGCCTGCGTCGCCGCCATCCTCCTCCTCGCAGCCCGTCGCCCCACCTTCCTCCGCTACGACGCCCGCCACCCCACCCCGTGAGCGGCGACCGCCCTCACCGCCCCCCCACCAGCACCGGCACCAGCCACGTGACCTGCACGGAAAGCTGGCAGCGAGCACCCCCCGCCGTGCTGTATTGTTTTCCACGTCGCCGGGACACCGGGGACAAGGTCGAGAAGCCAAGCCCGAGGGCGCGGCAGCGAGACCACGGGACGTGGCGCAGCTTGGTAGCGCACTTGACTGGGGGTCAAGGGGTCGCAGGTTCAAATCCTGTCGTCCCGACTTGCTGAACAGCAGGTCGTAGGCCGTTTCCGCTTCTGGCGGGAGCGGCCTTTTTGTCGTTGCGTCAGCTGGTGGTCGCATGGTGATCGCACCGGTCACATCGGAAGTGGCGCGTGAGCTGGGCGTTCGCGGTGGGTTCTGCGTTGGCTGGCGGTGAGGTGGTCGCGGAAGTGGGCGATCAGATTCCGTGGCCGGTCCGCTCGTTGGGTGGCGTGCAGTGCGAGTTCCGCGCTGTCGAGGAGGCGGGCGATGGCGTCGACGGCCTCGCGAGCGGCCTGGCGGGTGAGGTGGCTGTAGATGTTCGCGGTGGTCGACAGGGTGCGGTGGCGCAGGGTCTTGGAGACGATCACGAACGGGACGCCGCCGTTGAGGGCGAGGGTGGTGGCGAGGTGGCGCAGGTCGTGGACGGCTATGCGGGGGACGCCGGCCTCGTCGCACAGCCGACGGAACCGGTCGAGGACCTTCTTCGGGTTGAGTGGGCGGCCGTGCTGGTGGAAGACGTAGCCGTGGGCGGGGAGGGTGTAGCCGAGGAAGTGGTGGTCGGCGAGGTCGTCGAGGGCCCGGCGGGCGCGCTGGTTGATGGCGATCCAGCTGAGGCTGCTGGGGGTCTTGGGTGCGGTGAGGACGGTGTAGTGGTTGTCGACGGTGGAGAGGGTGGACGTCGACGGCGTAGGTCCAGGTGCCGTGGTCGGGGTCGTGGAGCAGGCGCGGGCAGTGGGCGCCGAGCTGGCGGCGGCGGGTGTCACGGCAGCCGCAGCGCCGGCAGACGCGTCCGCGGTCTTGGGTCGGGTGTCGCATGGTGATCGCCTCGAAGGCTCGGGTGTAGGTGCTCCTCCCAGTCAGTTCCGGGCGTCCTTGTCGCCGATCCAGGGGAAAGCCGCAGCTCAGCCCGGGTAAATACGAGATGGTGGTCGCATGGTGATCGCGTTCGGTGGGCGCGCGAGCGCCGCTGAGCCGTTCTCGTCTCGTATCCCGCTCCTCCGGGGGACTGTCGGAAGCGGGTCGGGGTGGCTCCGAGCCCCCGCCTTTTGGTCACTGTAGGTGACCAAAAGGCGGGGTGCGGACTCGCGAGCCAGTAGGGCTGACTCTTCGACGACGCGGATCCGGCACTGGGGGGTGTTACACGAGCCGGTCCCGGCTGTGGTGCTGGTGCCGTTCGGCGGTCTCGTCGTCCGATTCCTCCTCGTCGTCCCGATCCTCGTCCTCGGCGTATTCGTCGTGGAGGAGCCAGCAGCCGTTGATGGCGGTGAGGAGGTCTTCGACGAGGTCGCGGGCGGGGCGTCGTGGGTCCAGCGGGGTGAGGCGGATGCCGGTGAGCACGGTGTCCGCCTCCTCGGAATCGTCGTCGGCGTACTCGGCGATCACTTCCTCGGCCTCGTCGAGTTGCTCGCGGAGCGCGGCCGGGCCGAACGGGTCCTCCTGCAGCAGTTGGTCGGCGGCGGCGACCTGGGCGGGGGAGGCGCCTTCGCGGCTGAGCAGGACGGCCTGTTGGGCCCGTCCGGTGAGGTCGCCGAGCTCGGCGCTCTCGACGGCGGCCAGCTCCACCGTGGTCTCGGCGCGGATCGCCTCGGTCAACTCCGGGTTGTCCAGGGCGATGAGGGCGCGGCCGACGCGGTTCGCGATCTCCAGTACCGGGCTGTACTCGACGATCACCGAGCCGCCATGCGGGAGGTTGGGGCCGGCCACGGCTTGGGCGACGTCGCTGAACGCCTTGCGTTCCTCCTAGCGGCGCCAGCCCTCGCTGTTGGGCTCGAGCGAGTCGGTGGCGCTGGCCGGGTGGGTGTAGGTGCGCCAGGCCGCTGTTGACAGTTGGGTGAGGGCTGCGGTCAGGCGGGACAGCGTGGCGATGTCCGTGCCGGCCGGGACGGCGGCGATTCGTGAGGCGAGCTCGCCTTGGCCGGTTCCCCAGGTGGCGATGAGTTCGTGTCGATCAGGGTCGACGCAGTAGCGGATCATGACGGACCACCTCCAGCTCGACTACGTCCTATCACCTGTGATCGGCAGGGTGGGCGCGGACACGGCTTTCCATCCGAAGAGGGGGCTGTGGGCTGCGCGCGGTGTGTGCTGGTGATGTGCGGGGCCGCGTCGGCGGCGGGGTTGTGTGGGGCGGGAGTTGTGCTGTTCGGAAACTGGTCGCTGCTGGTCAGGTCGCTTATCGGTACTCGTTGATGACGCCGCTGAGTACTCGGGTGCGGAGGAACTGGTGAGCGGGCATGGTGGCTTGGGTACTGGGTGCTCCTGGGCTGGGGGAGGGAACTGTCTCCGAGCCTGGTGTGGGCGATGGCGGGTGTCGTGCCGGGTGTAGGTGTCGAAGACCTGCTGGGCGTGGGTCTCGTTCCGTATCAGCAGATGGTTGGGCACTTCGCGCCGCAGGGTTGCGATGACTCGTTCGCAGTGGGCGTTCGCTCGCGGAGCACGGGGCGGTGTTTGGATGACCTCCATGTCCTCGGCCTCGAAGACCGCGTTGAACGATGCGGTGTACTTCGCGTCCCGGTCGCGGATCAGGAAGTGCAGTGAGTCGAGCCGGATGCCCAACTCGACGGCGAGGTTTCTCGCCTGTTGCACCGCCCAGGGACCTGGCGGGTGGGCGGTCACTCCGGTGATGTGCAGTCGGCGTGTGCCGTGCTCGAGGAAGACCAGCGCGTACACCCGGCGCAGGTCGACCAGATCGATGTGCACGAAGTCGCAGGCGATGACCCCCTCGGCTTGCGCGGCCAGGAACTCGCGCCACGTCGGCCCACCGCGGCGCGGGGCCGGATCGACGCCCGCCGCCGTCAGGATCCCCCAGACCGTCGTCGTGCCGATCGGATGCCCGAGGCGCACCAGTTCGCCCTGGATCCGACGGCAGCCCCAGCGCGGATTCTCCTTGGCCAGCCGCAGCACCAGCCTTCTCAGCGCGCTCGCGGTCGGCGGCCTACCGGGCCGGCCCCGCCGCTTGCTGCAGTCCCACTTCCGGGCGATCAGCCCGCGGTGCCACGCGAGCAGAGTCCCGGGCGTCACCGGAAGCACCGTCGCCCACCGGCTCCGGGGGATCAGCGAGGACAGTGCCGCGAACCACAGGCGGTCCGCCTGCTCGTACCGCACCGGCACGGTGAGTTGCCTGCGCGGCACCGCGTTCTCATGCCGCAGCACCAGCAGTTCGGCGTCCTGGGCCGCATCCCGGCGCAGCAGCATCGCCGGAACCGAAAGCAGATTCCGCGTCAGCCGATACACCAGTGAGACGATCATCCGGACAGGGGCCCTTGTAGGCCGTGACGGCGCGCCAGACCCACCCGAACAGCACCGATGAGTTTCCGAACGGCACACCCTGCGCCTGGCCCTGGGCGGCGACGCGGTCGACGGCGTCCGCGCCCAACTCGCCTCCCGCCTGCGGGACGTCGCCGACTGGGAACACCTCAGCCGCACCACTGACGCCGCCTGATCCCCTCCCCGTCTCCCGCCCGCCCTGGGCCGTGCCCGATGCGACGCCCGATGCGACGCCCGCGCGGCCCAGGCCGGGAGCCCACCGCCGACACCCGAAGGAGCACTTCGTCGGGCGTGGGGCGCCGGTGCCGATGCCTTCCCGGCAGGTTGCCGCCTGCCGGGAGAGCATCGGGCCTGTGTCAGCGGGAGGTGGTCCGGGCAGCCTGTTCGATCAGGTCGGTGACTGCTCCGGGGTTGGTGAGCATGATCAGGTGGGGGCCGTTGACCTCGACGGTGTGTGCGTGGGCCCGGGTGGCCATGAACTCTTCGAGGGCCGGGGCGATGGCGTGGTCGCCTTCGGCCACCATGTACCACGACGGGGTCGTCTGCCACGCCGGCGTGCCGGAAGTCTCGGTCACCGCGTCGAGGCTCAGCGGCCGCTGTTCGGCGGCCAGCGCCTCCTCCTGGTCGAGCGGGAGCTCGTTGTCCAGGAAGACGCTGGGGTACTGGGCCGGGTCGATGGTCAGCTCCGTTCCGGTGGTGCCGTCGAGGTTCGGGTAGCTCGTCGCGATGACGGGGAGCGCGGGGATGGTCTTGCCCAGCTGCGAGCCGTTGAGGCCGGCCAGTGAGTCGCCCTTGGCCGGTGCGAAGGCGGCGATGTAGACCAGTGCCTTGACGTTGGGGTCGCTCTGGACGGCGTTGGTGATCACGGCGCCGCCGTAGGAGTGGCCCACCAGGATGACCGGGCCCTGGATCTGTTCCAGGACGCTGTGGATGTACTGCGCGTCGGAGTCCAGGCCGCGCAGCGGGTTCGGCGGTGCTTTGACCGGGAAGCCGGCTGCCTCCAGTCGTTCGATGACCGGGGTCCAGCCGGCGGCGTCCGCCCATGCGCCGTGCACCAGCACGATGGTGGGCTTGGCACCGTGCCAGTCCGAGATGGCCCGGGTCTGGGCCGGGACGGGGTGGGACGGCTTTGCCTGGGCGCTGGAGGTGAGCGCGACCGTCGACAGCCCGGTGGCCGCGAGTGTCGCCGCGACCAGGCCGGCGATCCGTGCGTTGCGTTTCATCGCAGTTCTCTCCCGTTTCGGTGTGGGTTGGGTCGTGCGGCGCTATCGGGTGGCCAGGTATCCGCCGTCGACCGGAAGGGTCACGCCGTGGATGTGCGTGGCCTGGCTGCCGGCCAGGAACACCACCGCGTCGGCGACCTCGTCGGAGGTGCCCGGCCGACCGGCGGGGGTGGCGGCCGTGTAGCCGCGCAGCGCGTCGTGGAAGGCGGCGTTCTCCTCGGTCATCGTCGGTCCGGGCGCCACCGCGTTGACCCGGATGCCCTTGGGGGCCAGTTCCGCCGCCCACGACGCGGTCAGCGAGTGGAGCGCCGCCTTGGTCGCCCCGTACAGTGCCGCGACGGACATGCCGATCGCGCCGTTGATCGAACCGACGTTGACCACCACACCGCCGTCGGCCTCGATCATGGCCGGGACCAGGGCCGCGGTCAGCAGGGCCGGCGCCTTGATGTTCACCGCCAGGGCCAGGTCCGCCAGTTGCTCGTCGACCTCGGTGAGCGACTGCGCGGGGATGAGCAGCGCCGCGTTGTTGACCAGTACGTCGATCGGTCCGCCCGCCGCCTCGGCCGCGGCCTGTGCCAGATGCGTGGCCGCCCGGGCTCCGTCGGCCAGTTCGGCGCGCACGAAGTGCGCCGCGCCGCCGGCCGAGTGGATCTCGGCCACCACCTTGTCGCCGGCGTCCTTGTTGCGGCCGCAGACCACCACGGTGGCGCCCTCGCGGGCCAAGGCCGTGGCGATCGACCGGCCGATGCCGGAGGTCGAGCCGGTGACCAGGGCGCGACGGCCGGCCAGACGCGCCACGGAGTTGGGAACAGCCGTCATGATGCGAGCCTTTCGGGAGTGTTGGGCACAGGAGGGAGGGTGTTCTGGCGCGGCGGGCGGAGCAGCAGGATCCCCCCGAGCAGCAGCTCGAACGCCAGAATCGTGTACACCGCGATGCGCTCGGGCACTCCTCCGTAGGAGTTGTAGAGCGGCCGGTCGGCCTGCAGGAGCACGAATGCGGCCAGGCCGAGGACCCCGAGCGCGGTGCCGGCTGCGCGCAGCCACCGGGGGGCGCCCAAGGCTGCGCCGCGTGTGCCGACCAGGATCGGGATCACGTTGCCGGCGATGATGGTGGCGGCCGCGCCGATGCTGTGGACCACGATCACGCCGTTGTGCAGAGCAGCGGAGGATTCGTGGAAGAACCCGACGAGGATCACGCCCACGCCGTGGGCGATCGCCAGTCCGAGCAGCACGCGTTGGAACCGTCCCACGTTCACGGCACTGAGCAGCAGCACACTGGCTGCGATGAACAGCGCTCCCTGGGCGATGAACGCGGTGTCCATCACCAGGTGCAGCGGTGAGTCGACGGTCCTGCCCTGGAACACGTCCCCGGGGACCGGGTTGCCCAGGTCGCTGATGAAGTCGACGGCGTAGTTGTAGGAAGGGTTGTGCCAGGCCGCGGCGGTGACGTACTCCAGCACCGCGTACTGCACGGCGGCGAGTACGAGGAGTGCTCCTGCGCCGCGTATGCGGGCTGTGGGGTTTTGGACTTTCACGTCCATAAGGCTGGCACGCAAAATTTGGACTATCAAGTCCAGAAAGCTAGGCTTGCCGCATGCCTACGCCCAAGGGAGAAGCGACCAAGGCCCGCATCGTCGAGGCCGCGGCGGACCTGCTGATCACCGCGAACGACATCAACCTCGACGAGGTCATGCGGCTGACCCGCACCAGCAAGGGGCAGGTGTTCCACTACTTCCCCGACGGGAAGGAGGAACTGCGCCGCGCGGCCGCCCAGTGCCACCTCGCGCGACTGGCCCAGGCCGACGCACCTGCGGTGCCGCTGGCCACGTGGCAGGACTGGGAGTCCTGGATCGAGCAGATCCTGCGGCTGCACGAGCAGCAGGGACGCGACGACGCCTGCGAGGTCGCGGCCCTGGCGGGCCGGGCGCTGGACACCGACCGGATCACCCGGGACCTGGTCGGCCGGATGTACGAACAATGGGCCGCCGAGCTACGGGACCAGCTCACTGCCATGCAGGCAAGCGGCCTGCTGCGCGAAGGAACCCCCGTTGCCGAACTCGCCTCCATGATGCTCGCCGCACTCCAGGGCGGCGCGGTCATCGACAAGGCGACCGGATCCCGTCAGCACCTCGCCCGCGCACTACGGCAGACCCTCGTCCTGCTCCGCTCCTACGCCGCATAGCAGCCGGCTGGCGAATGCTGACGATGCCTGCCGGGATCTCGCCGCCTTTGTCCGTGCGGGGGCTTCAGGTGCAGTCGAGCATGACCGTCTCGGCACCTGCACGCCACCGCACGCCGCAGGTCAACCGGTTGTGGGCTGCAGGTTGTCCACGAGCAGGCCGAGGGCGAACTCGAAGCGGTCGTGTCCGGTGCCGGAGATCAGCTCGGCGGCATGGCGTCGGGTGTGCGGGAACTTCTCGGCAGGCAGTGCGGTGAAGCGGTCCATCAACTCCTCGTGGCTGAGCACCCATTCCTGATCCTGGTGCTGGCGCCGTTGCCGGACCAGCGACTGTTCCAGTGCGTAGGCGCTGACGTAGAGGGACATCGCATCGCGGGCCCATCCGGCCGTCCTTGGTTCGATGCCGCCCGCGAGCAGGATCGCCAGGATCCCTTCGCCGACCCGCAGGGTTTCCAGGTTGGTCGACACCACGGCCAGCGCGGCGCGCGAGACTCCGGGGTATTTCAGGTACAGGTCGCGGATCTGCGTGTACACCCCGAGCAGCTGCTCGCGCCAGGCGGCCGGGTCCGGTTCGGGGAGCACGACGTCGGCGTAGAGCCTGCCGATCAGCAGGTCGTCGATGTCGTCCTTGTTGACGATGTGCGCGTACAGCGACGACGGACCGGTGCCGAGTACGGCGGCGACCCGGCGGATGGTCAGCGCGTCGTACCCCTCGGTGGCGACGACTTCCAGGGCGGCGTCGGCGATCCGTTCGACGGTGATCGGCTTCTTGCGTGGTGCCGACGCGGCGACCTCCGCTGCGGGTTGGGCGTGGCGGGCTGTGCGGCGCTGTTGGGGATCGGCGGACATGCCGACCACCATACCTTGACACGATCTAAGTTCGTTGAGTAGAACTTAGATCGTCAGAACGAACTAAGTTCGTGCAAGTGGCCCGGAGGTGTGTGATGCGAGTTTCCGTTGTCGGAGCCGGTCTGGGGGGTCTGGCTCTCGCGCAGGGTCTGCGTGGCGCGGGGATCGAGGCCGAGGTGTTCGAGCGCGACCCGGGGATCGTGGCACGGTTCCAGGGCTACCGGCTCGTGCTGGACCCGATCGGGTTCCAGGCGGTGCGCGAGTGCCTGCCGACGCGCTGGCACCGGCTGCTGGACGAGGTCGTCATGGACGCTGCCGTCGAGCAGTTGGTCCTGGACCCGCAGCTGAACGAGATCGGCAGGCTCGGCGGGGGCCGGACCGGCATCGTGGTCGACCGGCAGGTGCTGCGACACCTGTTGCTGACCGGCCTGACCGTGCACACCGGTGCCGCGCTGACCGGCTACGACGTGCTGGCCGACGGCAAGGTCCGAGCCCGGTTCGCCCGCCGCGCCCCGGCCACCGCCGACCTGCTCGTCGGCGCGGACGGCGTCACCTCCGCGGTCCGCGGGGTGCTCTCGCCGCAGACCGCCCCGCTCGACACCGGCGTCCGGTTCGTGATCGGCCGCACCCCGCTGACCGAGGAGTTCGCCGGCCTGTCCAAGGCCTATGGCTCGAAGATCGCGGGCGACGGCGTCAGCCTGCTGCTCGGCGTGATGCGCTTCCGTACCCCGCCGAAGCAGGCCGCCGAGCGATTGGCCCCCGAAGTCACACTGCCCGACATCGGCGACTACGTGCGCTGGGCCATGATCCTGCCGCCGCACGGCTCGCTGCAGGACCTCTCCGCGCAGGACGCCGTGCTGTCCAGGATGGAGGGGTGGCACCCGCAACTGCGCGCGCTGATCGAGCAGGCCGACCCGGACAACAGCACCCTGCTGTCCATCCGGGCGGTCAAGCCCGGTGAGCGCTGGGCGTCCGGCCCGGTCACGCTGCTCGGCGACGCGATCCACGCCACCTCTCCGACCGGCGGCAACGGCGCGAACACCGCACTGCGCGACGCCGACCTGCTGCGCCGCTGCCTGATCGAGGCGGGCGAAGGCCGCCAGGATCTGCTCGGCGCGGTCGACGACTACGAGCGGCAGATGTTCGAGTACGGCGCCGAGGCCGTGCGCAGCAGTCTGGAGAAGCTGCCCGTCTTCGCCCCGGAAGCGAAACTGTCCTGATGCCGCCGGCTCGTGGGCCGTGCAGTTCCCCGGATCCGGCGGCGCGGGCGGGCCGGGGTCGCCGATGTCGGGCAGCGTGACCTCCGGGGCCAGTTGCTCGGCGGCCCGCCTCCGGAGGCGAACCGTGGACGACACCCTGCCCCGCGCCGAACCAGGAGGCCGGGCGATGGTCAAGGCCGCCGATCCAGTCGACCGCCGCGCGCACTTTCTCGAACGCGAGGTCGGTCGTGTTCCTGTGCGCCGCCGGGATCACGGTCGCCGCCTTCGTGCTGAGCTTCTTCCTCAAGCAGGTCGCCCTGCGCAGGCCGGGCGCCGACTGCGCCCCGTCCACCGGTGAGTAGGCGCGCGAGTTCTGGCTCCAGTTGACGTCAGGACCGGCTCGCAGCCCGAGAAGGCGCACGGTCCAGCCGAGGCCCGTTCCGCTCGGCCGGCCACGCGACCGAGCCGCCGCTGGCGGCGTACGACCAGGAGATCGACGAGGCCACCCGCGCCGGCCCGGCCGCCCGGCGGCCCTGCAACACCCACGACCCGGCAGCCTGCTACGGCGGCGACGAGCACGGCTGCACCGACCACCCCGCCCTGCCCCCAACAGCGGCCACCACGAAACCCACCCCGGCGACGAAGACAGGAACCCCACTCATGACCACCCCGGCCCCGACCGCCCGCCGCCTGCAACACGCCCGCTACGGCGGGCCCGAAGTACTCGAACTCGCCGAGACGCCCCTGCCCGAGCCCGGCCCCGGCCAGGTCCGCATCCGCATCCACGCCGCCGGCGCCAACAGCCGCGACTCCAAGATGCGCCAGGGCCTGTTCGCGCCCGGTCGCACCGCCCCCGCCGCACCCGCGCCGCTCGGCATCGAGATGGCCGGCGAGATCGACGCACTCGGCCCGGACGTCACCGAGTGGACCGTGGGACAGGCGGTGTTCGGACGCACCGCCGAACTCGACGCCATCGCCACGCATGCCCTGGCCCGGGCCGACGACATCGTCGCCAAACCCGCAGCCCTCACCTTCGAGCAGGCCGCGGCACTGCCGGTCGCCACCGAGACCGCATACCGCACCCTGCGCCGGCTCGACCTGCGCGCGGGACAGACCCTCCTGGTCCACGCCGCCGCCGGCGGCGTCGGGCTGATGGCCGTCCAACTCGCCCGCCTGCGCGGCGCCACCGTCCTCGGCACCGCGAGCGAGGCCAACCACGCCTACCTGCGCCGGCTCGGTGCCATCCCCATCTCCTACCACGACGAGCTGGCCACGCAGGTGCACGCCGCCGCCCCGTACGGCATCGACGCGGTCCTGGACGCCTCCGGACGCGGAGTACTGCCCGCATCGATCGAACTGACCGGCAACCCGGCGAAGGTCGTCACCATCGCCGACCTGCGCGCCGCCGAACACGGCGTGCACTTCTCCACCGGGACGCTCCCGATACCCCAGGTCATGGCCGAAGTACTGCCGCTGATCGAGAACGGGGGCATCACCATGCCCATCGAAGCCGTATTCCCACTGGAGAAGGCGGCCGAGGCCTACCGCCTCCTGGATGCCGGTCACCTCCGAGGCAAAATCGTCATCAACACCCTCGGATAAAGCCCCCCGCACAGCTGAGACCCCCGTCCCGGCGCTTCCGGGGTACGGGGGACGGGGGGCCGCGCGCCTGCGTGTCGCCTACCCCGAAACACCCCTGACGTGCCATCAACTGAACACGCCACCTGACAAGGCGACGGTGCCCCCGGGCCGGTGCGCCTGCATCCGTCGGTAGTGTGACGGCGGTTGGTCCGACTCAGCAGAGCACGGATCATCACCGGGGAGCACCGCCGTGATCTCGCCCGTGGATCGGTGGCGTCGGTCGGCGGGGAGAGGCAGTCACACACGGGTCTGTGGAACTTGGACAAGGGAGCGAGCAACGTGGACGAGCTTCAGCGGCAGACGCAAGCACGAAGCAGCGCGGACCAGGCCGGGCGAGCAATCGAGGAGGAGTTCGATGTCATCGTGTGCGGCGCGGGCTCGGCGGGATCGACGGTCGCGGGGTTGCTCGCGGCCGACGAGGACCTGCGGGTGCTGCTCCTGGAGGCGGGCCCCGACGATGTCGACGGGCGCGTCTGCGATCCTGACCGGTGGCCCGAGAACCTCGGCAGTGAGCGCGACTGGGGCTATCTGACCGCGCCGGGCGCCCAGATCGATGACCGGCGCCTGTTCTACTCGATGGGCAAGGGGCTCGGCGGCGGGTCGAGCATCAACGTCGGCGTCTGGTCACGCGGCCACCGCAGCGACTGGGACGAGCTCGCCGCCGGCTGCGCGGACCCGCGCTGGGACTACCGCTCGATGCTGGAGGTCTACCGCGAGCTGGAGACCTGGCGCGGCCGGCCCGACCCCGAGCGGCGGGGCAAGGCCGGTCCGATGCACATCCAGCCGGCGCAGCCGCTGGATCCGTTCTTCGCGGCCATGCTCGCCGGGGCGGAGTCGGCCGGGCTCGCCCGCTACGACAGTCCGAACGGGGAACTGGCCGAGCGGGGCTCCGGGTGCGCCGTCCGGGACGAGATCGTCGAGGACGGCACACGGCGCTCGCCCTATCGCGCGATGGTCTCCCCCCGGCTCGGGCAGCGCAACCTGACGGTGCTCACGCAGACGATGGTCACCAAGGTCGTTTTCGAAGGCAACCGCGCGGTCGGCGTCGAGGCCGTGTCAGGGGGCCGCCTGGTCCGCTTCCGTGCCGCACACGAGGTGGTGCTCAGCCTAGGGGCGGTGCAGACGCCCAAGATCCTGATGCAGTCGGGCATCGGTCCCGCAGGTCACTTGGAGCAGGTCGGCATCGCCGTGCGCCAGAATCTGCGGGGCGTCGGCGCCAACCTCGACGACCACATGCTGGTCGGCTGCGTGTGGGAAGCCAAGGCGGCGGCGCAGCTACCGCCGCCGCCACGGGCCCAGGCGGTGTGCTTCTGGGGCAGCGACGGCGGTCGTGCCCAGTCGCCGAAGTTCGTGATGTACTCCGGGGCGAGCGCGTTCATGAGCCCTGAGGCGGAGGCCCGGTACGGCAGGCCCGAGGCAGCGTTCACCTTCCTCCTCGGCATGCGTCTGCGGTCGCGAGGATCGGTGCGACTCGCCGACGCCGATGCGGCGAGCGCGCCTGTGATCGAGACCGGCTACCTCGACGAACCCGACGACCTGCGCGACGCGATCGAGGCCTACCGGTTCGCCGAGGAGATAGCCCACTCGGAAGCGATGAGCCCCTATCGCGGCTCCCGCGCGATCCCCGGGAAGGGCTCCGACGCGGAGCTCGCCGCCTACCTCCGCACGGCGGCCAACACGTTCTGGCATCAGTGCGGGACGGCCAGGGTCGGCATCGACACCGATGCCGATGCCGTCGTCGATTCCGAACTGCGGGTCCGGGGCGTCGAAGCCCTGCGCATCGCCGACGCGTCCGTGCTGCCGCGCGTGACCTCGGGGAACACCATGGCGCCGTGCGTGGCCATTGGATCCCGGGCGGCTGATCTCATCCGCGGATGAATGCCGGACGGCTATCTGGAACTGCCCGCTCAGGTGAACGTGTACTCACTGGCCGCTCGGTGGCTTCGTGAGTGCCTGCGAGCGCCCGGGTGAATGGTTCGGCGTTGGCGCTGTCGCGCCTGCGTCGACTTCAGCGCGTGACGGTGGCGCGGATGTGTTCGCGGAACCAGCGGTGGGCGCGGCCGGCGTCGTGCGTGGGTGCCAGGCCATGCCGATGCCGATGATCCGCGCTTCCGCTGCAACCAGCTCGGTCCACGCCGGAGAGGCATGAGTGCCCGATGGCCCGCACGTCGTCGGGTGGCCGTGCCGGATTACTGGATGCGGTGGGCCTCGCGGAGGTTCGCGGCGTTGATCGTGCCGAGGTCCCGGGTGGCGGTGGTGGTGAGAATGCCCGCGTCCACGAGCCGCGAATCTGGTTGAGGATGTGGTGCTGCATGGGCTGGTCCGGGGGCTGGAAGCATGAACTCCCAGTGGAAAGAGGCGCTCTTGGGCTTGAGGGCGCCGATGTCCAGGTCGAAGTCGTCGATCGCGACGATCTGGCCGAAGGGGGTTGAGCGCCTCGGCGTAGGCCGGAGGGTCCGGTCGGTGCTGGTGGTGCTGAAGACGTAGTCCACGCCGTCCGGTGCCACGTGCAAAGATCGCGGCCACGATGGCGGTCGTGCGGGGGAGTCTCAGGGGCTGAGGGCTTGGATGTGCGTGGGGACGACGCGGGCGTGCTGGGCGAGGAGGTCGGTGAAGGCGGAGGCGAGGGGGTCGGGCCTGCTGCGGGTGTAGGCGGTGAGCGCGCGGCGCACCGGGGGCCGGGCGTAGCAGGGCGCCGTGGAATCCGGGCGGGATGATGTTGGCGGGGACGAGGGCGGGGCCCAGTCCGGCGGCGGCGAGGAGGCTTCGTGTTCTGGGCCCTCGTCATCGCTGCCGTCATCGCCACTCCCATCTACGTCGTCCGCCTGGTGCGCAACCGCCGCAACCGTCGTTGAACACTGCCTGAGCACACGGCGGTTGGCGCCCCCCGTGGTGCTCGGGCGGACGGCGATCACGCACTCCGCGCTGGGAAGTCACTCCCAGGAGCACGTCAGGCGCCCAACGCCCGGTGCGCGGCTCGGATGACCTCCCCAGCGATGAGGGCATGGCGACGAGCGCTGCCGGGATCCTCCTCGACCTGCATGAGGTACTCGGCTTGGCGCAGCCGCCCCGCCGGAGTCCGCCCGGAGTCCCGTCGGACCCGTTCTGGCAGACCCTGGCCAACTCTGGTCTCTGCCGGTCGCCGGACGGTAGGGAGCGCGAGTTGCACCCGCGGAGCGGGCAGGCACGCCGCTGACGCCCAAGTGCATCGATGAGGACCCCAGCGGGCGGAGCCGCGGCGATCGACCTGTGCCTGCACCTGGTCCGTGGCGATCACGGCAGCGCCGTGGCGAACCGGGTGGCACGCCTCAACATCGTTGCCGCGATGCGCGACGGAGGGCAGGCGCAGTTCGTCTACCGGCCTGTCGCCGAGGACGCCGGCACCTCGACGGAGGCCGCCAGGGCACGGATGCTGGCCGGGCTCGACCGCAATCACGCACTGACAGAGCTGGCCGCCGAGGCGCACATGAGTGTGCGGATCTCCACCCGCCGCTTCCGGCAAGAGACCGGAGTGTCGGCGGTGGAGTGGCTCAACAAGGCTGCACTGTCGATGATGCGGGCCGCGATCTTCGCCGGGTCACCGAGGACCGGGACCGGGGCCTTCTTGAACTGGCGCACGAACGCGGCCGACATTCGGGCGAGCGCCTCCATGAAGCCCTCGACGCCCCGCGTCGTTTTTCGCCGCTGGCGCGGCGATTTCAGGTGGATCGAGGCTCTGTCCGCCGCCGCAGGGTGGTCGGGGTCTCGCCGTATCGCTTCTTGTGGGCCCTGATGAAGTGGCTGCTGTCGTGGAAGTGCCAGCGGGCGGCGATCTCCGCGACGGTCCAGGCGGTGGAGAGCAGGTCGGTGCGGGCGCGCTCGAGACGTCGTTGCCGCACGTGCTCCATGATCGAGGTCTCTCGGCCGGCGAAGGCGCGGTGGAGCGTACGGACGGACACGTGCAGGGCGTGGGCGATGGCGCGGGGGTCGAGGTCGGGGTCCGTCAGTCGGCTCTCGACGTAATCCTGCGCCGCCTTCACCAGGGTGGCGAACAGGTGCGGATCATCGATGACCTGGTCGTCGAGCACGCCTTGGAGCAGTTCGACGGCGGCGTTGCGGGCCGCCACGCCGAGCCGGGCCTGTTCGCCGACCTCCGTGCAGGCGCGGAGGTGGGCCAGTAGCAGGCGCGCGGCCGGGGTGTCCTGCGTGGCGGCCATGATCGGGCCGATGGAGGGGAAGCGGATGTTCTCGGCGGGCAGGGCGAGCGTGACGGCATGCGTTCCAGGGCCGACCTCGAAGTTCCAGGACGTGCCGTTCCTGCGTGTGCACAGTTGGCCGGGGTGGGTCGTGACGGCCGCACGCTCCGAGGCGTAGGTCATCCGGCCGCGGAAGTTGAAGTGGGCGACGACGTGATCCGCGAGGTGCCCGTGCGGAGTGCCGGTGCTGCCGGCAAGGGCGTCACTGTACTGGTTCTCGATGAAGGCGTCGTGGAAACTCAGCCTGTTGAGGCGCACCGTGTAGTCGCCGGTGCCGTGCCGCGGCAGGGTCAGCGGGGGTGGCGGCAGGAGTCTGCCCCCTTGGCGCTCCCACTGGCTGATCAGCAGTTCGTTCCGCCGCTCGTGCGCGAAGGGCACGGTGATATCGATCGAGGGCCGCTGAGCGGCGTCCTCGGAGTCCACGCCGCCACCCCGAACCACGACCCCACGATACCGCGAGTGCCCGGACACGGGCGCGGAAGTCCCATCCGGGTGGCGCCAACGTCCAATACTCCGGGGCCGGGTGATCATTACTGTCGATCGTGACTTCGACCCCCCGTATGATCCCGATCAAGAAAGTCATGGATTAGCGATGCGTGTTCTGTTCTTCGGTTGCCCCGGCTTCGGCCACGTCGTCCCGCAGTTGCCGTTGGCCCGGGCGATGCGCGAGCGAGGGGACCAGGTGGCGTTCGTCGCGGCCGCCTCCCTCAGTTCGCTGCTCGAGGCGGAGGAGATCGCCCTGCTGCCCGCGGGGCCCGAGGTCCCGGAGCTCGTGGTCGAGCTCAAGCGCAGCACGGGCGTCGACATCCTCGCCGCCCCGCCGAGCGCCGAGATCGAGGCGGAGATCTTCGCCGGCGCCCGGATCGACCTCGGCTACCAGGACTCCCTGGCCGCGGCGCGCGATTTCAAGCCGGACCTGATCGTCGTGGACGCGATGGACTATGTCGGCCGGATCGTGGCCAGCGCGCTGGACGTTCCGCACGCGGTGATCGCGCTCGGACCCGCCGTGCGCCCGGAGAGTGTGGCGGCCACCGACGCGCGGTCCGTGGTGAGCCACGAGGCCCGCGGCCTGACGCCGCACAAGGCCCGCTGGTACCTGGACACCTGCCCGCCCGCCCTGCAGTTCGACGACTTCCGGGCCCCGGTGCCGCGCTTGGCCCTGCGCCCCGAGGCCTACACCGGCGGCGGCGCCGCCGTTCCCGCGCCCGGCGAGAGCCGGGTCAGGCCCCGGGTGCTGGTGAACTTCGGCACGATCTTCGTCATCCCCGAGGTCATCACCCCGATCGTCCGGGCGCTGCTGGCCCGTGACCTCGATATCCGCGTCACCCTGGGCCCGGTACGCAACGCCGAAGAGTTCGATGTCGATTCGGACCGCGTCGAGTTCGTAGGCTTCACCCCCCTGGCCCAACTGCTCAGCGACGTCGATGCCGTGGTGACGGTCGGCGGCGCGGGCACGATCCTCGGCGCGCTCGCCCACGGACTCCCCATGGTCCTGACCCCCCTGGCCGCGGACCAGCCCCTGCACGCCGGCCGTGCCGCCGCGGCGGGCGCGGGAATCGCCTTCCCAGTCGGCGAGTTCAAGCCCGACCAGGTCGCCGAGGCAGTCGCGTCCGTCCTCGAGACACCCGACTACAAGGAAGCCGCACAGCGCGTCGCCGCCGAGATCAAGGCCATGGCGTCCCCGGCCGAGGTAGCCGCCGAGCTGGCCGCCGCGATCGACTGACGGCGGCGTGCAGGACGGCGAAGGTGCGGCCAGGGACATGCGGCGACCGCCGAACACCGCTAGCTAGCGCCGACCCGCCCGCGGCCGGATTGCCCTTCGACACAACAGGCTGCAGTCATGCGAGGAATTCTTGGCCGGCGGGACCGGATCGCGGCTGTGGCCACTGACCCGCTCGGTGTCCAAGCAACTGCTGCCGGTCTTCGACAAGCCGATGGTCTACTACCCGCTCTCCACCCTGGTAATGGCCGGGATCAGCGAGATCCTGATCGTCACTACACCCGAGGATCAGCTGCAATTCCGTCGGTTGCTCGCAGATGGCGCCCAGTTGGGGCTGAGTCTGGAGTACGCCGTCCAGGAACGCCCGGAGGGCATTGCCTGAGCCGCTCCGCGCAGGGCTGAGACCGCGCCATGTGGTCGGCATGCGGGTTCCCGTTGCTCCTCCTGTCATGCGACCCTGCGTCCCCACCCGCGGATGAACTGTCGGCACCGACAACCGCACCGCGATGAGGAGCCCGAGGAGCTCGCCGGGCCGGATCTCTTCCCCGCCTCCGACGAAGGCGGCGCGGCCTTTCTCGCGGGCGGGACCGTCAACGTCGACGGCGGCAGTTTCAAGCACTGATTCACTGTCGCAGGACTGAGCAGAAACGGATCGACATGGTTGACGTGAACGTAGCGCCGTTCGAAGTCGAGGTGCGTGGCCGCACGGGAGACCTGCTGCGGGCCGATGTGTACCTTCCCTCCTCAAGTGACGGCCCGTACCCGGTCGTTCTGGGTGCTTCTCCGTACCAGAAGGCGCTGCGTCACCTGCCGCCCAACCCTGTCTTCCCGTTCATCGAGTACGGCCCGATCCAGCTGTACCTTGACAGCGGCTACGCCTACGTGGCGATGGACCTGCCCGGTACCGGGCGCTCGGAGGGGATCTGGGACCCGGTCTCGCGTGCCGAGGGCGAGGCGATCCACGACATGATCGAACATGTCGCCGTCCAGCCGTGGTCCACCGGCGCGGTCGGCATGATCGGTATGTCGCACTACTGTTGGAGCCAGTGGAACGCGGCGCGCACCCGTCCGCCGCACCTGCGGACGATCGTGGCCTACGACGGCGCGACGGACATGTACCGGGACTGGATGTACCACGGCGGGATCCCGACCCAGGGGTTCCTCAACACCTGGCTGTTCGGATCGGTGCTCTACCAGCACGAGCTCCAGGGCATCGACTTCCATGTCGGCGACAAGCACGAGTACATCTACGACGTCCTGTCGCACCCGCTCGACGACGAGTGGCAGCGCCGCCGCTCGCCGTTCTGGGAACTGCCGTCCGTCGACATCCCGGTGTTCTCCATCGGCGTGTGGGGCAAGGCCGCGTTGCACCTGCGAGGCAACTTCTACGGTTTCGAGCGGGTCCAGGGTCCGAAGAAGCTCCTGGTCGCGCACCCCTCCACGTTCGCCGAAGCGCAGATGTACTACTTCGACGAGCAGTTCCACCGCGAGGAACTGCTGCCCTGGTACGACCACCACCTCAAGGGCATCGACAACGGGGTCATGAAGCAGCCCGCGGCGCGCTTCTACGTCAACGGGGAGGGCGCCTACCGGTCGGCTGAATCCTGGCCACCGCCCGACGCGAGGCCGACGGTGTTCTACCTCTCCGGTGAGCACAGCGGCGCCGTCACCTCGCTCAACGACGGCTCGCTCAGCGAGAGCGAACCGGACGCTGAGCAGGACTCGACCGCGTGGTCCTACCCGGATCCGCAGTGGATGGCGGGCGTCACCGTCTTCGACAAGCACGGCGTGCCCGACCACGTGGCACGCGTGACCACGTTCACCACGGCGCCGATGGACCGGGACCGCGAGTTCACCGGCCACGGCGTGCTGACGCTGCACGCCTCCACCGACCAGACCGACATCGACCTCTTCGTCAAGGTCTCACTGGTCTCAGCCGATTCCGACGCCGGGCTTCCGGTCAAGGTCACCCAGGGCTGGCTGCGCGCGTCACACCGCGCCGAGGACCCGGAACTGACCTCCGACATGCGCCCGTTCCACCAGCACGCCAAGATCGAGCCACTCGTGCCCGGCGAGGTCTACGAGCTGCGGGTGGAACTCCTGCCGATGTCCTTCCTGGCGCGCCGGGGCGACCGGATACGCCTGGAGATCACCAACCAGGACTCGCTGATCACCGACGCGCCGATGACCCACTTCTACGGGACCAAGGTCGGCACCGACACCTACCACCACGACCGCCCGCACCCCTCGGCGCTGCGCCTGCACGAGCGCCCCCGCACCTGATCGGAGATCCCCGTGAGCATGGCCTACCTCGCGCAACCCGAACAGCAACAGCAACTCGAATGGCTCGGCGGCGGCACGCTGGCGATGCTGCTCGACGGCAAGGCCACCGACGGCCAGCTGATGATGGGGCGCTTCGACGTCGCCGAGGGCGAGGCGCCGCCGTATCACATGCACACCCGTGAGGATGAGATCTTCCTGCTGATCAAGGGCACCGCCCTGGTGTGGTGCGACGATCAGGAGTACGAACTCGCCGAGGGCGGCGTGGTGTTCCTGCCGAAGCTGAAGCCGCACGGGTACCGCATCACCTCCAAGAAGGCCGACCTGCTGGTGGTCAACACGCCGGCCGGCATCGAGGAGATGTTCCGGGAGACCGGCCGCGACAAGTCCATCCCGCGTCCGCCCGGCTTCCAGGTCACGCCCGACCCCGGCATCGCCGACAAGTACGGCAACGTCATCCTGGGCCCGCCGCGCTGACCGGTCCGCTCCACCTGCCGCAGCTTCGCCTCAGTCCCGCCCGCATCCCGAAAGGCGCCACCATGACCCAGCAGCAGCGCCAAGCCCTCGACGAACTTCTGCGTCGCGGCCCGCTCGACGTCGGGGGCGATGTCGCCGAGCAGCGCGTGATCTTCCACGAGATGATCTCCGCGGCGCCACTGCCTGACGATGTCTCAGCCACACATGGCGAGCTCGGCGGCGTGCCCGTGGTGACGGTCGAGACTCCAGGGCTCGACCCATCGGCCGTCGTCCTCTACTTCCACGGCGGCGCGTACGCCCTCGGCTCAGCGCCCGACTCGGTCGGCCTGGCCGCCGACGTCGCCCGACGCGTCGGAGCCAGGGCCATCTCGGTCGACTACCGCCTGGCTCCGGAACACCCCTTCCCGGCCGCCATCGACGACGCCGTGGCCGCCTACCGCGCACTACTGGGGGAGGGCGTGCCCAGCGAGCGGATCGCGTTCGTCGGCGAGTCCGCCGGCGGCGGCCTGGTCGCCGCGACCCTCGTCGCGCTCAAGGACACCGACCTGCCGCAACCCTGCTCGGCCGCGGTCTTCTCCCCTTGGGGCGACCTCACCGTCTCCGGCGCCAGCGTGGCCGGTAAGAGCGGACTCGACCCCGCGCTCACCCCCGAAGCCCTGCGTACCAGGGTCGTTGACTACCTCGGGGATCGCGACCCCGCCATGGCGCTGGCCAGCCCCGTCTTCGCCGACCTCACCGGTCTGCCCCCGCTGCTCATCCAGGTCGGCTCCCACGAGATCCTTCTCGACGACGCCGTCCGCCTCGCCGCCCGCGCCGCCAACCACGACGTACCCGTCGAGCTTCAGGTCTGGCCGGAAGTGCCGCACGTCTTCCAGGCCTACGCCGCGATGCTGGACGATGCGGACCACGCCCTCCAATCCGCCGCCGCCTTCATCAGGCGCAACTGGGCCGGCTGACGTACTTCGCAGCCTTGCAAGGCGCTGCTCGCACCCACCACGGAGTTGAAGATGCACGTAGTCATCGACCATATCGAAGAGCGGCGGAAGGCGTACGAGGGGCACGACTTCTTCGTCAAGCTGCTGACTGATGAATCGCTGCCCGGCGAGCGGCGCCTGGCGTGGGCGCCGAGCGTCGTCCCCTTCATCATGGGCTACTCGGATCTCAACAAGTACGTCTTCCGCAAGGGAGAGGGTGATGCCGACATCGATCCCCTGCAGGCCTTGCTGAACGCGCACACCTACGAAGAGGACTTCCACTGGCAGTGGATGCTGAGCGACCTGGAGAAGCTCCGAGCCGACAGCCGGATGCCGCTGTCCGAGGCCACCCGTGTGCTCTGGGGAACGGAGTTCAAGCACTCTCGACGCCTGTGCCTCGGATTGGCATCGCTTGCCGCCGACGCGCCGGCTTACGCCGTCTTTGCGATGGTGGAGGCCATCGAGGCGGTGTCCATCACCATTTTTGAACACTGCCAGGGAATCACTCTTCGCGACGGTCGGGAATGCGAGTTCTTCGGCACGAAGCATTATGCCGCGGAGGCGTCGCACAGCATCAAGTCCCCGGAGGTCGCGGAATCGAGCCTGCCGACCCTCGACGACCTCCGGCGCGGAGAGGCGATGTCGATGGTGGACCGGGTGTTTCTGCTGTTCGACGAGTGGTCCGACGGGCTTCTGGAATTTGCGATCGAGAATGAGGTGAATTCCGACACCTACGCGAGAGCGATAAAGCAGAGCAAGGAAGCGTGGCCGGAGAACATCGACTCATTCACGTTCGAACCCTGACTCGCCGGACCTGGCTGCCGGTAAGGGGATCAGGCAAAGCCAGGGCGTGTGTCGGGGCGTCGTCGATCCGCGAGATTCGCCTGGAAGCCCTGCCTGCGGCGGGACTGAAGGACGGCGGCGGGAAGGCGCCGCCCGGAGCCGGCCGGCGGGTCGGGCCCACCGCGCCCGGTGAAGCGGGCCCTCGTCTGTCCGAAAGCCGCGAACGCGCGCTGCCTCCACCGAAGAAGGAGATGTCGATCATGTCTCGAAGGAAAGCACCGTCCGGCTCCCGTTTCCGGCAGGGCGCAGCCGCCCTGTCGGCGTCCGTCGTGGTCCTGCTTCTGGCCTGGTCACGGCGGTCCCGGCCGGGGCCGAGGCCATCCCGCCCGGCTCTCCGTACTGGGGCAAGATCTACGGTCTCGCCGGCAACCCCGCCAACTGCGTCGAGGCCTATAACTTCCAGGGCGTGGGCGCTCCCGCGAGCCTGGACGGCTGCATCAACGAACACAGCCAGCAGTGGAGTTACAGCACTGCCTACAACATGATCGACGTGGGTATCGACCCCTACGCCTGCCTGAGCGTTCAGCCGGGCGCGAGCGGGGACGGAGCCCCGATCGTCCTGTGGCACTGCTCCGACACCGGCACCTGGCACACCTGGCGGATCGTCGGCCAGGAACTGGTCAACCAGGAATCCGGACTGTGACCCGACGACACCGCCTACGGAGGCGCGGGCACTCGACTGGAGCTCTGGGACTGCAACGGCGGCGCCAATCAGAACTGGGACATCATCGGCTACAACGACCAGTTGTAGCGGTGCGAGCCGCCAGGCGACCGCCGGGCTCGTGCGGCAGGGGAAGCCCTGCCGCCGAGGCCGGCCAATGAGCGTCGGCTGCAGCGGACCGGTCACGGAGCGACGCCGTCAACCCGTACAGGCCATACCTACTGCCGGGGCCGCAGGAGCGACCCGCGGCAGCACACCGTTGATACCCTCACCGACACCTGACAACCAGCGACCTGGGTTCGGCAGCCGCACATGAGCGTTGACTCCGGCCTCTTCGGCCCCACATCCGTGACCTGGCATCTGCACGCCGACCCGGCGATGTGGATCGGGGGCATCAGTGCCCTGCACCTCCAGGCGCTGCACCCCCTGGCGGCAATGGGCATCGTGCAGAACTCATCCTTCGAGGAAGACCCCTTCGGCCGACTCGTGAGTACCGGCTCCTTCATCGTGCAGACCACCTGGGGCACGCGAGCAGAGGCGGAGCTGGCCGGAAGCCGGCTCCGCGCCGTCCACGCAGGGATGCGGATCCACGAAGCGGGCACCGGCAAGATCCACCGCCTGGACTCCCCGGACCTCCTGCTCTGGGTGCACTGCGCCCTCACCAGGTCCAACCTGCACGCCGTGCGGCGCGGGGGCCTGAAGATCACCCCCGAGCAGGCGGACCATTACGTCCACGAGCAACGGAGCATCGCTGCCCTCGTCGGACTGGACCCGACCGACACCCCCGGAACCGCTGCCGACCTGGATGACTACCTGACCGGGATGTACGGGGCACTGGCAGCTTCGGAGGAAGCAATGGTGATCCACCGCTTTCTGTCCAGCCCACCGCTCCAGGGACTGCACAGAGCACTGCGCCCAGCATGGAGCGCCGCCTCCCGGCTGGGATACTCGATTATCCCTCCCGAGGCCCAAGCCCTCTACCAGCGACCCGGAATCCCTGCGCCCATGGCGACCGTGGCCTTACGCGCGGCCCGCTCCGCAGCCCTCCTGGTCCCGCAGCAGAGGCGTCTCAGCTTTCCCGCCCCCCACCTGAGCCGGGCCATTGCACGGCTCGGCCAGGCCGGCGTCCCCTCCGGTAAGCGGCTGCGCAGCCTCAGCTGGTCCGCTGCTCCTACCTCGCAGGTCCACGGTGCTGATCGGAAATGAGTATCCCTGGACGGGCAACCACGCCGCAGAGGAAGGAGGGCCGCCTGGCTCCGTGCCGCCAGAGCGGGGCGGACGCCGGACGCCGGGTAGGGCCGCGGAGAGCAACGGGTGCTGATGGTGGATCGGGTCTTCTCGCTGTTCGACGACTGGGCCACGTCGCTTCTGCGGTTCGCGACCGAGAACAATGCGCACGCCCATGCCTACGAGAGGACGGTGCAACAGAGTAGAGAAATCCAGCCGGAGACCGGCGTCGCAAGACAACGGGAACTCTGCGACGACATGCGGGCCAGCGATGCCGGCCTGCCCACGACGGCTTGACTCCAGCCCCGGGTGTGGGTTTCGACATACCCGACGCACCGTCAGACCATCGTGCGCACACTGACGTTACAGTACCTGTCCAAGCTCACGGTCGGCCCCGCGATACGGCGGCTGGTCGTCATCACCACACTCTCCCCTAGCGCCGCAGAGGCAGAACGGAGCGGTTGACGACATCGATCGCGACCACCCGTCAGGCAGTCGGGGCACCCAGGGTCGGCAGTGCTCGACTGGCCGAACTCCTGGTGGGCGTCCACCCCGAGGGCGACGGCACAGACCTCCTCCTCGATGGTGCTGGTGGTCTGCTGGAGGAAGTAGCTGTGCTCATCGGCAAGTTACGCCTCGAGCGGGAGGGCGGCAGCACTCACGGGCTTTGTGTGCTGGACCCACTTGGCGTCGGCCCGATTCGATGCTTGAGGGCCGTGCGACAGGATCGGCAGGCGTGGGTGGAGCGGTTGCCGTAGCGGTGGATCGGGGTACCGCACAGGCGGCAGGGCCCGATCTCCCAGATCGGGCAGCCGAACCGCGAGGCCGCTGCCTGGCGCTGGGCGGCGGTGATGTCCAGGGTGGGGGAGGAGGCGGGGAAAGCGAACAGGGACCGCGGGGCGCGGACGAAGGTGTGCAGGCCGGTAGCCTCCGGGCGGTCCCGGCGGGGGCGGGGGTCGTTGCGGGCGAGGGTCTGCTGCTCGCCGTAGCGGCAGGTGGGGTCGATGTCCTCGCGGGTGAAGGCGATCTCTTCCTCGGGCGGGTCGGCGGTGTCGTCCTGGTCGGTGGTGCTCTCGGGTGGGCCGATGATGTCCCACCACCGGTCCCGGTCGGTGACGGGCACCCACATGCGGGCGACCGCACGCCGGTCATCGGCGGCGCGTATGCACAAGGGGACGAACTCGCCGTCAGTGCTGGCCACGACCAGGCGATCCACTTCGGTGGGTGGCTTGTTCGGTAGGCACAGGGTTGGCAGGAACCAGCCGGAGTGGAAGCGGCCGCAGGCACTGCCGGTGGTCGGGCAGGGGCGTTCGCTGGTGGGCAGGCACTTCCAGACCTGGAAGTGGCGGATGCCACCGCGGACGAACATAGCCAGGCGGGAGGCGATGTCGCGCGAGGAGAAGTCGTCCACGCGCACCCACGGGGTCCGGTCGATGAGCGCGGCTTGCTCGCTGTCGGTGACCCACAGCGGTGTGATGCCGTGCTCGGCGGCCTTGCGCGAGCGGCGGCGAACGGTCTCGCCGGTGATCGGCGAGTACTGGGCCTCCCAGCCGATCCGCCGACCGCCGGCCCCGGTGACCAGGACGGCGGTGAGGACACGGCCGTCCGCCGAGCGGGCCCCGACCTGCGCGCTCAGGCCGTGCCGCTCCGCACACCGGGCGATCCGCTCCTTCATCGCCCGGTGGCGGGCGCTCTCCTCGGGAGTGGCCTTGTGGGTGACGGGCAGATGGGAGGCGACGAGGACCAGGCGGCCTTGCCTGCGCCGGATGCTGACGAACATCCAGGGAGACTTGTCCGCGTGCTGGGAGCGGCAGACCCTGCCGGCGTGGTGGTCGAGGCACTCCAGCAGGCCGCGTTCGCGCTCGTCGACCGGTCGCAGGATCTCGTCCAGCAGGCCGGGGTGCTCGGGTGGCCGAGGTCGGGGAGGGTCAGGTTGATCGTGATGCCGTATCCGGTGTGGAACACGCCATTCGCCATACCACCAGCGTAAGCACGGGCGGTGACAAGCGGACCGGCACGGAAATCAACAACTTCGATGATCCACACGTGAGTTAGGCCAGCACAATGGCGTGAGGAAACTGCCGATCAGCTGTGCCACTACGAGCCGCAACCGCCCATCCGCCCGGATCGCAGACCCGGTCGGCGATGGGACCCGGCCCGTGCAGCCCGACTCCGACGCGGCGAATCGGCTCGTGCGGCTACTCGGAGCTCAGCGACGCTGCTCGACGCATTCGGAAGCACGGATTGGATGGCAGGAGCGCGCTGCTGGACTTGCGTCAGGTGAGGTCCCTGGCCTGCCAACCCGGCGGCAGCTTGGGCAGCCCGATCAGGGCGTCGATGCCGAGATGCTCGAGTAGCAGGGCTTTCAGGTTGCGGCCGTCGATGAGGTCCAGGCGTTGGCCGTTGCGCTGCACGATGTCGTAACTGGCCTTTCCGAACCAGGAGGTGGTCACCAGGACACCGCGGCTGGCGTCCTTGTCCTCGACGGTGCCCAGCAGGGCGCGGACGGTTCCCGGGCTGACCAGGTTCTTGGAGCGCTTAGCCTGGATAGCGATGACGGTGACGCCGACCGGGTCGCGCTTGGCCGCGACCGCGTCCAGGCCGTCGTCGCGAGAGTTCTGGGTGCGCCAGGTCTCGTAGCCCATCGCTTCGAACAGCTCGCGCACCAGGCGCTCGAAGGCGAACGGGTCCATCTGGAGCAGGTCCGGCCGACTGTCCAACCCGGCGACCACGGAGGCATCTTCGGTGAGCTTGTACCGCGACGGGTCGAACTCGACGACCGGCGGCACCGGCTCCAGATCGTAGGGGTGTTTGGAGACCACAGCGCCAAGGCTGCGCAGGCACCGTTGCGGGTCGAGCTTGGGCTCGTCCAGCACCAGTTCGGCGAAGTCCTCCCGCTGTGCCACCAAGCTCACCACGCACGGGCGCACCGCTCGCCCGGTCGCGGGATCCGTCGTACTGACATGTCCGTTGAGGAGCACATCGTCCACCAGGGCGGCGGGCGTCACCGAGAACACCTCGTCCAGCGCCCGCAACGCGAGCCGGGCCACCAGCCGGCGGTACGCATCCTGCTGGTCGGCCTCCTTCGCCGGCTGTGCGACGATCTCCGCGCGCTGCGCGACGAGGCGGTACGCCGTGACCGTGGGAAGCACATCAAGTGGGGGAAGACCCATGTCGACCAGTAGCCGCCGGGCCTCGGGGACGTAGACGACTTCTGTGCTGTCCCGGCAGCCCTCGGGGACCGGGGAGCGCCGCAGCAGGTCCGCCACGACCTCCGCCACGCCCACCGCACCGCCGTGCACCAGCGCCTGCTCGACCAGCGGATGCCACTCGTCGAGGCCCTCGGGGCGATGAGACAGCACCGCTTCCAACTCCTCACGCCGTCGCAGAACTTGGCGCGTTCGAAGCTCGACGTCGTCCTTGAGGCGCTGGGCAAGCGCCTCGCGCTCCTGCCGATGCTGCTCCCTCTCGGCCCGAACGCGTTCACGTTCCGTCGACTGGGCCTCCCGAAGGCGTGCGGCCTGGCGCTTGGCCAACCCCGTTTCCACGCGGGAGGCTTCCTTTGCGCGCGCCGCGTCCTCGCGGGTCAGGATCTTCTCGCCGGCGGCCAGCAGCCGCTTGTGCTCGGCGTCAGGATCGGGCCGCCGGGGCTTTCTGGGGCGCTGGCCTGCGGCGGGCTTGGACGCCGGCTTGTTCGCCGGCTCGCCGCCCAGAGCCTCCGCGGCCTTCGCCTGCTGCTTGGCGAGGTACGCCTCCGCGAGCAACTCCGACACAGTCTTCCGGCGCGCCACCGGCCCCCCTCAGCTCACCGCCGCACGGACGGCAACGAACCCTCCTGCGAACGGCCCCAACGGCTACGCCAGCAGCACTACCCGGGCCTGCCCGTCCCGAACCACGACGGGCGAGAGCCCAGTGGCGCCTTGGCCTCTAATGACCACGGCGGGCGGCAGCAGCAGGAAGCCGTTGGCGCGTGGAGTCCACGGCTTGACGCGATGATCCCATGATGGTGTCATAGTCGCATGCTGTATTCATCGCCCGTGCTGCAGAAAGCGGACCTGCGGGTTCTCGCCGAGATCGAGGAGATGCGGGACCGGCTTCGGCTGCATCTGCGCACGTCCCGGCGGTGGGAGGGGCAGCTGCGGCGCAATCTGACCGCGCGGGCGATCGCCGGGTCGAACACGATCGAGGGTTACGCGGCGAGCGTGTCGGATGTCGAGGACATCATGGTCGGCGAGGCACCGATCGACGCGAGTGAGACCGTAGCCGCCGAGATCGATGGCTACCGGCAGGCGATGACCTACATCCAACGCCTTGCCGAGGCCGGAGACGATTTCGCCTACAGCAAGGGCCTGCTGAACGCGCTGCACTTCATGATGCAGGGCCACCACCTGCTCAAGCGGCCCGGCTGGTGGCGCTCCGGGCCGGTGTACGTCACCTCGGCGGAGGATCCGACGATCGCCGCCTACACGGCACCGGACGCTGAGCAGGTGCCGCAGCTGACCGGCGAATTGGTGCAGTGGCTGAACGAGGGCGACCTGGGGGAGCCGGGGCTGGTGCGGGCGTCGATGGCGCACCTGAACCTGGTGGCGATCCACCCGTGGTCGGACGGGAACGGGCGGATGTCCCGCGCCCTGCACACCCTGGTGCTGGCCCGCGAGGGGATCATGGCGCCGGAGTTCTCCAGTATCGAGGAGTGGCTCGGCCGGGCCCGCAATACCTACCGCTACTACGACATCCTCGCCGACGTCGGTGGCCCCGTCTGGACCCCGGAACGCGACACCCTCCCGTGGGTGCGGTTCTGCCTGCGCGCCCATCATCAGCAGGCGCAGAGCGTCGAGCGCCAGGTGAACACCACCCGCGAGGTCTGGTCCGCCCTCGACGAAGCCATCGAGCAGCGCGGCTGGCCCGACCGCATGCTCTACGCCCTCTACCCGGCCGCCATGGGCAACCGCGTGCGCCGCGCCACCTACCAGGCTGACGCCGAACTCAGCGAGCAGCAGGCGCAGCGCGACATCCGCGAACTGGTCCGGGCCGGCTGGCTCGCAGCCAAGGGCGAGGCCCAGGGCCGCTACTACACCGCTGGCCCGGACCTGCCGGAGGAGATCACGAGCGGGGCGCGCGAGCCCCGACCGCTGCGCGACCCATACGCGTAGACCTGGCGGGGGGCGATGCCTGCGAGAGCGTTCCGTCGAATGCGCGGGGCCACCGCTCTGCCGACGGGTCAGCCGGTGGTGGTGGACAGGGCGGTGAGTGACGTCACCGCGAACTGGTGTACCAGGTCGAGGGCGAGTTGCCTGACGAGCTGTTCCCGGGCCCGAGCGGTGGAGACCAAGTCGGCCAGTGGCGTCTCGGCGGTCACGGGAACGATCCGGCGCAGCGTGATGCTGTTGGGTACGGGTTGCGGGGTCTCGCGCGTGTACCGCTGATTGGTGAGGGCGAGCTGCGCGGATGGCAACCTGTCGCTGAGGGCTACGGAGACGCGGACTTGCAGGATGCCGTCGGCGTGGCGGCGGTCGGCGTGCAGGACGGCCACTGTCAGCAGGTCTCGGACGGCGCTCTCCAGTCGAGCTTGGACCACGAAGTGGGTGCCGTCGACGGGTTCGGCGAAGCCCGCGTTCAGCGCACCCACGAAGGATCCGTCGTGGAGCAGCTCGATATGCCCTCGTGTGCTGGTCCCGGTGTAAGGGATGTCCGTGCTGACGACCGCACGGCGCAGTCCTGCCCTCGGAGACGCGATGGTGAAGACATCTCGCAGCATGTTGCCCTCGGGGAGGAGATCGAGGGCGGCGAGCATGCTCGGTTCGGTTCTGGTCCCGTCGACGACCCGGCTGGTGGTGACGGTCGATGGCATCGAGCAGGAAGCGCTGACGGTGACCCAGATGCTCGTGTCAGTGTGGAGCAGCCGGTCTGACAGGAGTTGGTCGGCCAGCTCTGCGAGCTGCTCCTCGGCGGATCGCCGGCGTTGGAACCGGGCCGCGTAGGCGGATTCGAGGTCGCTTTCTCCGAGCCAGTCGGTGTCGCTGCCTCTGCGCCTGGGCAGCCCCCACGACTCCTTCGTCTGGGGCACAAGGTGGGGAGCCTCGGCGCTTCGGGGAACTTCCACCACGATGACGTGAGTGCCGGCCAGATCCGGTTGGCTCAAAGGGACGGAGTAGACCCGCAGCGCCGGTACGAACGGGCGCACCATGGCCGCCCGGCCCCGCAGGCTCTGGACCTGCGACTGCGGGTTGGCGACACCGACCAGCTCGCTTGCATGCTCGGCACCGTCTTCGCGAACGCCGAAGACGATGATCCCGCCCAGGGTGTTTGCCATCGCGGCCACGTCCTTGGCGAACTCCTTCGGGTCCTTGATCTCGTCGACAGCAGCCTTCCAATCCAGGTCCTCGGCTTCGCCCACTCCGGCATGTACGGCGTCAAGAATCATCTTCTCGGTCACAGGTCCTGCTGGGACTCCGAGTGTGCGATGCAGCGATGTGTACGTCACAACGGCACGCTATCGGTGGCTCGCGGAGCCCGGCAGGGGTGTAGGCCGGGAGGTTCGACGCGGTCCATATGCGGCTTGACGGCGGCGTTCAGCGCGTTGCGCAGGGTGGAGACGGCCCGGTAGACGGTGACGCGGCCCCGTTTGGCTTCCAGTTGGGTGGTGATCCAGTCGTCGATGTGCTTGGCGCGCAGGTCGAGGAGCCTGCGGTGGCCGAAGGCGGGGATCAGATCCCGTTCGACGCAAGCCTTGTAGCCAGCGTAGGTGTTCGGGGCGAGCACTTCCTTCTTCGCGGCGAGCCATTCGCGTAGGTAGCTGGCGACGGTGGTGCGGCGGTTCTCGTAGACGCCGCGCAGTTCGCCGTCCAGGACGGCGGCCATCTCGCGGGCGGCTTCCGCGTGGCTGGCGAAGCCGCCCCGGCGGCGGACACGGCGCCGGCCGTCCTCGCGGGCGAGATCGACGGCGTAGGTCCACGTGCCGTGCTTCACGTCCTCCAACAGTCGCATGCACCAGGGGCCGAGCTGCTTCTTGTTCTCGTCCTGGCAGCCGCATCGACGGTAGACCCTGCCGCGCTTCGTCCGTTGTCCCATGGGCTTCTCCTTGTCGGATTGGTGGTTCCGAGTTCAGGTTCGCCGGGTGGTCGGGCGTGTCGGCAGAGCGCGCAGCGCGGGGCGCGAGGCACTTCGAGACCGACCGGGCAGGACACGCTCAAGAAGACACACCGCCTGGAAGATGACGATGCGTAGCCGATGGGTAGTTGACCTTGATCTGCCCGCGCTCGCCCAGACGGAGAGCGCTGCCGGGGCGCGATCAGGGGGGCAGCGAGGCGATACCGGCGGGAGCAGCTGAAGGACCGCCAGATTCCGGTTGCACGCCGTAACCGGCGGCCTCCCGCGGCCCTGGGGACCAGTTGGGGACCACGCGCCATGAGCGCCAATGAGCGCCCATGGGTCATAACGGACGCCTGTGCACGAAATTGACGCTGCCTGTGCCTCGCGCCCGTCGCCGGCCCTCAGTCGCCAGAGAGCACCGAGAATCTCTAACACGCCCTCTAGTCCATGTAGTTGAGACAACAAAGAAGCCAGGACCGTCAGATCCTGGCTGGCGACACTACTTGAAGCACTTGACTGGGGGTCAAGGGGTCGCAGGTTCAAATCCTGTCGTCCCGACTTGCATCACTGCAGGTCAGAGGCCGTTTCCGCTGGATGGCGGAGACGGCCTTCGTGGTTGGTGGTCGCAGTGTGGTCGTGAACGCTCGTTCACGTCGCGCTCCGGAGGGCACTACCTGCACTCGGGAGCGTCTCAGGGTGGCTGGGTCCTCCTTCGCTGGCGAGTTGAGCGCAGCTGACAGGCCGTTCGGACTCGGTTCGGCGTCGGAGTGACGTTGATTTTTCTGTGGGCGGGCATGCCTGTGAGACCCGCGGCATCCGTTTGTGGGCGGTTGCTTGAGTGGACGTCAGCTGTGGACCGGCTGCCCGGTGTTCTGTGACCCCTGGCGTGGGACGTGGCTGTAGCGCCGTCAGGCGGCGTGGCTGAAGAGAGGGTTCGGTGCCGGGCCGCTGAGGGCGAGGACGTCAACGCCGCACGCGCGGGCTTCGACGAGGCAGAGCCTGGCTTCGATGGTGTGGACCGCGGCCATCGCCACTTCCCAGGTCAGGTGGCTGTAGATGTTCGCGGTGGGACGCATTCCGCCCGTCGCCAGACGATGCGTCGCCCGGATCGGCACCCCACCAGGACGGCGAGGTCAGTCGCTCCCGACGGTCTTCACCTGGCACCCTCGGCCCCTGGTGCGGATCCCAATCAGGCTGGCGGAGAGGTTGCAGGTATGCGGCATGCGTCAGTGCGTTGGGCGCTCATCCCATGCCGGGAGCGACTGGGTGCTCAGCTTGGAAGGCCAGCCTGCGTTCGGCGTCTTGCGCGATGTGGTCGAGAACATCGTCGAGTGCCACGAACGCTTCCCAGGGCTGTTGGTGGCCAGCCTCGGCGAGGCGCTCGATCATTAGTTGTTCGAGATCGGTGACGCGCTTGCCCTTCCAGACCTTGTCGGCGACGCTCACCAGCAGGTCCTCGGCGCTGATGCCGGCGGCGCTCCACGATGCGTGGTTGCGGGCGAAGCGGGCGAGTTCCTCGGTGACCCCCCCGGACGGCGTGCCGGTCGAAGTCGAGCCGGGGGTAGCGCTGTTCGGCCCAATCGACCAGTTGGTGGGCGACGTCGTGGACGGCCCGGCGATGGCCTCTACGCTATGAGGGGAAGGTCATCTACCGGACCACGGAGGTCCGTGACGGCCTGACCCGCACTAGTCACACCGCCTCGACGACCTGCGGACTCACATGATCACCGGGGTCTTGGAACGCCCTTGCGTCCAGAACTCCCTGAGCAACTCGTTCACCACCTGATGGCGGTCCTGGTGCGGGTAGTGGTCCGTACCGGCGACCCGCACCGCGTCGGCTCCGATCCGCTCCGCGATGAACTGGCCAGTGGCCGCGATGGCGTCGCCCACGAACTCCCGGTAGGGCTGTGCGGCGGTCTCCCAGGTGCCGTTGACCACGAGCTTCGGCCAGGTCGCTGCGGCCAGCGGCGCGAGCGTGATCTGCGCGTCCCAGCAGGGCCGTTCATCCATCGCCGTCCGTGTGGCCCGGATCCTGCGCGGGGTGAGCTCCGGGCAGGGCAGTCCGTACGGCTCGGTCGACATCCGCAGGTAGTCCTCCGGGCTCACCGGCTCGCGCTCCGCGCCGACGGTCGCCCGGAGCCGGTCCAACGCGGCGGCCACGACCGGGTGTTCCTCCGCCACCCGCAGGGCCGACGGCTCGATCAGCGCCAACGAACGGACCGCCTCGGGCTTGCGCGCAGCGGCGATCATCGCGACGACGCCGCCATAGGAGTACCCGACCAGGTGAGCGCTCGCGCCCAGCAGCTCGACGACGTCGTCAGCGTCCACCTCGTAGTCGCTGCGCTCGATGTCAGGACTGTCCCCGAAGCCGCGCCGGTCCATGACGTCGAGCCGGAAGGCATCGGCCAGCGGACGCTGGGCAGCGAAGCAGTCCGTCCCCCAGGTCATCGTGCCGTGCACCAGCAGCACCCGGGGCGCGTCCGATCCCGAGTCGTTCCACACCGTCACGTGAACAGCTTCGTGTCCCATGGACTCACCCTAGCGGCCGTCCGAGCGCATGCGCAGGTGATGATCCGGTGCACAGGCCAACGCCGGCCGAACCGCCGGCCATCGTGCGCAGCGAATGCCAGATCGATGGCAATGCGATGCGCCTGGTTCGACAGAGTACGTAGGCATGACGGAGCTTCTCTACGACCCGGGGTTCAGCAGCGGCACTCTCGTGGAACTGTTCCGCGAGACGGTGACGCACCACCAGGACCTGGCCGCTGTCAGCGACCGGCGACAGACCCTGACCTACCGCGACCTGGACGAGCGGTCCGACGCGGTGGCCGACCTGCTGCAGGGCCGCGGGCTGGGATCCGAGGACCGGGTGGTCCTGTACCTCCCCCGCTCGGCGGACCTGGTCGTCGGGCTGCTGGGAATCCTGAAGTCAGGAGCCGCCTATGTGGCCGTGGACACCGGGTACCCGGACTCCCGGCGCGACCTGATGCTGCGGGAGAGCGGCGCCAAGGCCGTGCTGACCGATTCCGCCGGTGCCGACCGGCTGCCGGCCGGACTCGATGCGGAGATCCTTGAGTGGACGGCTCCGGGCATGGCGGCACCGCCCGCGTCCTCGCCCGCCGAACCAGGCTCCGCTGCCAGCGTGCTCTTCACCTCGGGCTCGTCCGGCACGCCCAAGGCGATCGTGCTCGAACACCGCAACCTCGTTTCGTTCGCCAGGAATCCGGCCCTTCCCGCTCCGCTGGCGGGAGAACGTGTCGGGCAGATCTCCAACGTGTCCTTCGACGCCTTCCACTTCGAGGTGTGGTGCAGCCTGGCGCAGGGCGCCGAGATCGTCGTTCTGCCTCCCGCCGCCGATCTCCTGGCCACCGGGCTGGGAGCGGAGCTGCGCCGACAGCGCATCAGCGTGCTGCTGGTGCCGACCGCCTTCGCCAACACGATGATGCGGGAGGACCCGACATCGTTCTCTTCCCTGCGCATCCTGCACACCGGCGGCGACGTCCTCTCCCCGGCCTCCTGCCGGGCCCTGCTGGAGAGCGGCTTCTCCGGCTCGCTGTTCAACCTCTACGGCCCCTCGGAGGCGACCACCGCCTGCGTGTTCCATCGGGTGGACCACGTGGACCCGGGCGACACGACCGTCCCCATCGGCCGTCCGCTGGCCGGCGCGGCGGCCCACGTCCTCGACGACGAGCAGCGCCCCGTCAGGCCCGGTGAGGTCGGCGAACTGCACGTCTCGGGGCTCGGAGTCGCGCGTGGCTACGCCAACAACGCGGAGCTCACCAAGGAGAAGTTCCGGCCCGACCAGGCCACGAGTGGTGGATACCGGATGTACGCCACCGGTGATCTCGTCCGACAACGACCTGACGGCAACCTCGAATTCGTCGGCCGGGTGGACGATCAGGTCAAGGTGCGCGGCTACCGGGTCGAGCCGGGGGAGGTCGAGCGCCTGCTCCAGCGACACCCGCGCGTGACGGACGTCGCGGTGCTGTCGGCCGGTGAAGGCGATGCCCGGCACCTCATCGCCTTCGTGGTCCACGAAGACGCCTTGTGCTCCGAAGACCTGCGCTTCCTCGCCGCCGAGGAACTTCCCGACTACATGGTTCCGTCCCGGTTCGTGAGGATTCCGGCGATTCCGGTGAACGACCACGGCAAGCGCGACCGTGCCGCGCTGATCGAGCTGGCCAGCCATGCCGAGCGCGGGCAGCCGGCCCCCGCCCCGACCCGGCCGGGAACGCAGCGCTTCCTGGCCGACCTGTGGTGCGAGCTGCTGGGCGTGACCATGGTCAGTGCGAGCGACGACTTCTTCACCCTGGGCGGGAACTCGCTCTCGGCGTTCAACATCGTGCGGCGGGTACAGCAGGACCTCGGCGCCTCCGTCGGCTTCCGGTGCATCCTGGACAACCCGGTCCTCGAAGATCTTGCTGCCGCAATCGACACCGCGCTCGCCGACGACCCGGGCCACCCGGCCGAGAACCCGGGGACGGCCGGCTGAGTCGGCTCCGGCTTCACGGCGTGTCGTCCCCGTGCGCTGCTGACGGCACGTCGAAGCTCTGGTCGAACGGGGCGACCTTTCTCAAGTCGCCTCGTCCGACCGGAGCTTCGACGTGTCCGTGACGGCCTGTCGAGGGACGGCCGCCCCGGTGGGCCTGGAGGAGCACGCTCAGCGACTGAGCTCCAGCTGCAGGGCCGTGTCATCGGCCAGCTTCGCGAGGACGGTCTCCGCGGAATCCCGGAGATAGAAATGCCCGCCGGGAAGGACGTGCACGGTGCAGTGGCCGGAGGTCGTCTCCCTCCAGGTCGCCAGTTCCTCGGGCGTCACGTATTCGTCGTCGGCGCCACCGAACACGGTGACCGGGCAGTCGAGCGAACGGGCCGCTGCGATGGGAAGCGACTCGACCACGGAGAAGTCCTGGCGAATGGCGGGCAGCAGCAGTTGCAAGTACTCCTGGGCCTCCAGGAGTGCTTTCGGAATTCCGCCGTAGCTGGACAGCGAGTGGATCAGCTCGCGGTCAGGGAGTGTCGAGACCGCGGTGCGCCGGTAGGGCAGCGTGGGCGAATGGAATGCCGACACGAAGAGGTGGATCGGGCCCGGGCGCCCGCGGCGGGCGGCATTCCTGGCGACCTGGAAGGCCACTGCGGCGCCCATGCTGTGACCGAAAAGGGCATAGGGCCGGTCGTCGCTCTCGACGATCCGGTCGAGCAGGGCATCGGCTATCTCGTCGGCTGACCCGAGCGCCGACTCGTCGAAACGCGACTCACGGCCCGGCAGTTGGACCGGGCAGACCTCGATGAAGTCGGCGACCGCGCGGGCCCACGGCCAGTAGGTCGACGCCCCACCGCCGGCGTGCGGCAAGCAGTACAACCGGACACGGGCCTGCGGTCGCTCGACGGGAAGCGTGAGCCATTTCGACGAGGATCGTGATCGCATGGGCTCCTCCTGATTCCACGGCTCCAGGGCAGCCGTACTATTCTCGCTCGCCGATCGGCGACAAATGCACAGTAAGGCAGCAGGGGCCTCGGATGGCAGTGCCGACGGCCTGGAAAGCCCGCATATGGGGAGATGATGGCGGTTCAATGGTCCGGCGGTGGACCGAGTCCCCATGCTGATGAGGGTCAGTGCCGCAATCCCAGGAAAGCGCATAATCAGCGAAGAACTCCGATGCGCCTGACCGCGCTCATTCCTGCCGCGCTCTGCCGTGGTCCGGTCGGCGTCGCCCGGGCCGTCCGTTGAAGGCGATGTCCCGTACCGGGCCGTAGCGATGTCATGCCGGAGCAGCGGCTGAGCGCCGAGCAGACCATCGGTGACCCGGAAGGGCGAACGAGTGAACCATGCAGCCGATACGCGAGGGCCGCGTCCTGTACTCAGCGGGCCGGTGATCGTCCACTCCTACGATCGGGGCCTGCCCGGCCTGGTGAGGGAGAGTACCCTCCGCTCTCCGCAGGCCGTTGCCTGCCGGGATGTCAATCGTCAGTTGACCTATCGGGAACTCGACCTGCTCAGCGACGCGTTCGCGGTCGCGGTCGAGGCGGCCACGGGAGGACGTCGGGGCGCTGTCGTGGTCCGACTGGCCAGGAGCGTCGATGTGCTGGTCGCCTTCCTCGGCATTCTCAAGGCCGGTTGCTGGTACCTGCCGGTGTCCCTGGAGGAGCCGGGCACCCGAGTGGCGTCGATGGTCGCCGACGCGCGACCGCTGGCCGTGGTGGCGGATTCCGCGGACCTCTGTGAGGCGTTGACCGGTCTCCCGCTGGTACCGCTTCCCGGGGCGCCGCAGCACGACGCCTTGCGGCCACTTCGCAAGGTCGCGCCGGACGACCCGGTGTACGTCCTGTTCACCTCGGGCTCGACCGGCGCGCCGAAGGGCGTGCTGCTGGGCAGTGCCGCACTGTGCAACCGCCTGGTGTGGATGGACCGCCACTACGGTCTCGCCGAGGACGACGTCGTTCTGCAGAAGACCCCGTGCACGTTCGACGTGTCAGGTTGGGAGCTGTTCTGGCCGCTGATCGCAGGAGCCCAGTGCCTCTTCATGCCCGAGGGCGACCACCGCGATCCGGCCCTGGTCATGCGCTTCGTGCGGAGGTACCAGGTGACGACCTGTCACTTCGTCCCTTCCATGCTGGCGGTGTTCCTCCAGAGCGCCAGTGGCCGCGACGGCGCATCACTGCGTCGCGTGTTCTGCAGCGGGGAGGCTCTGCCGGCGGCCGTGGCGGTCCGCTTCCACCAGGTGTTCGACGCCGAGTTGCACAACCTCTACGGACCCACCGAAGCCGCCATCGACGTCACGTACTGGCCGGTGCCCAGGACCCTGGAGGTCGGGGACCGGGTGCTGATCGGCAGGCCGATCGACAACTGCGTGCTCCACGTCCTGGACGGCGAGCGGAAGCCGGTCGCGGCCGGCGACGTCGGTGAACTGTGGATCGGCGGTGTCCCGGTCGCCCGGGAGTACGTCAACCGGCCCGACGCCACCGCAGCGGCTTTCCGGCGTGTCGGGGGCGCCACCTGCTATCGGACCGGGGATCTGGTCCGTGAGGTCGAGGGCGGCCTCGAATACCTCGGCCGGGCCGATGACCAGGTCAAGATCCGCGGAGTGCGGGTCGAGTTGGGCGAGGTGGAACAGGTCCTGGGCGGGCACCCGGCGGTCGGCCATGCCGTCGCGGTGGTGGTGGAGGGGCGGGAGCCCGGCGAGTCCCGGCTGCTGGCGGCGGTGACGGCACGCCCGGCGTTCGCGGATCGCGAGCCGACCGAGTCGCAGTTGCGGTCCTACCTGAGCGAGCGGTTGCCGTCGGCCTACGTGCCCTCCGGCGTCACGTGGCTCGACGCGATCCCGCTGGGACACAGCGGCAAGGCCGACCGGCGCCGACTGCGGGAGGTGCTCGGCCGACACCGAGCGCCCTCGCGGATGCCCGGGGCCGCGGACACCTCGGACCTGGCCGGCACCTGGTGGGACCTGGTGGCCCGGCCCGAGGGCACGGAAGGCGACACCGAGGGCTTCGTCAGTCTCGGCGGCCATTCGCTGCTCGCGGCACGGCTGGCCGGATGGTGTCTGGAGCACCTCGGGGTCGAGGTCCCGCTGCGGCTGCTACTCGACGAGAACGCGTCGCTGAAGGAGCTGGAGGCGTTCGTGGAGGCAGCCGATGCCGTCCCGTGCGCGCCTTCGACCGCGGTGCGGGCCCAGTCGGACGCGCCGGACCGCAGGAGCGGGTCCTCGCCGCTGGCTCCCGGGCAGCGCCGGCTCTGGTTGTGGAGCAAGCTGCACCCCGACTCCTCCGCCTACCACGTGCTCTCCGTGCTCCGGCTGCGCGGCGAGGTCTCGGTGACCGCACTGCAAGCGGCTCTCGCCGCGGTCGTCGACCGGCATGACGCGCTGCGCGCAAGGGTGGTCGGCAGCGAGGAGCCGAGCTGGCGGTACGACGTGAGCGCAGCGCCCACCCTGGTGGAGCGGACGGCCGTGCAGGCACTGACCGACAGGTCCATCGAACGGTTCACGGACGAGTTGGTGCGCGACCCGATCGCGCTCGATCGAGCACCCCTGCTCCGGGCTGGCCTGTTCCGTTCCCTGGCGGGCGGGGAGAGCTGCTTCGTCCTCTCCCTGCACCACGTCATCGCCGACCAGCGGACCACCGAGATCGTCCTCGCGGACCTCGCCACCGCCTATGCGGCGGCGCTGCGGGGAGTTCGGCCCGTCTTCGAACCGGCACCGAGCCACGCCGGCCATGCCGAGCGCGAAGCCTGCGAGGTCGGCTCGCCGCGGTGGCAGGCCGACCTGGACCACTGGCGGGAGCGCCTGTCGGAGGCGCCCCGCGAACTTCGACTGCCTTTCCAGCGGCCGTCGGAAGGTCCGCCGGACACGGCAGGGGAGGCGCACCGCCGCTCGCTCGGAGCGGACCGCAGCCAGAAGATGCGCGAACTCGCCGCGCGAGCCGCGGTCACCCCGGCGACCCTTCTGCTGGCCTGTGTGAGTGTCGTCCTGTCAGCCTGGTCCGGGCAGCACAGCGTCGTGCTCGGCATGGCGGCGTCGCGACGGCGGACCGTCGAGGAAGAGCAACTCGTCGGATTCCTCGTGGACAGCCTGCCGATCCGGGTCGACGTGCGGGACCACCGGGATTTCACCGCGCTGCTCGCTCATGCGAGGCAGCGGCAGGTCGAGGGCCTGCAGCACCACAGGCCGGCCTTCGACGCCGTCGTCGAGGCGCTGGGTGTGCCCACCCAGCCCACCGGCAACCCGCTCTTCCAGGTCTGGCTGAACGACCTCAGCCAGTCGGCGCCTGCTCCGTCCCTGCCCGGCCTGTCTGTCGAGGAGTACGAGACCCCCTGGACACCTGCCCTGTTCGACCTGAACTTCTACCTGCGGCGCGACGTCGCGGGTGACGGCGGATACCGGATCGACCTGGTGCGGGCCGTCGACCGGGTGGCGTCCGCCGTGGCCGACGAGCTGGTCGACCAGTGCCTGGCGGTGCTGGACCAGGTGATCGAGGATCCGGCCTCCCAGCTGGACGCGCTCGACCTGCGGACCGGGCGGATGACCGACCTGGCGGTTCGCCGGCACCAAGCCCCGCAGCGCTCCGTTCCCGGCCGGCCGGTGGTCGCACAGGTCATGGAAACGGCCGCACGGCAGGCGGACCGGGTGGCGATCGCCATGCCGGACGGTGCGGCCATGACCTACGGCCAGCTGGAGCGCGAGGTGGCCGAGTTGGCCGACCGGCTCGCCTCGGCCGGTTGCGGGACCGGTTCCGTCGTGGAACTGCGCACCGCACGCCTGCCGCGCCTGGCGGTGGCGCTGCTGGCCGTCTGGCGAACGGGAGCGGTCGCGGCACTGGTGGACGGAACGCTTCCCGGCGGACGGTTGGACGACTGCCGTCGGCAGCTGCGACCGTCCCACACCCTGACGGTGCCGATGGACTCCGCCGCCCCCGTGCTCTCCGACGGCGTCGAGGATCCGCGCTCGCTGCCGGGGGCCAGTCATGTGCTGTTCACCTCGGGAACCACCGGCCGGCCCGCTGGAGTCGTGGTCCCACCCGGTCCGCTGCGAACCGCGATGGACTGGTACCTGGGCGAGTTCGAGTTCACCCCTGAGGACCGGGTCCCCCTGCTGGCCGGGCTCGGGCACGACCCGCTGCTGAGGGACGTCCTGGCGCCGCTGCTCAGCGGTGGCACCCTGGTGGTTCCCCCGGACGACGTGTACAGCACTCCGGCGAGACTGTTCGACTTCCTGCTTCGGCAGCGGATCACTGTCCTGCACACAACGCCCGCGCTCCTCGAACTGGTGCTGGCCGGCGGCGAGGAGCGCCACGGCGAGCGCCTGACGGCCCTTCGGCTGGTGGTCACCGGCGGTGCACCGCTCCGCGGGGGGTTGGCCGGCAGACTGCGCACGGTGACCGGAGCAACGCTGGTGAACGCCTACGGTGCGACGGAGACCCCCCAGATCGCGGCGTGGACCCGTGTCGCGGACGAGCCGCTGCCGGCGGACGCCACGTTGCCGATCGGTAGGGCGGTTCCCGGTACGGAACTGGCCGTCGTCGACGCCGGTGGCCGGCCGTGCGGCGTCGGGCAGCTCGGTGAGCTGATCGTGTGCGGTGGTCAGGTTGCGGACGGCTACCTCGACGGTGCCGAACGACAGGACCGGTTCGTCTCCGGTTCGGACAGCTCGCGGCCCGCGGCGTTCCGCACCGGCGACCTCGGCCGGCTCGATCCGTCAGGCCGGATCCATCTCGCGGGCCGATCCGACCGCCAGGTCCTGATCCACGGGTTGCGCGTGACCTTGGAAGAGGTCGAGGCCGTCGCCCTGCGGCACCCTGGCGTCCGCGAGGCCGCCGCGGCCCTGGCCGAGACGGTCGGCGGCGAGACACTGACGCTGTACGTCACACCAGTGCCGGGTGCGGCCCCGGAGCCCGCCGAACTGCGGGCCCACCTGGCCGCCAGGCTGCCGAAGGCGGCCGTGCCCGCCACGGTCAGGGTCGTCGAACGCCTCGCTCGGGACGGCAACCACAAGGCCGCCGGTCGGCCGCCGGTCGGGACGAGCGCCGCCCCAGGCGTGCGGACGGCAGTGATCGACAACGTGACCGTGGCCCGGCTGAGCGAGTACATCAAGTGCTTCATCGATCGCGACCTCGGCCCGGACGAGAACTTCTTCGACGCCGGGCTCAACTCGATGGCCGTGCTGCGGCTGCACGCTCGGCTGGTCGAGGAGTTCGACGACCAGATCGCCGTGACCGACCTGTTCACCCACACCACTCTGCGGTCTCTGGCCGCCCACCTGTCCGGCGCCGCTACCGCCTCATCGCGACGGACCGGGCGGCGGCCCCGGCCGAACCAGACCGCCGTCCGTGCCGCGGAAAGCCGCCGGAGCATCCGTAGCCAGCTCTACCGCAGTCACCAGGAGCATGCATGAGCGAGTACGCCGAACCCATTGCGATCATCGGGATAGCCGGGCGTTTCCCCGGCGCCGGCGATGTCGACCAGTACTGGCGGAACCTGTGCGAGGGAAGGGAGTCGGTTCATCGTCCCTCGGACGACGAACTGTTGGCTCTCGGTGTCTCGCACGAGGTCCTCGCCGATCCGGACTACGTCAAGGCCGTCGCACTGGCACCGGACGTGGACAAGTTCGATGCCGCGTTCTTCGGTCTGACACCGCGTGAGGCACAGCTGTGCCACCCGCAGATGCGCCTGCTCCTGGAGACCGCGCACGCCGCGTTCGAGAACGCGGGGTACGCGCCGGGAACGGTCACCGACGTCGGCGTCTTCGCCTCGGGCGGGGCGAACCGCTACGGCGCGCTGGAGGGCAAGACCGAGAGCGCGCTGCGCAGTGCCTCCGGCATCTCGCTCGCGGTGCTCAACAACACCGACTACGTAGCGACCCTGGTGTCCTACAAGTTCGGTTTCCAGGGGCCCAGCTTCACTGTGCAGACCGCCTGCTCCAGCTCGCTGGTCGCAACCCACCTGGCTGTTCAGGCCCTGCGCAACGGCGAGTGTGAGATCGCCCTGGCCGGCGGGGCGGACGTCGAGTTCCCCCTCGGGCACGGACACTGGTGGGCCCCGGGCAGCCCGTTGAGCAAGGAGGGCCGAGTGCGGCCCTTCGACCGGGATGCGGACGGCACCATCTTTGGCAGCGGCGTCGGTGTCGTCGCGCTGAAGCGGCTGAGCGACGCGCTGGCGGACGGCGACAATATCCGAGCGGTCATCCGCAGCTCCGCGGTGAACAACGACGGCTCGGACAAGATCGGCTTCAGTGCCCCCAGCATGGCCGGCCAGTCCGCCGTGATCAGCGAGGCGATGCTGATGGCCGGAGTCGAGCCGTCCGACATCTCCTACGTGGAGTCCCACGGCACGGGTACCCCACTGGGCGACCTGATCGAGGTGGCGGCACTCAACGACGCCTACCGGTCCCTCGCGGACGGCCACATGACGCCAGGGAGCATCGCGCTCTCCTCGGTCAAGGGCAACATCGGACACCTCGGTCACGCGGCGGGTTCGGCGGCCCTCATCAAGATGGTGCTGGCGCTGGAGAACGAGCGGATCCCGGCCAGTATCAACTTCAGCGAGCCCAACCCCAAGGCCGAGTTCGACCGGTCGCCGTTCTTCGTGAACGACACGCTGCAGAAGTGGGAGCGTGCCGACGGGAAGCCGCGTCGCTCGGCGGTCCATTCACTCGGAATCGGCGGCACCAATGTGCACATGGTGCTGGAGGAGGCCCCGCTGCGGGACTCCGCGGAAACCGACCACCGCCCGCGTCTGGTCGTCTGGTCGGGCCGGACACCGCAGGCCGAACAGGAGTACCGGAGCAGGCTGGCAGCCCACCTCGCCGGCGCCGGAGAGGAGCTGTTCGCCGACACCGTCCTCACGATGCAGCACGGCCGGAAGGCCGAGGTGGTCCGGTCGGCCGTGGTGGCGTCGAGCGCCGCGGAGTCGGCGGCCGCGCTGCGCGGAGTACCGGGCGCCCCGGCCGTCGTCACGGGGTCCGCCGAGGAGCCCCGCCCGGTCGCCTTCCTCTTCCCCGGCCAGGGCTCGCAGCACGCCGCCATGGCGGCCGGACTCCACGGAGTCGACCGGGTGTTCACCCAGTCGTTCGACGAGTGCCTGGCCCTGCTGGACGAGGCTGGTGCCGCTGCCGGGAGTGCCTGGCGCGAGGCCACGGAGGATGAGGAACTCCAGAGGACCGAGCTCGCCCAGCCGTTGCTGTTCGCGGTCGAGTGGGCGCTGAGCCGGATGTGGCAGTCCTGGGGAGTGCGCCCCGAACGGTTGCTGGGTCACAGCATCGGTGAGCTCACCGCGGCCACCGTGGCCGGGGTGTTCGAACTCGCCGACGCCGCACGGCTGGTGGCGGCTCGGGCCGGTGCCATGGCGGCGATGCCGGCCGGTGCGATGCTCGCGGTGTCAGCCGCGCCGACGGAGATCGAGGACCTCCTGCCGCCCGCGATCGGTGTCGCGGTGGTCAACGGGCCCCGGCAGACCGTGGTAGCCGGACCGAAGGCTGTCCTGGACGATTTCGCCCGGCTGCTGGCCGAGCGGGGGATCCGCACGAAGAGCGTGCGTACCTCGCACGCCTTCCACAGCGAGGCCATGGCACCGGCGGCCGAGGAGTTCCGGCGGTCCTTCGAGGGGATCGTTCTCCGGGCGCCGGAGATCCCGTTGTACTCCGCAGCGAGCGGCGGCCTCCTGACCGAGGCCCAGGCCGTCGACCCCGACTTCTGGGCAGACCAGCTCACCACCCCCGTCTGGTTCGGCCGGGCCCTGGACGGGATGCTCGCCGAGGGGCCGCAGCTGCTGCTGGAGGTGGGGCCCCAGCAGGCCCTCGCCGGCCTGGCCAAGCCGCACCGCGAGGTCACGCAGGGACGCAGCGCGGTGGTGGCGAGCCTGCCGCACCTGGGGGCGGCGCGCGGCGACTGGGAGTCGCTGCTCGCGGCGGCGGCGGTGCTGTGGACCGAGGGCCACCCGCTCGACTGGGCGAGGATGGCACAGCAGGAGACGTGGCGCCGTACGGTGGTGCCGGGCTACCCGTACCAGCGCACGCGCCACTGGGTCGAAACGCCCGCCGAGAGAAGCGGGAGCACCGAGGCAGCTGCGGCGGCGGTCGTCAACGCCGTTGTCGGCCATGAGGAGGCCGGGCGGGAGGAGCCCGAGCACGAGGCGCGGCCGCTGCCGTTCTACACGCTCTCGTGGACCGAACAGCCGCGCGGGTCCGGATCGGCGCGGGGCGGCGCAACCACAGCGCTGGCGCTCCTGCCCGAGGACCGGTCCTCGGCCGGCGAGGTGGCCGCAGCACTGCAGCGAGCCGGTCTTCGGGTCATTCCGGTCACCCCGGGCGAGGCGTACCGGGAGACCGCTGTGGGCTTCCGTATCCGCCGTGACAGCACCGAGGACATCGAGCGCGTGTTCACCGCGCTCGCGCGGCGCGGCAGCTATCCGCGCCTGGTCGTGCACGCTGCCACGCTCGGCGCGTGGGCGCCCCCCACCGTGGCGAACGCCCCCGGCCAGACGGAGCGTTCCTTCCACAGCGTGCTGGCCTTCGTCCAGCAGGGCGCGCGGCGGGCGGCGGGGAACCCGGTTCCCGGACTGCTGGTCCTCACCGACCGGTCGGTGGATGTCTCCGGGGGCGAGCAGGTCGATGCGGTCAAGGCGACCCTGCACGGACTGGTCCGGACTCTTGCCGTCGAAGAGCCCGGCACCGCGTGCAAGTTGATCGACCTGGGCCGCGGAGTCCCGGAGGAGGACCTGACCGACGAACTCGCCGACTGGTCGTCCCACGAGGTGGTGGCCCTGCGCGGTGACCGGCGGTGGGTCAGGAGTGAGCAGCAGTTCGTGCCCGAGAGCGGTACGGCCACGGCGTTCCGGCCCGGCGGCAGCTACCTGATCACGGGTGGACTCGGTGGGCTGGGCCTGGAGGTGGCCAAGGGGATCGTCCGAACGGGCCTGCGCCCGCACCTGCTGCTGCTGGGCAGGACCGGACTCGCCGAGGTCGAGGAGCCGCACCGGGTGCCGGACGGAGCGGACGAGCGGACCACCCGGCTGCGTGCAGGGCTGGAGGAGATCGAGGAGCTGGGGGCCTCGTACCGGATCGTCACCGCGGACCTGAGCGACCCGGCGGCCCTGCGCGCGGCGCTGGCCGAGGCCACCGGCCGGCGCGGCCCGATCGCCGGGGTGTTGCACCTCGCCGGTGTGGCGGGCGACGGGATGATGCAGTTCCGCACGCGGCAGCAGGCCGAAGCGGTGCTCGCGCCGAAGGTGCTCGGCTCCCTCGCACTGGCCGAGGCGTTCGCCGACCGGCCGAGTCTCGACTTCTTCGTGGCCTTTTCGAGTACGGCCGCACTCCGGGGTCTGCGCGGGAGCGGGGACTACGCTGCCGCGAACTGCTTCCTCGATGCCTTTGCCGCGACGCAGCTGCCGTTCGCCCGCCGTGCCCTGACCATCAACTGGCCTGCCTGGAATTCGGTCGGGATGGCCGTGCCCGGTCTCGCGAAGCAGACGGAGGCGACCGCGGCGGTGGCGGGGCCGGTGTGGCGGGCCGCGCTGACCCCGAGCGAGTGCCCGATGCTGGACGAGCACCGGATCAACGGTGAGGCGGTGCTGCCGGGGACCGGCCACCTCGACTTCGTGGTCCGCGCCTTCCGGGCCCAGGTGCTCGACGGAGCGGCCACGCCCGTCCGGCTGACCGAGGTGGTCTTCCGGACACCGCTGGTGGTGCATGACTCCCGGACGATGGAGATCGCGTTCACGCCGGGCGACGACGTATGGCAGTTCGTGGTGCGTTCGTTCGCCGGCACCCGGGCCGTCGGTGACGTGCAGGTGCACGCGACCGGCACGGTGGAGAGCGCAGCGGGTACCGCTCGTCAGCTGGACCTGGACACCCTGCGGGTCTCCCTGTCCGACCGCCGGGAGCGAGGGGAACCGGAGCGCCGACTGGTCGAGTTCGGCCCTCGCTGGAGCAATGTCACGGAGGTCGGATCCGGCCCGGCGGATCCCGGCGAGATACTGGTGCGGCTGGACCTGCCGGAGGCGTTCGCGGCCGAGGCGACCGAACACGAACTGCACCCCGCGCTGCTGGACAACGCCACCGCCTTCGCTCGCGACCCGGAGCGCGATGCCCCGCACCTGCCGTTCATGTACCGGTCGGTCGTGGTGTACGACCGGCTGCCCGCCCGGATCTACAGCCACATCCGTCGTGGCAGCGGCGCCGACGGCCTGATCGTGGCCGACATCGATGTAGTGGCGCCCGACGGGCGATTGCTGGTCGAGATCGAGGGCTTCGCCATGCGACGGGTGGAGGACGGGTTCGTCGTGGGGGACACCCCGGTCGCGGAGGTGGACGAGCCGCGGGCTCCCGGCAGGCCGGAGGCTGACGCCACGTCCGGTCAGACCGGTATCGATCCCGAGACCGGGGTCGGGCTGCTGCTTGAGCTGATCGGTGCCAGGACGCCGCGACAGGTCGCGGTGGCACGGTTCCGGGACGGCGTACCGGTGCTCTCCGCGGACGCGCGTCGGGTTCCCGTGGTCGCCCGGCCGGCCGTCGAAGCGTTGCCCGTGCCCGCCGGGACCCCGGAGCACCGGGCCGCCGCGGTGCCGACACCGGTGCCGACTCTGACTCTGGAGGCGTTGCCGCAGGCGGCGGAGCAGTCGACGGTGGACACCATGCGAGAGCTGTGGACCGACGCGCTGGGAATCCCGGACATCGGGCCGGGGGACGACTTCTTCACCCTCGGCGGCAACTCGCTCACCGCGGTGGACCTGATCACCCGGATCAGGGCCAGGTATCGCATCGACCTCAGCATCGCCGTGTTGTTCGAATACCCGACGCTCGGCGCCCTGGCCGAGGAACTCCGTTCACTGGGCGCGGGCTGACCGTGGCAGACCTGGGTGCTCCGGGCGGATCGTGCCGCCCGGAGCACCCCTGGCGATCGGGCCCCAGGCCGGTGCGGCCGGCCGCAATCGAAGATCAGGAGTGGGAGCGTGAGCCGAATATTCGCCGACGGGTTGTTGGCCGGTCAGACCGCCGTGGTGACAGGTGGTTCCAGCGGCATCGGCCTGGCGATCGCGGAAGGCTTCACCAGGCTGGGATGCGAGGTCGTGATCGTGGCCCGCAGGCCCGAGCGACTGGAGCAGGCCATGACCGGTATCGCGGAGCGGACCGGTCGAACACCGGGCGGCTTCCTCTGCGACGTCCGGGACGAGGAGCGCATCGACCTGCTGCGGGAGCACGTGCTCGGTGCGGTCGGGGTACCGACGATCCTGGTCAACAACGCGGCCGCCAACTTCAAGATGGCGGCGGAGCGGATGACCCGGCGGGCCTTCTCGACGGTCCTGGACATCGACCTCGTCGGCACCTTCAACGTGACGAGGGCCTTCGCCAACGACATGATCGAGGCTGCCCGCGGGAGCATCCTCAACATCAGCATGGTCGATGCCGAACGCGGCTTCCCCGGCTTCTCGCACGCCGGCGCGGCCAAGGCGGGAGTCCTGTCGCTGACCCGGAGCTGGGCCGGTGAGTGGGGGAAGCACGGCATTCGGGTCAACGGCATCGGCCCGGGGCCGGTGCCGACTGCCGGTGCGGCCGCGAACATGCTCGGGCTGGCCGACTCCGGTGACGCGTTCGCCGATGTGCTCGGCCGGATTCCACTCGGGCGGCTCGGGACCGAGGACGACATCGCGCACGCGGCCACGTTCCTCTGCAGCCCGGCGGCTGCCTGGATCACCGGGGTCAACCTCGCGGTCGACGGTGGCTTCAACCTTCCCTGAGAACCTGCGGGAGCGTGCCGTGTTCAGCAGAACACGGCACGCTCCCGCGGTTTTTGGCGCGTCCGGCCGGCGTGAGCGGCTCAGTCGGCGGGTTCGTACTCGATGCCCTCCGCGCAGGCGTGGTCCAGCCAGCGGACCACCTCGGCGATCTCCGTGTGGTCCGCGCCCTCGGCCCGGATCGTGAACGCGCGGTCCTTCAGGCCGTTGCGCCAGTCGAGGACCGTGCCGGGCTGGACGAACACATCCACGTCCCACACCCGGGGGTGGCGCAGGAACCGGGAGGCGGATGCCGCGCTCCGGACCCGCACGCGCTGCTGCGGCGGCAGGGCGAGGTAGAACAGCGCCGAGCCGTCGAACACCACAGGCCGCCGGTCCACCGGGTAGCCGACCGCGGTGCGGACCGCCAGCCGTACCGGATCGAGGTCCGAGCACCGGTTCATCAGCTGGGCGATCCCGCCGCCCAGGCGGCCGTTCACCTCGATCACCCGTGGTCCCTGCGGCGTCAGCTTGAGCTCGGTATGGGTGATGCCGATGTCGACGCCCAGCGCCCGCACCGCTGCCGCTGCCATCGCCGTGACCTCGTCCCGGAGCTCCTGGGGCAGCATGCCGGGGATGATCGTCCCGTGCTCGCGGAAGGGAGCGGCGAGCGGCAGCTTGTCGCTGACCGCGAAGTGCCAGGTCCCCGACGCATCGGTGACCGACTCCACCGACACGTAGTCACCGAGCCAGTCACCGAACGGATGGCGCCCCGGTGTCAGCAGCTCCTCGACCTCCCAGCTGTGCGGGCCGTCCCCCAGCCGCTCGGGCAGGACGGTCTCGACGGCCTGCGCCAGCTCGTCCTTGTCGGTACAGCACAGCGTGTACCGGCCGGAGTCGCCGTGCACGGGCTTGACGACCACCGGGTAGCCGACCGTTGCCGCGGCTGCCGCCAGCTCGGAGCTGTCGGCAACGGAGACCTGTCGCGTCACGCTCACGCCGGCCGCGTTCAGCAGGGCGCGCTGGCGCGACTTGTCGGTCAGTGCGGCGGCCGTCTCGAGCCGGTGGTAGGGGAGGCCGAGGCGAGCGGCCAGCCCAGCCGTGGTGCGCACCAGTGAGTCACTGAACGTCAGGATGCCGCGGACCGGGCTCTCCGATGCCTCGGTACACGCCGACGCCAGGTCCTCGGCGGTGCTGTAGTCGACAGTCGGCGCCAGCGCCTCCAGGACAGGGCGCATCGTGCGGCAGTGCGGGTCCTGCCCGTCGATGAGGAACAGCAGCCGGGCGTCCGTCTGCGCGGCCTGGATGATGCTGATCGGGCTGACCGAACCGAACCCGTAGACCAGGGCGAGGGTCGGCAGTGCGGTGTCAGCGTTCATTGGAGTCCTTCCTGCCGGGAGCCGCCGCTTTGAACGCGTTGGGCCCGGGTGGTGAGCGCGGCAGCGAGGACTGCCGCCACAGTGAAAGACGTGTCGGAATCCGGCGCCATGACGTGCAACCGGTCTTCGTCCACGTTCAGGCAGACGGTGATCCGCGGTGCCGGGCGCAGCCCGAGCGGACCGGTGTCCAGGGCGAAGACGATGGTCGGGCGCGGGGCTTGCGGCGGGACGCCTGCTCGGCGCACGGCGATGTCACGCAGGAACGTGCCCTGAGCGGCGGCTTGCCGTACGGCGGCGGAGCCCGTGGACTCGATCTCGGCGTCGTCGGTGTCGAGGGTGACCGGCACGGCTGTCGCGAACAGCTGGTCCAAGGGGCCGACTGCGGCTCGGACGGATGGTTCGCTCCACCAGAAGGTCTGCTGCCGTCCGCCGAAGCCCGCCGCGTAGGCGGCCCAGCCCAGCGCCGCGGCGGTCAGCCACTCTCGTCGGCCCTCGCGGGTGCGGGTGGCCGGCCGGGCCGCCGGGGGGAGCCGGACGGTGGCCGTGTGGGAGTCCGGCGGCAGCGATCCGGTCGAAGCCCCCAGCGGCAGGTGCTCGGACATCGGCTGGACCGTTGCCAGCACAGCTGCCCAACCGCTCTCGTGGCGGTTGAACCCGGTGTCGCACTCACCAGCGAGCCGGGCCAGGTCGTGGCCGGGGAGGTCCAGATGCCGGCCGGCCTCGATGCCGAGGGCCGAGGCCCACTCGGCCCCCGACAGCTCGACGCCGTCCAGGCCGCGAACCCGGTGGATGACGAGATCGCCGCCACCCGTGGTGAGTGCGAGCGTGCCCGGATCAGCGGGCACCACGAGACCGCTGCGATCCTCGTCGGAGGCTGCCCGCGAGGTGACTTTCGTGAGTACCGCCAGTGAGTCGCCCACCAGGATCTTGGGGGCGCCGAAGGCGTTGTCCGTCGGACCCATGTCGGCCGCCCGGCACCAGCGTTCGATCTCCTCGGCGGGCTGACCGGCCGCGACCAGCCCGGCTGCCGGCAGACGGCGTCGACGGGAGTAGTAGGAGCGCTGCTCCAGGTCCTGGGCCCGTGGTCGCAGACGCTGCTGCTCCAGCTGCGCCAGCAGCTCGTCGAAGCCGGCCAGGCCGTCGTCGTAGCACTTGATGCTCAGGGTCAGGGTGGTCTCGTCGGCTGCGACCGGAAACGTCCGCTGGACCAGGATGTCGCCGCTGTCGAGACGCTCCCGCATCGTGTGCCAGGTGGTGCCGTATTCCTGCTCGCCGTTCACCAGCGCCCAGGGCATCTGGTTCACACCGGCGTAGCGCGGCAGCGGAGAGCTGTGGAAGTTGATCGCCAGCTTGCCAGGCAGTGCTAGTTCGGCGCCGGTGAGTACCTCGGGATTGGCGATGCTGAACAGGTAGTCGGGCCGCGGTCCGCCCAGGCCGCGGGTGTGGTCGGCGGTGGGGACGCCGCGTCGTTCTGCCCACTCTCTGGCCGGGCCCCGTTCGCCGGCCATTCCGCCGACCCGATGTCCGCGTGCGAGCAGGCGTTCGCCGCACTCGATGACAAGTGCGCCCCTGCCCGCCAACCAGCAGTGGAGTGGTCTGCCGATCCTGTCCGGTACTGATTCGGAGTGTCCGGAGAATACTTGGCGGTCCGCCATGATTGCCCTTCTCAGGGATTTGTCTGGATCGGAGAGGTGGCGCATCGGGGTCCGCTCCGTGCGCCTTCGTGAGAAATTTCTGCAGAGAAATAATCCAGGGATTTCCCATCGAAGTGTCATCAGGGCGCCATCGGCGAACCATTGACGATCCCCGAGGTGATCGCGCGGCCTTGTCCTGCATTGGAGCGGCTGATTTACTCGGGGCGATCGTACGCTGACGTAGAGGACTTGGGGAGGATGCTTTGAGGATGATGGTCAACACCCTGAGGCGCCAGGCTCGGTTCCGGAATCTCTGGATCGGCCAGAGCATTTCGGTGATGGGCACCGCAGTGACGGAGATCGCCATGCCGCTCACCTCGGCCGTCTATCTGAAGGTCTCGACCTTTCAGATGGGCCTGCTGTCCGCCCTCGGGTTCCTGCCCTGGCTGGTGATCGGGCTCCAGGCGGGGAGTTGGGTGGACCGGTCCTCGCATCGGCGCACGCTGATCCTCACGGATCTGCTCCGCTTCGGACTGCTGGCGATCGTACCGATATGCGCCTGGTGTCACGTCCTGAATTTCATGGGCCTGGCCTTCGTGGTGCTGTGCGTCGGAGTCTGCACGGTGTTCGCGAATTCCGCGTCCTCCGCGGTCCTGCCCGAACTCATCGACGAGGAACAGCTGGTCGAGGGAAACAGTCTGACCCGGCTGAGCCAGTCCGTTTCCTATGTCGCGGGCCCCGGCCTCGGTGGCTGGCTGGTCGGAGTGCTGACCGCTCCGGTCGCGTTGGTGGTCGACTCGCTCTCCTATCTCGTCTCGGCGCTGTTCATGTTCCGGCTGCCCGAGCAGGAGGCACGGAAGCAGCCGGAGCGACGTGAGACGACGCTTCGGCAGGACATCGGGGAAGGCCTGCGCACGCTGTTCGGAAATCGGTACCTGCGTCCGGCGGTACTGAGCACCGGGGCACTGGCCCTGGGGAACGGCATCTTCGGCCCGGTCTACATCCTCTTCCTGACCCGCACCCTGGGCCTCGCGCCGTCCTTGGTAGCGGTGCCGTTCATGGTGTTCGGCGCGGGGGCCATCGCGGGCTCCCTGTCGGCTGCCTCGATCGGCCGCCGGTTCGGTTTCGGTCCGACCCTGATCGTCGCCGGCCTGCTCAACGGCTTGGCGTCGTTCGCGTTCCCGCTGCTCGGCCACCGTCCGGTCTCGGTGCTCGTGGTGAGCGCACCGTGGCTCCTCTTCGGCTTCATCGCGCCGGTGTACGGGAGCCTGACCCAGACGCTGATCCAGAGCGCGAGCCCCGCCGGCATGCTCGGACGCATCAGTTCGGCCTCCAGCGTGCTGTCCTGGGGTCTGCTGGCGGTCTCGGCGGTGCTGGGTGGCTGGCTCGGTACTGCTGTCGGTCTGCGGGGTTCCCTGCTGATCTGCTGCGGTGCGTACCTCGCGTCCCCACTCTTCATGATCTTTTCGCCGGCCAGGTCGTTGCGCAAGCCCCAGGAGGCCAAGCCGGTCGACGCGGAGGCCGCCGAGGCCACGCCCGAACCGCAGCAGGTGGCGGGCGGCTGACCCGGTCCACCGCGGCCTGAGCCGGAAGCGGCTTCGCCTTGGCCGCCGGTCCCCGCGACGTCGCGGGGACCGGCGGCCAAGGCGTCGGTCGGTCGCGGTTTGTCCGCTCTACCCTGGACCGCCGACCGCGGTACCGCTGATGGCAGCGGTGGTAGCGGCTCGTGAGGTGGAAAGTAGGCGCTGGCGGCAGCATCACCCGCAGGTTCGGCGGTTGAGCGGCGGGCAGCCTACTGGCGAGGGTGGGATCCACCCGGTTGTTCGCGTCGCCTTCCGGTGTCCGGACGCGCTATTACCGGGAGATTCAAATGTACTTTTCGGTGCTCGGTCCGTTGGAGATGACGGCCAGTGAGAAGACCATCGAGGTCGGCGGCCTGCGGCAGCGGCACATTCTCGCTGTGCTGCTCCTCAACGCCGGAAGGACGGTCTCGGTCAGTCGCCTGACCGAGACGATGTGGGACACCGTGCCGCCCGCGACCGCCAAGGAGCAGGTGCAGAACTGCGTTTCGATGCTTCGTCGGGCGCTCGTCGCGGCGGGCGCGCCGAGCGGCATCATCCTCACCCGCCCCTCGGGGTACCTGCTGGACGTCCCGCGCGATGCCCTGGACCTCAACGGCTTCAACGACGTGGTGGCAGTGGCGCGGACGGCGGCGGCGCAGGGGCAGCGGGAACAGGCCTGCGGTGAACTGCGCCGTGCCCTGGACATGTGGCGCGGCCCCGCCTTCGATGATCTGTCCAGCCGGGTGGTGCGTGCGGGTGCGGCCCGGCTGAACGAGCAGCGCCTGGTGGCACTGGAGGAGTGCATCGAGCTGGAGCTCGGCCTCGGCCGCCACCGCGAGATGGTCGGGGAGCTGACCGCCCTGATCACCGAGCATCCGCTCCGGGAGCAGCTGCGCGCCCAACTGATGCTCGCGCTCTACCGCTCCGGCCGTCAGGCCGAGGCACTCGCGGTGTACCGCCAGACGCGGCGGACGATGATCGAGGAGCTCGGCCTGGAGCCGAGCGCCACGCTGCAGCGGGTCGAGCAGTCCATCCTGGCGGAGGATCCCGCCCTCGACCTGCCCACCTTGCCGGCTCCGCGACTCCTGGAGCAGACCGAGGCGCCGGAGCGACCGGTGCCGCGTCAGCTTCCACCCGCCCTCGGGATCCTGGTCGGAACGGATGGACCCGCCGAGGCGATGGCGCGGATTCTGACCCGTCAGGACGACGCGGCACCGAACGGGCCGGCGGTCTGCATCGTGACCGGCGAGGGCGGGATCGGGAAGACCTCACTCGCCGTGCACGTCGCCCATCAGCTGAAGGAGCGTTTTCAGGACGGGCAGCTCTTCGTGGATTTCCGCGGCAGCGGTCTGCTGCAGGCGGACTTCGGCGAGACACTCGCCCATCTCCTCCATGCCCTGGGCGTGGACGTGCCCGAGAAGCTGGACGACCGGATCACGGAATACCGCAGCGCCCTGGCGGAGCGGCGGGTGCTGATCGTGCTGGACGACGTTCCGGACGAGAGGACCCTGCGGGATCTGACGCCCGGGGCGGCGAACTGCGCGGTGATCACGACCAGCCGCGCTCGGCTGGTCGGAAAGGGGCTGGGGCACCTGGTCCAGTTGGCGCCGCTGACGGAACAGGATGCCACCGACCTCCTGGTCTCGGTCGTGGGCGACGGCCGCGTCGAGCGGGAACTCGCCAGTGCCCGCCAGCTGGTGGCGCTCTGCGGGTACCTGCCGCTCGCGGTGAGCAGCGCCGGGATGCGCCTGGCTGCCAAGCCGCACTGGAGTATCCAGCGTCTGGTCGACCTGCTCCAGCCGGTCTCCCGCCGGTTCGACGAGTTGGAACGCGGTGGTCGCAGTGCCCGCTCACTCTTCGAGGAGCCCTACCGCCGGCTTCGACCCGTGGCCCGGCGGGTCTTCCGGTGCATAGGTCGCTCGACCAGCCACCCGGTGACCGCCGTGCAGGGCGCGGAGCTTGCCGAACTCTCGGTGGACGAGACCGAGGAGGCGCTGGAGGAGGCGGTGGACCTGCGGTTGGTGGAGGCCGAGCGGACCTCGGGTGGTGAGGTCGCCTACCGGCTCGCCGAGCTGCCGAGGGTCTTCTGTCGCGAGCGTGCCGTGGACGAGGAGCCTGAGGCGGCTCGGTCCTCCCGCCCGGCAGGGGTGCTGATCGAGTCGATGGTGGGTTAGGGCCGGTACGCCTCAGCCCTTGGATCGTGTCCTGCGTGCCGGTGCTCGGAGCACCACCACGCAGGACACGATCCGCCGTTTCCGGAGGTACTGGCTCACCTGCTACGGAGCAGGTGAGCCAGCTGTTCGTCCGGCCGGCCGACGAGCAACCGCAGCGTCTCGACGAGTCCTGCTGCCAGTCCGGCCGCGGTCTCGGCGCTGAAGAGGTCACGGCTGTACTCCAGGAAACCCCGATAGCCGGACCCGTCGGGGAAGAGGGTCAGCAGCAGGTCGAGTTTGGCTGTTCCGGTCTCTATCGCCTCCACCGTGATGTCCAGGCCGGGGACGTCAGGGTCCCGGTGGGGGGCCGACTCCAGTACCAGCATCGCTTGGAACAGAGGGTTCCGGCCCGCCTGCCGCGGCAGTTCGAGGTGGCTGACCAGCTGGTCGACCGAGACGCCCGAGTGGTCGAACGCGTCCAGGCAGACGGCCTTGACGTGCTCGACCAGCTGCCGGAACGTCAGCTCCGGTGACACGTCCATGCGCAGGGCGATGGTGCTGGCGAACAGCCCGATGACCGATTCCAGTTCCGTGCTGGCGCGGTTGCCGGCGTAGGCGCCGATGCACAGGTCCTGCTCGCCGCTCAGTGCGTGCAACTGCACGGCGAACGCGGCGAGCAGCACCATGAAGGGCGTTGCCGTGACACTGCGGGCCAGGTTCGTGGTCCGCAGCCCGGTCTCCGCGCAGATGTGGACGGGTTGCCACGCGCCGGCGTGCGCCGGCGAGGCGGGCCGGCTGCCCTGGCCGGGGAGTTGCAGGGGCGGTGGAGCAGTACGGAAGACGCCCTTCCAATGCTCGATCAGGCGCTGGAACTCCGGCTCCGCCTCCCTCTTGCGCTCCTCGACGGCGAAGTTCGCGAATGCCAGGGGGAGCGGAGCGGACGGGGCCGGCTGTCCGGCGGCCATCGCGGTGTACAGGCCGAAGAGATCCGTGAGGAGCAGCGCGGACGCCCAGTAGTCGGCGGCTATGTGGTGCAGCACCAGGACCACATCGTGCCGAACCTCGGAACGGCGTATGACGACTGCTGCGAAGGGTGCGTTCGCGGTCAGGTCCCGGACCCGCGAGAGGCAGGTCCGTTCGGCGGCCGACTGGATCTCCCGGACCTCGGAGTCCGGCAGCAGGCGGGCGTCGACCACCTCGACGGCGCTCTCGGCGGCTGGGCGGATGTGTTGGACGGGTCGGCGTGCGACCAGGGGAAAGGTGGTGCGCAGGATCGCGTGCCGCTGGACCAGCTCGCGCAGGGCGGCCTCGAAGGCGTCGAGGTCCAGCGGCCCTTGCAGGGTGATGCGGTTCCCCAGCGCGTAGAAGTTGCTCGTGGGAGCGACCCGCTGGAGGAACCAGAGGTTCTGCTGAGAGCTGGTCAGCGGGAAGTACGCCTCCTGGACGACCTCCGCGGCGGTCGGTGCCGACTCGGTCGCCTTCGCGGGGGAGGCGTTGCTCCGGGGCCTGAGCCGGTCGATGTGGTCGGCCAGGGCACCGAGTTCCGGGTGGTCGAAGATCGTGCGCATCGGCAGGGAGAGGTCGAAGAGCTCCCTGACCCGGGCGAACAGCTGGGTGGCGAGTAGCGAGTGGCCGCCCAGCGCGAAGAAGTCGTCGGCAGGGCCTACCTCGCTCACGCCGGTCAGTTCTGCCCAGACGGCCGCCAGGGCGGTCCTGGTGGTCGAGGGCGGGTCGCCGGCCGCGGCGGGCCCGGGGCCGGCGGTGCGCGGTTCGGCGCCGGCCACAGGTCGGGCCGGGTCCTGCGCGGCCGCCCGCGGTGACGCGCTTGGCGGGTCCACCCAGTGCCGTCGCCGTTCGAACGGATAGGTGGGCAGCGGGATCCTCTGGCGCGAGCTGGTCCTTCGCCCCGCGAGCCAGTCGACGGACACTCCCAGCGTCCACAACCGGGCGACCGATCCGGCCAGCTCTGCGTCTCCCTGTCCCGTGTGCCGGTTCAGCGTCGCCACGAAGACCGAGTCCTCGGCATGGTGGCGTACCAGCGGACCGAGCACCGGATGGGCGCCGACGTCCAGGAAGACGCGGTGGCCCTGGGCGAGGAGCGTGCGGACCCCGTCGGAGAAGAGCACCGGCTCGCGCAGGTGCCGGACCCAGTACTCGGGGGAGGTGGCCTGAGCGGGAGTCAGGACCTCGCCGGTCACGTTGGACACCACGGGCACCGTGGGCGGGCGGAGCGCGACGTTCTGCAGAACCACCCGCAGGGGGTCGAGCGCCTCGTCCATGGCGGCGGTGTGGAAGGCGTGCGACACCCGCAGACGGCGGGCGGTGGTTCCCGATGCGGCCAGGAGCGCGGCCAGTTCGTCGATCGCTTCGCCCGGCCCGGCCACGGTGCAGAGCGCAGGCCCGTTGACCGCGGCGACTGCCAGGGACGCGGGCAGCATTCCGGCCACCTCGGCCGGCGGCAGCGGCACCGTCAGCATCGCGCCGCGCCGCAGGCCGGAGACGATGCGGCCGCGCGCCTCGACGATGCCGAGCGCGTCCGGGAGCGAGAGGATTCCGGCCTGCTGGGCCGCTACGTACTCGCCGACACTGTGGCCGAGCAGGGCCCCGGGCCGCAGTCCGTAGGCCCGGAGGGCTTCGGCCATGGCGTACCCCATGGAGAACAGGACCGGTTGAGCCAGCCGGGTGTCCAGCAGCTCCTCCTCCCCGGCGGGGGCCGCGCCGTGGAGCAGCTCGCGGATGTCCACCCCGAGGGGGGCGCGGAGGATGTCGGCGCAGTCGTCGAGGGCGGCTCGGAAGGCCGCGTTCTCCCGGTACAGCTCGGCGCCCATCCCGGGGAACTGCGAGCCCTGCCCGGAGAACAGCCATGCGGCGTGCAGCTCGGAACCGCGCGGCGACCGGAGGCTGACACCGGCGGCTGCGTCCCGCAGGGCCGATGGCACCTGCGCGGTGCCCCGCACGCTGACGGCCCGCCGGTGGTCGAGCTCGGGGCGGCCGACCTGAGTAGTCCACGCGACATCGGCGAGCGGCAGCTCGGGGTGGCTCTCCAACCGGCCGGCCAGCTGCTCCGTCGCCTGTTCGAGTGCGTCGGCGGTACGGGCGGACACCAGCACGAACTCCCGTGAGCCGTCGGCTGCGATGAGCGGTGGCGTGGGCGGTTGCTCCAGCACCACGTGCGCATTGGTGCCGCCGATGCCCATCGAGTTGACACAGGCCCGGCGGACGCCGTCGAGCGGCCAGCTCCGCAGCCGGGTGTTGACGAAGAACGGGCCCTCGGCGAACGGGATGTGCGGGTTCGGCCGGTCGAAGTTCAGGCTCGGCGGAATGACGCCGTCCCGGACGCAGAGCGCGGCCTTGATCAGGCCGACCACGCCGGCGGCGGCGTCCAGGTGACCGATGTTGGACTTCACCGAGCCGATCGCGCACCACTGGGCCGCCGGTCCTGGCCCGAACGCCTGGGTCAGCGCGGCGACTTCGATCGGATCGCCGAGGGGAGTGCCGGTTCCGTGGGCCTCGACGTACCCGATCGAGCCGGAGTCGATCTCGGCGACATCGAGTGCCGCGCGGATCGCGGCGCTCTGGCCGTTCACGCTGGGGGCGGAGAACCCGACCTTGGCCGCCCCGTCATTGGTGACCGCGGAGCCGCGCAGCACGGCGACCACGGTGTCGCCCGCGGCGATCGCGTCGTCCAGCGGCTTCAGGAGGACCATGCCCACCCCGTTGCCGGTGATGGTGCCCTGCCCGTCCGCGTCGAACGGGCGGCACAGGCCGTCCGGCGAGCCGATGCCCGACTCGTGTGCGAGGTGGCCGACGCGCTGCGGAACCCGGACGGTCACGCCACCCGCGAGCGCCATGTCGCACTCGCCGGCGATCAGGGCCTGGGCGGCGAGGTGGACCGCCACGAGCGAGCTGGAGCAGGCACTCTGCACGGCCATCGCCGGCCCGGTCAGATCGAGCTTGTAGGCGGTACGGGTGGCGAGGTAGTCCTTCTCGCCGCCCAGGAGCAGGGTGAACGGGCTGAAGGTGCGGTGCAGCGCCTCGTTCGGCCAGACGTTGTTGAGGAGATAGGTGTTGGCGCTGGCGGAACCGAACACGCCGATCCGGCCCGGGTAGCGTCGGGAGTCGTAGCCGGCGTTCTGCAGTGCCGCTGCCGCCGTCTGGAGGAAGAGTCGCTGCTGGGGATCGATGATGGCGGCTTCCGCGGGACTGTAGCCGAAGTATTCGGCGTCGAAGCTGTCCTCGTCGTCGATCACCGCCGCTTTGCGCACGTAGTCGGGTCGGGTCAGTAGCTCCGCCGCCACTCCGGAGGCCAGCAACTCGTCGTCGCTCAGGTCGCGGATGCCGCTCACCCCGGCGCAGAGGTTGCGCCAGAAGGTGTCGACGTCGGGAGCGCCGGGGAACCGGCCGGCCATGCCGACGATCGCCAGTTCCAGGCCTTTGCCGCTCTCGGTCATGCGTGCGGTCCTTCCGGACGACGCCGACGTGCGGTCAGCGCACGTCGGAGCGAAGCCCGGTCGGGCTCTGCTGACTGGTCTCCGCGGGCCTCACCGGTGAGCTTGGCGGCCAGCGAGCTGATGGTGGGGAACTCGAAGAGGTCGACCGGGGAGAGCCCTCGGGCTGCCGGCAGCAGTCGGCCGAGCTTGCCCCGGACGCGGAGCAGGAGCAGTGAGTCGCCTCCCGCGTCGAAGAAGTTGGTGTTCGGGGCGATGTCCGAGCGGCCGAGGACCTCGGCCCAGACGCCGGCGATGGACGACTCGGTCGCGTTGGCGAACGCGGGCCGCGCCGTGCGCGGCGGCGCCGGGGTGGGCAGGGCCCGGCGGTCCAGCTTGCCGTTGCTGTTCAACGGCATCGCTTCCAGCACGGTGTAGCGCGAAGGCAGCATCGCGGAGGGGAGGAGGTCGGCCAGGGCCGCGCGCAGGCTCGGCACGGAGAGGTCGGTGGATCCGTCGCCGGTGAGGTAGGCGAACAGCTGCGGGTGTCCGGCGACCGCTTCGCGGACATCGACCACGGCTTCGCTCACGCCGGGTTGGGCCCGCAGGGCGGCTTCGATCTCGCCCAGTTCGATCCGCTGCCCGCGGATCTTGACCTGGTGGTCGAGGCGGCCGAGGTAGTCCAGGTTGCCGTCGGGGCGCCAGCGGGCCCGGTCCCCGGTGCGGTACATCCGGGCTCCGGGGGCCGGAGCGTACGGGTCGGGCAGGAAGCGTTCGGCCGACAGCGAGGGGCGGTCGTAGTATCCCCGTCCGACCTGGATTCCGGCGAGGTACAGCTCGCCTGCCGCTCCCACCGGCAGCGGGTCGAGGTTCTCGTCCAGGACGTAGGTGCGGGTGTTGGCGATCGGGCTGCCGATCGGCACGCTGCTGCCGGTCTCGTCGGGTGCGCAGTGCCAGGCGGTGACGTCGACGGCCGCCTCGGTCGGACCGTAGAGGTTGCTCAGCAGCACGTCGGGCAGCTTCCGGTGGCACTCGTCGCGCAGGTCGGCCGGGAGGGCCTCTCCGCTGCAGATGATCCGCCGAAGGCTCGGGAGGTCTCCGGGCGAGACCGCGGCGAGGAAGTAGCGGAGCATGGACGGCACGAAGTGCACGGTCGTGATCCGCTCGGTCCGGATGGCCTCGACCAGGTAGAGCGGGTCCCGATGCCCCCCGGGTTCGGCCAGCACCAGCTCGGCGCCACTGATCAGCGGGAGGAAGAACTCCCATACCGCCACGTCGAAGCTCATCGGTGTCTTCTGCAGGATGGCGTCGTCCGCCCCGACGCCGAACTCGTCCCGCATCCACAGCAGTCGGTTGACCACGCCGTCGTGCTGGTTCATGGCGCCCTTGGGGGTGCCGGTGGAGCCGCTGGTGTAGATGGTGTAGGCGAGGTCCTGGGGGTGGGTGGTGGTGGGTGTGGGGGTGTGGGGGTGGTGGGTGTCGATGGGGATGAGGGTGCCGGTGAAGTGGTCGGTGATGTGGGGGTGGTTGTGGTGGGTGAGGACGGTGGTGATGTGGGAGGTCTGGATCATGTGGTGGAGGCGGTTGGCGGGGTATTCGGGGTCGAGGGGGGTGTAGGCGGCTCCGGTGATGAGGGTGGCGAGGAGGGCGGTGACGAGTTGGGGGGTGCGGGGGGCGAGGATGCCGATGGTGGTGCCGGGGCGGGCGCCGTGGTGTTGGAGGGTGGCGGCGAGGTGGTGGGCGTCGTCGAGGAGTTGTCGGTAGGTGAGGGTGGTGGTGGGGGTGCGGACGGCGGTGGCGTCGGGGGTGCGGTGGGCTTGGGTGATGACGAGGTCGTGGACGGTGGTGGTGGGGGTCGGGGTGGTGGTGTCGTTCCAGTGGTGCAGTACTCGGTCGCGTTCGGCGGCGGACAGCAGCGGCACCTCGTGCAGCTCCGCCGCTGCGGAGCCCGCCGGAAGGATGGCGGAGACGGTACGTGCGATCCGGTCCGCCAGACCCTGGACGGGGAGGTCGCCGGCGTGCGCGCGAAGGACCAGGTCCACCGTGTCGCCGTGGTCCTCGACGATCAGGTGGACCTCGTTACGCGGGTAGGCCTCGTGCACCCTCAGCGACACCGGGCCGCCCGGCCCGTCCAGCTCGCGGGTCGGATAGTGGTTGTAGAAGAAGCGGGTCTGCTCGTTGAACAGCCGGCGCTGGCGCAGGACCGAGACGAAGGCCCGCGGCCCGAGAGCTCGGTGCCGGTCGTGCAGGGTCTGCGGCAACTGCCCTGCGAACCCGTCCTGGTGCCGCTGGGACCAGGGGATGACCGTCGGCACCACGTGGTAACGGGCCCCGCTCGCGCGGCGGACCGCGGTGCGGCCGGCCTGGAGCCGATGGACCACGAAGTCCCCGGTGGGAGCGAAGCAGCGTCCCAGCACCAGGCCGAAGGCGGCGAGCAGAATGCTGGAGGGGCCGATGCCGCGGCGCTCGCACTCGCGCCGCAGCCGCAGCAGCGGTTCGCCGCCGATGCTGACGCGCTCCTCCCGGAGGGTCGCCTCGTCAAGCCGGTCGAGCGGTGCTCCGAAGGGCGGCGGAACGCTCAGCGCGTCCGTCCGGTCGGCGATCTGGCGCCAGTACTCGATCGTGTCCGGCGTGTCGAAGGCGGGCTCGGTCTCCGGGCGCTCGGCGGGTTGCGGCGAGTCCTCGGGAGCGGCATCGACCGGGAGCGGTGAAGTGAGGCGGGCGTACGCGTGGAAGAGGTCGGCGAACACCTCCTGGGCACCGGCCACGTCCAACACCAGGTGGTGCGCGCCCAGGACCGCGTGCCACTGCCCGTCAACGTGCAGCACGGCATGGCGGACGAGCGGATCGCGCTCCAGCCGGTACGGCTTGCGCGCCTCGGAGATCGCGTCCTTGAGCGAGCCGGGCCGCGCGCCGGGGGCCGGAACGGCGACCTCGACGGGCGCATGCTGCGGTTGCAGGGCGCAGAAGTAGGGCTCGTCGTCCAGGGCCGCGAACCTCGTCCGCAGGGCGGGGTGTTCGGCGACCACGCCGGCAACGGCGGACTGCCAGGCCGTCAGGTCCAACGACGGTCCCAGCTCCGCCGTGAAGGCGAGGCAGTACCGGTCGGCGTCGGGCTCGCGGCAGTAGTCGAGGTAGAGGTCGCGCTGGGTCGCGTTGGCCGCCACCACCGAGGCCACCGCTGCTGCGTCCAGATCCAGTGCGCCGGCGAGGAGTTCGAGCGTGCCCGGCGCGGGATCCGGTGGGGGGCACGGCGCGGTGGGATCCGAGGCGCAGGCATCGAGACCCTGGACGTACAGGTCCATCATGCGCTGGGCCGAGGCGTCGTCGATCACGCCGCGGTCATAGTGGAGCTGGACAGCGATGGCCGAGCTCGCGATGTCCTCCACCACGTAGGTGCTGAGCGGGAAGTTGCCCTCCTCGTAGAACATCAGCGGCTCGACGGTGACATCGGTCTGCGCCGTCAGTGCGTCGAGGTCCCGGAACCGCACGTAGTTGAACGTGGCCTCGGTCGGCTCCTGAGCCGGCTTCAGCTCGCGCCGCAGCACCGCGTACGGGACGTGCCGGTGGGCCAGGACCGCTGCTTCGGCCTCCAGCGCCCGCTGTGCCAGCTGCTGCCAGCTCGCCGCGGAGACCGAGGTCCGGCAGGGCAGGGTGTTGAGGAAGAGGCCCAACTGGTCGGTGCTGCCGACCGCCTGCGGGCGCACGTTGACGATGAGCCCGCAGGTGACGTCCGTCCGCCCGGTCACCTGGCCCACCATCCACTGGTGGATCCCCAGCGTGAGGTGCTTGATCCCGAGCCGGAGGTCGTGGGCCACCGCCCTGAGCCGTTCGGCCACCTGGGGATCGAGAAGCTGTTCCAGCCGGCCGATCCCGTCTCGACCGTGCTGCTGCGCGCTGCGGGGCAGCCGGAGCGGCGTGAAGTCGTGCAGGTAGCCGCGCCACCAGTCGAGCTGCTCCTGGGAACGCGCTGCCTGCTGCTCCAGAACCGCTGCCTGCCGCTGGGCGGGTATGGCGGACGAGGCGTGCGGCAGCCGCTCGCCTGTCGCGAGCGCGTGGTGGGCAGTGAGCAGGAGCCTGACGAAACGCGCCAGGCTGTGCCCGTCCAGAATCGCGTGGTGGAACGAGACCCCCAGCACGAATCCGGCCGGTCCTTCGTCGAAGAGGGCCAGACGCAGCAGCGGGGGGCAGGCGATGTCGAACGGACGGGCGTGTTCCTCGCGCACCCATCGGTCGTAGCGGTCCTGCAGCTCGGCTCCGCTCAGCCCCCGGTGGTCGTGTGCGGTCGACTCGGCCTCGGCCGCGAGGTGGACGAGCTGGAGCGGCTCGCTGTACGAGTCCATGTCGAAACTTGAGCGGAGGGTCGGGTGCGCGGCGACGGTGCGGACCACGGCGGACCGCATCGCGGCCGGGTCGAGGCGCTCCCCGACCCGGTACAGGGCCACGTCGTGGTAAGCCGTGCTGCCGGCGTACATCGAGGAGTGCAGGATCATGCCCTGCTGCAGCGCGGATGCCGGGAACGCGTCCTCCAGCCCCTCCGCGGTCAGGGCGCGGTCCTCGTCGGAGAGCTGGAACGCGGTCACCGCCGTCGAGGTGTCCGCTGCGGCGGACCGGGCCGGCTCCTCGGCTGCGGCGAGGTCGGCCAGGACCCCGCGCAGGCTCTGACACCGGTACAGCATCTCCAGTGTCATGGGGATGCCCTGCTCCTCGGCGGCGGCCGAGGCTTCGATGCTCAGCAGGGAGTCGCCGCCCTGTGTGAAGAAGGACTCGTCCGGGCGCACGTCCTGCGACGCGATTCCCAGCGTCTGCGCGAACACCTCCGTGAGTCGTTCGGCCAGCGTCGGGTCTGCTGCTGCCCCGCTGCTCGCAGGGCCCGTTGCGTCACCGCTCGTGCGCTCCATCGTTCCTCCGTTGTTCGGTGCCTGCCGCTCCGGCGGTCGGCAGGCGGATCAGTTGTCGCGGGTTCGGGAGCTCCGCTGGCTGCGGAGCCGGTCCTGGCGCCGGGCCGCAGGCGGGGGTGACTGCCGCGCGGCGTTGTCGTTCGCTGTGGCGGCGAGGTACTCCGTCAGGGCGGCGATCGTGTGGTACCGGAAGAGGTCGACGATCGCGACCCGGCCCTGGAAGCTCGCCTGCAGCAGCCCGTGCAGCTGGGTGGCACGCAGGGAGTTGCCACCGATCTCGAAGAAGCTGTCCTCCCGGTCGATGGCGTCGTGCCCGAGCACCGCCGCCCAGGCGGCATGCACCTGGTGCTCGATGCCCGCACCTCCCGGGCCGGCCACGGGCGGCTGCGGTACGACCGCGGTGACGGCCGGGAGCCGGTTCCGGTCGATCTTGCCGCTCGGGGTCAGCGGCAGTTCCGTCATCGGCTCGAAGACGTCCGGGATCAGGTAGTCGGGCAGCGAGTTGCGCAGGAACGCCCGCAGTTCGCGTACCGGCCCGGTGTCACCGACGACATACGCGATCAGCCGCTGGTCCGCGCCGGGTGCGCTCCGCTCGGTGACGACGACCGACTGGAGGACCCCCGGGTGGGCGGCGAGTGCCTTCTCCACCTCGGCCGGCTCGATCCGGAAGCCGCGGATCTTGAGCTGGTGGTCGAGGCGGCCGAGGTACTCCAGGTTGCCGTCGGGGCGCCAGCGGGCCTGGTCCCCGGTGCGGTACATCCGGGCTCCGGGGGCCGGAGCGTACGGGTCGGGGACGAACCGGTCTGCCGTCAGGGCGGGTTGTCCGGTGTACCCCCTGGCCAGGCAGGCGCCGGCCAGGTACAGCTCGCCGGGTATCCCGGCGGGCAGCGGCCGCAGCCGCTCGTCGAGGACGTATGCCCTGGTGTTGGCGATGGGCCTGCCGATCGGCACCGACGCCGGCCAGTCGGCGGCCGGCGCCTGCAGCTCGTACGCCGTCATGCAGTGCGTCTCGGTCGGTCCGTACTGGTTGACCACGACGCAGTCGGTCCGATCGGCGAACATCTCGCGCACGCTGTCGGTGATCACCAGCTGCTCGCCCGCGCTGATGATCTCGCGGACACCGGGCAGCGTTCCGTGCGGCTGGTTCGCGTAGGCGGCCTGCTGGTACAGGGCTGCGGGCGACAGGACGAAGCAGCCCACGTTCTGCTCGGCCATGTAGGCAGCCCGCTCGACTGGATCGCGGCGCACCTGCTCCTGCGCGAAGACCAGGGTCCGACCGGAGACCAACGTGTAGAAGATGTCGAGGAACGACATGTCGAAGCTGAACGCGGGGAACTGCAGGGTGGCGTCGTCCGGCTTGAGGTCGGAGCGCCCGAGCTGCCACAGCAGCAGGTTGACCAGGGGCTGGTGCGGCATGTCGATGCCCTTGGGGGTGCCGGTGGAGCCGCTGGTGTAGATGGTGTAGGCGAGGTCCTGGGGGTGGGTGGTGGTGGGTGTGGGGGTGTGGGGGTGGTGGGTGTCGATGGGGATGAGGGTGCCGGTGAAGTGGTCGGTGATGTGGGGGTGGTTGTGGTGGGTGAGGACGGTGGTGATGTGGGAGGTCTGGATCATGTGGTGGAGGCGGTTGGCGGGGTATTCGGGGTCGAGGGGGGTGTAGGCGGCTCCGGTGATGAGGGTGGCGAGGAGGGCGGTGACGAGTTGGGGGGTGCGGGGGGCGAGGATGCCGATGGTGGTGCCGGGGCGGGCGCCGTGGTGTTGGAGGGTGGCGGCGAGGTGGTGGGCGTCGTCGAGGAGTTGTCGGTAGGTGAGGGTGGTGGTGGGGGTGCGGACGGCGGTGGCGTCGGGGGTGCGGTGGGCTTGGGTGATGACGAGGTCGTGGACGGTGGTGGTGGGGGTCGGGGTGGTGGTGTCGTTCCAGTGGTGCAGTACTCGGTCGCGTTCGGCGGCGGACAGCAGCGGCACCTCGTGCAGCCGGGTCTGCGGATCGGCGACCACGGCGGTCAGAGCGGCGACCAGGCTGTCGGCGAAGTTTTGGACGGTCCGCTCGTCGAACAGGTCCGTGGAGTACTCGAATGCTCCGGCGATGCCGTTCGCGGTCGGTCGGAGGAAGAGCGACAGGTCCAGCTTGGTGGAGTCGGTGCGGATGCTGGAGAGCGTGGCCTGCAGACCTTCGAACTCGGGCTGCGGCGCCTCCTCCTCCCAGGAAGCGAGTACCTGGACGATGGGGGCACGGCTGAGGTCCCGCTGCGGCCGGAGCTGCTCCACCAGGGTCTCGAACGGGACGTCCTGGTGTTCGTACGCCGAGATGCAGGTCTCCCGGACCCGCCCCAGAAGCTCCGCGAAGGACGGATCGCCGGACAGGTCGCAGCGCAGCGGGAGGGTGTTGATGAAGAAGCCGATCAGGTCCTGGAACTCGGAGGCACCCCGGCTCATGGCAGGCACCCCGATCACCACGTCCTCCGTGCCGCTGTACGCACCGAGGACACCGGAGAAGGCCGCCAGCAGCAGCATGAACGGTGTGCTGCGCTGCGCGCGGGCGAGCCGGAGGACGGCGGCGGACAGGTCCGCCGGCAGCGCGAAGCGCAACACCGCGCCTCGGAACGACTGGTGGGCCGGCCGCGGCCGGTCGGTCGGCAGCGCGAGGATGTCGCAGGTGCCGTCCAGCCGTTCGCGCCAGAACTCGATCTGACGGTCGGTCTGCGCCGATCCTCTGCGTGAGCGCTGCCACTCGACGTAGTCCCCGTACTGGGCCGGCAGCGGCTGCATCGGAGCGTGCCCGCCCAGGGCCCTGCGGTAGGCATGGCTGAGATCGCGGAAGAGGATGCTCTGTGAGGCTCCGTCATAGGCGATGTGGTGCACCACCAACACCAGGAGGTGGTCATCCGGCGACAGGCGCAGCAGCCCGGCCCGCAGCATCGGACCGGTGGTGAGGTCGAACGGGCGCAGGGCCTCGTCCCGGGTCAGTTGACCGAGCCGGGCTTCCCGCTCGTCCGGCGGAAGGCTGCTGAGATCGATCACCGGCAGCCCGACCTGTGCGTGCCGTACCTCGGCGACGGGACGGCCCTGCTCGGAGACCACCGCTGTCCGGAGCACTTCGTGCCGCTGGAGTACCTCGTCCAAGGCGGCGGACAGCGCTTCGACATCCAACTCGCCGGCCAGTCGGAGTGTCAACGGCACGTGGTAGAAGGCGCTTTCGGGCATGAGACGGTGCAGGAACCACAACCGCTCCTGCCCGGAGGAGAGGCCGCGCGGGTGGCCTGTGGTGTGGCCCGGCGGTGCGGCCGCCGGCTCCGTGGCGAGCGCATCCGTCGAACCGGTGGTTCGCCGGGCATCCGTCACCGCGGTCGCCATGCCGCGCGGGGTCGGGCCGTCCAGCAGCCGGCCGAGCGGTACCGACACTCCGAGCCGCTCCCGAATGAGCAACTGGATTCCCGCTGCCGCGAGAGAACTGCCGCCGATGTCGAAGAAGTCGTCGTCCGCGGAGAGTTCGTCCGGCGTCGTTGCCAGGATATCGGCCCAGATCTCCAGCACAGTGGGCGTGGGATCGTTCATGTCCACGTTGAACCAACCTCAGTAGGCCACCGTTGCTGCCCGGTGGGGAAACGAGCGGGTCAGGCCTGGCGCCGCGGTGAGGAGGGTGCGCGCGTCCCAGGTCTGAACTCGGTCCACCGGACCGAGCAGGCACAGGGCGGCGGCGTACCCGGGCGCCGGCCGCAGGTCGAGCAGTTCGGCATCGGCGGCGATGGCGGGCCGCCACGTATGGGCGAGCAATCGAGGCCGATGGTCCGGGTGCCCTACCTCGATCAGCCGCAGGGAGCGGCGCAGGCCTTCGCCGGTCGCCTTGACCGCGGCTTCCTTCCGCGCCCAGTACCGGAAGAACGCGGGGGCCCGGGCGGAGTCCGGCAGCGAAGCCAGGACCGACTGCTCGTCGTCGCTGCAGGAGAACCGCGCGGCGGCACTGGCGTCAAAACCCGGTTGGATCTCCTCCACGTCCACGCCGACGTCCGCCGAGCGGGCGAAGGCAGCGACCACCAGTCGGCCGGAATGCGAGATGTTGAAGAATATCTGGCTTCCCGGGAGCCGGAGCCGGGGTTTTCCGTGCGGGCCGCCGCAGTAAGCGCAGATGCGGCTGAACCGTAGTTCGGCCGGTGGGCATCCGGTGAGGCCGGAGAGAACCGTACGAACCAGGACACGACCGACCGTGAACCGGTCTCGGTCGAACGGTTTCGGTAGCGAGGAACGCTTTCTCTGTTCGTCAGAGGATAGCAGTTCCACGTTCATCGACGTTGCCTGGTCCGAGTCCGCCCACCACACGTGGCAGGTGCGGTCGGTCAGTTCGGGTATTTTCTCCGGTGACCTGTTGCTCACGAGGGTCAACTGAACCAGGAGGAAGGTCCCGGAGCAAGGGAGGCAGGCTATTGGCGGGCCCGGCTGTGGCTCGTCGATGGTCGCGCGATGGCGTCTCGATGGCATTCCTCGGGAATGCTGTCCCCGTCAGTTGTTCCTGACCTGCCGGCCACCCGTGCCACCACGGTCGGAACTTCGGCTGAAGTCGGGTCCGACGGCTCGCAGCAGGGACCGGAGGAAGGATTCTATGTTCGGCCCGGAAGATCACGCACTGCGCAATAAGGTTCTGGAATTCGCTCGGGCGCTGTCGGCCGAATCCGATGAAAAGGCTCGCGATGGTTTCGACCGGGTCGGCTGGAAGCGTCTGGCAGAATTCGGCGTGCACGGCTGGATCGCCCCTGTGGAATACGGCGGAGCCGGACTGGACCCGCTGTCCGCGATCCTCGCGTTCGAGGCGCTGGGCCAGGGCTGCACGGACAACGGGCTGGTGTTCGCCGTCAACAACCACGTCTGGGCCTGCATGGTCTATCTGATGGAGCACGGCACACCGGCCCAGAAGGGGCGCTGGCTGCCCGGACTGGTCGACGGATCCCTGATCGGCGCCCACGCGCTGACCGAGGCCGAGGCCGGCTCGGACATGCTCAGCATCACCACCAGTGCTCGACGCGACGGCGACGACTGGGTGATCGACGGCGCGAAGTGCTTCATCAGCAACGGACCCTGCGCCGACCTGTTCATCGTGTTCGCCCGCACGGGCAGCACGGCTGGTGGGCAGTCGGCACTGTCGGCGTTCGTGGTGCCGAGCACGACCCCCGGACTACGGGTCGTCCGCCGGATCGAGAAGGCCGGGCTGGAGGGTTGCCTGATGGGGGAGCTCTCCTTCCAGGAGTGCCGGGTTCCGGCCGACGCCCTGCTGGGCGCCGAAGGCGCGGGGTACCAGATCTTCACGGCCACGATGGACTGGGAGCGCGGCTTCATGTGCGCCAGTCAGGTGGGCGTACTGGCCCGTCTGCTGGAAGGCAGCGTGGCGCGTTCGGCCGCGCGCAGGCAGTTCGGCCGGCCCATCGGGCACCACCAGGCCGTGTCGCACCGCATCGCCGACATGGGCGTCCGCCTGGAGTTGGCCCGGCTGCTGCTCTACAAGGTCGGCGAACTCAAGCGCGAGGGACGCCTGGCCATGCTGGAGAGCTCCATGCTCAAGCTCTTCGTCAGCGAGTCACTGGTCCAGTCCGCGCTGGATACCGCACAACTGCACGGCGCGCTCGGCTACACGAAGGACCTCGGAATCGAGCACGAGGTGCGTGACGCCTTTGGTACCACGGTCTACGGCGGCACGTCAGAGATCCAACGCGACATCATCGCCAGGCTGTTGGGCGTGCCGGGCCGGCCCTGACCCAACTCGGAAGGACGTCATGCCCCGTCGAACCATCGAACTCAAGGCACCGGTGCCCGCAGAACTGGCGCCGGAGCTCTCCTCGAAGATCTTCTTCGTCTCCGAGGCCATCACCGATTTCCGTCTGCTGTTCGACGGGGAAGCGGTGGCCGCCGTCGAGCTGGAGTTCTCGGCGGGCTCCTCCGCCGAGTCGCTCGCCGAGCAGCTCCACCACGTGGTGGAAGCCGACATCCTCAGTCAGCGCAGCCCGGCGGCCAAGGTCCTCTGGGAGCACCCGGCAAGCGCTCCGGTGCAGGAGGACGTGTACCGCGAGTTGCTCGGGCGCCGGATCGTGGCCGAGGTGGGGGAGGGCCAGATCTCGCTCGGCAGCCCGCTGCTGGAACTGATGGACATGCTTGACGAGCGGTTCGCCGCGATCGTTCGGGAGCTCGGCGGGCGACAGCGTCGCTACCCCACGCTGATCGGCACCCAGACGCTTCACCGGTGCGGGTACTTCTCCTCGTTCCCGCAGTTCGTCATGTTCGTCACCAGGCTGCACACGGACAGCAACGAGTACCGGAAGTTCGCGGAGTACGCGGCCGGCCGGGAAAGCATCGGGGACGGGCTGGCCGAGCACTTCGGGAACGCTGACTACTGCCTCCCGCCGACCATGTGCTACCACACCTTCCACGAAATGGAGGGGACTCGCCTGGAGGGCGCCGGAACGGTGGTCTCCAGCCGCGGTAAGTCGTTTCGCCATGAGTCGCGTTACCACCGCACGCTTGAGCGGTTGTGGGACTTCAGCATCAGGGAGATCGTTTTTCTCGGCGACCGGGAGTTCGTCCGCTCGAAGCGGGGGGAGCTCATGAACGCGACGATGCGGTTGGTGGAGTCTCTCGATCTCCCCGCACGGCTCGTGGTGGCCAATGACCCCTTCTTCGGTGGGCCGCGGACCGGTGAGCAGATCTGGTCGCAGCGGATGCTGGAGATGAAGTACGAGCTGCGACTCGATATCGAGGGCGGTCGCGATCTGGCGGCCGGCTCGTTCAACCTGCACGAGACCTTCTTCGGTGACACGTTCGACATCACCGTCGAGAGCGGTGAGAACGCGTACACGGGTTGCGTCGGGTTCGGGTTGGAGCGGTTCGCCTACGCGTTCGTGTGCCGCCACGGCATCGACCCCGATAAATGGCCGGCGGAAATCTACAAGTCGGCCTCGTGAAGTCGGAAATGACATTTGACTGGAGGAACATGGACATCAGGAACATCGGTGTGGTCGGCGCGGGGACGATGGGGATCGGCGTGTCGCACGCGTTCGCCGAGGCCGGGTTCACGGTGGCGCTCGTCGACATCGACGAGCGGGCGCTGGAACGGGCCAAGACCGAGATCGAGCGAAACGTCCGGTTCTACCCCCTGCTGCGCAAGGAGGCGCCGGCCCGGCCGGCTTCTGACGTGCTGCAGAACATCTCCTTCAGCACCGGTCTGGCCGCGCTCGGGAACGCCCAGTTCGTGGTGGAGAACGCCACCGAGAACTGGGGCGTCAAGCAGGGGATCTTCCCCGGCCTGGACGAGGTCTGCCCCGAGGAGTGCGTGCTCGCCGTGAACACCTCGGCCATCCCGATCACCAAGGTCGCCGCGCTGACCGGCCGTCCGGACCGCGTCATCGGGACGCACTTCATGAACCCGGCGCCGCTGAAGCCGCTCGTCGAGGTCATCCGTGGCTACCACACGAGTGCGGACACCGTGCGACTCACCCAGGACATCCTGGCGGGCATCGGGAAGGAGAGCATCGTTGTCGAGGATTCGCCCGGCTTCGTGACGAACCGCGTCCTGATGCTCACCATCAACGAGGCGATCTTCCTGCTGCACGAGGGTGTCTCATCCGTCCGGGACATCGACCGACTGTTCAAGAAGTGCTTCGGCCACACCATGGGGCCGCTGGAGACGGCCGATCTCATCGGCCTCGACACGATCCTGTACTCGCTTGAGGTGCTGTTGGAGAACTTCGACGACCCCAAGTACCGTCCGTGCGTCCTGCTCAAGCAGCTGGTGGACGCCGGGCTGCACGGGCGCAAGAACGGCAAGGGCTTCTACACCTACGACGAGCGCGGACAGATCCGCGAGGAGGCCGACCGTGGCTGACGACATCATCGCGATCCGTTCCTTCGTGGCAGCCGGCGTCGGTGGCGCCGAGGTCGCAGACGACCAGGACATCTTCGCCGGCGGCTACGTGAACTCGCTGTTCGCGGTCCAGCTGGTGATGTGGTTGGAGCGGCAGTTCGGAATCTTCGCGCAGGGCACCGACCTGGATCTGGGCAACTTCCTTTCGGTCGAGCGGATCTGCGCCTTCGTCGCGGCCAAGCGGGCGGCGGCCGACACCGCGGCCGTGTCCTCCCTCCGGTGAGATCGCCGACCACGCCAACCCCGGCCACCTCGGCGGCCGGGGTTGGCGGCCGCGCGCTGCAGGGACTGCGGGAGGTGCTGCGAACCGTCGACATCCAGGCGGCCGAGGCAGCGGGACGGTTGCCCGAGGGCCTCCTGGGGGAACTCGGCGAGCGGGGGTTGCTGCTGCCCTGCCGCTCGCGCGATGTGGGCGGCCTGGCGCTGAACCAGTACGAGTTGGGCGCGCTCTGCGAGGAGTTGGGCGGTCAGTGGGTCTCGCTGCTGAGCGTGCTCACCGCGCACATGATGGCGGCCGAGGCGATCGGCCGTTGGGGCAACCGCGAGCTGGCGGCCACTGTCCTGGCCGAGGCCGCCGGCGGCCGGCGGCAGTTGGCGTTCGCCTTGAGCGAGCCGGAGGCCGGCAGCGACGCGGAGGGGGTGCGTAGCCACGCCGAGCCGGCAGCTGAGGGCTACCGGATCACCGGCGTCAAGACCTGGCTCAGCGGAGGCCAGGACGCGGACCTGTTCCTGGTTCTGGCCCAGTCGCCGGGCGGGCCGATCGCCCTCCTGGTGGACCGGGCCGATCCCGGGGTCGAAGTCACCCCGATCGAGCCGCTGTTGGGATTCCGGGCGGCCGGGCTCGCCCAGCTGGCCATGAACGAGGTCGTGGTGCCCGCACGGCGGGTCGTGGGCCGCCCCGCCAGCGGGCTGCGGCACGTGGCGGCCACGGCGCTGGACCACGGGCGGTTCTGCCTGGCCTGGGGCGGAGTCGGCCTGGCCCAGGCATCGTTGCGCAACTGCGCCGACCGCACAGCGCAACGCCATCAGTTCGGGTCGCCGCTCCTGGACCACCAGCTGGTGCGCGCCATGCTCAGCGACATGCTGGTGGAGACCGCGGCGGCCCGTCTGCTCTGCGCGGAGGCCGCCAGGCTGCGGGAGGAGGGTGCGCCGGAGGCGTTGGTCTACACCTCGATGGCGAAGTATCGATCGGCCCGTACGGCGGCCCGGGCGACGCGCGATGCGCTCCAACTGCACGGAGCCTTCGGCACGTCCGCGGGCCATCCGGTGGAGCGGGCGTTCCGTGACGCGAAGCTGCTGGAGCTGGTGGAGGGGACGGAGCAGATCCACCAGGCCACCATCGCGGGGCACATCCAGCGACTGGCCTACCCGCGCGTTGACGGCGCGTCGGTCCTGTAGCGGCGCGAGTCCGTGCCTCTTCGAAAGAGAATGGGAGTGGGAGACAGCATGTCGGCCCTTGGTCTGGAAACGACAGCACGAAGCCAGGATGCGCCTGCGGTCAAGGTCATCGTCTGGGACCTCGACCAGACGCTGTGGCACGGGGTACTGCTGGAGGACTCGGATGTCCAGGTGGATCCGGTGGTAGCCCAGTCGATCAAAGAGCTCGACCGGCGCGGCATCCTGCACTCGGTGGCCAGCCGCAACGACGAGCAGCTTGCGTGGGGCCGGCTGCGGGAGTTCGGTCTGGCCGAGTACTTCCTGCACCCCCGGATCGGCTGGGGGGCCAAGTCGGAGTCGGTCGCGGCCATCGCCGCTGACCTCCAACTCGCGCCGGAAACCATCGTCTTCGTCGATGACGACCCGGTGGAGCGGGCTGAGGTGGCATTCCGGTTTCCCGAGGTCCGGTGCTTCCACCCCGACGCCGCCGCCTCGTTTCTCGACCACCCGGCCTTCGCCGGAGCCCGGACCGGCGAGGCGGCCCAGCGACGCCGGCTCTACCAGGACGAGATCGCCAGGACTCAGGCGGAGGAGTGCCACGACGGCCCGCCGACCGAGTTCCTGGCCACGCTGGGTCTCACGTTGCACGTGCAGCAGGCGGGGGTCGGCGATCTGGAGCGCCTGCAGGAGCTCACGTTGCGGACCAACCAGCTGAACTCCACGGGTCACACCTACGACCTGGACGAGTTGGCGGCGTGCATCCGGTCCGATCGCCATGAGCTTCTGGTCGCCGAGGTGGCCGACCGGTTCGGCAGCTACGGCAAGGTCGGGTTGGCCCTGATCGAGCGCGACGGTGACAGTTGGGTCGTCAAGCTCCTGCTCACGTCCTGTCGGGTGCTCAACCGCGGGGTCGGGTCGATGCTGCTGGCCTTCCTGGTGAACCGCTCCGTGGCCGCCGGGGCCACGCTCCGCGCGGAGTTCGTCGACACCGGCCGGAACCGGCCGATGTACGTGGCGTTCCGGCTGGCCGGCTTCCGGGCCAAGGCCGGCGCTACCGGGGAGCGTGCCGTGCTCCTGGAGCGGGAGGATCACACCGCCGGGATCCCGATGCCCGGCCACGTGCAGTTGGAGGACCTGACCTGATCCGGCGGGAACGCAGGAGGGGGTGTACCGCCGCAAGCGGTACACCCCCTCCTGCGTTCCGGGTGCTCCACCCGTGACCAGCAGCGGCAGCGGCCCTGAGCAGGTGTCAGCTCGTGAGAACGCCGCGACGGGCGGTTCGCATGGCGCGGGCCAACCCGTGGAGCGTCTTTTCCAGGATCGGGCGAGAGGTGCCGAAGTTGATCCGGATGAAACCTGGGCTTCCGTATTCCCTTCCGTCACTCACGGCAACGTTGCCGTGCTGGAGGAAGAACTCGCCGAGGTCATCCGTGCCGAGACGGCCGGCGAGATTCCGGCAGTCGATCCAGCCCAGGTACGTGCCCTCTGGAGGCACCCATGAGACGTCGGCCCCCAGGAGTTCGGGGATCCTGGTCAGCAGGAGCCTCCGATTGGCGTCCAGGTGGCGGAGGACATCATGCAGCCAGGGTCCGCCGGCAGTGAATGCGGCGAAGTTCGCGGAGACGCCGAGAATTCCGACTCCGTCGCGGTCCCGCGGCCGCATCCGGGACAGCCGTTCCATGTCCTCCGGTGAGTTGGGTACGGCGAAGGCACATTTCAGTCCGGCGATGTTCCAGCCTTTGCTGGCGGAGATCGCCGTGACGAGCGGGACGTCGGATGCCTCCGGAAGCACCGCGAGAGGAAGGTGCGTATGCCCGGGGAAGACCAGCGGGGCGTGGACCTCGTCCGAGAGGACCGCGACCCGGTGGGCGCGGGCGAGTCGGAGGATCCGGCCGAGTTCGTCGGCGGTGAATACCCGTCCGGTCGGGTTGTGCGGATTGCAGAGGATGTAGCCGGTGGCGCCGGCCCGGAATTTCTTCTCCAGGCCGTCGAAATCAATCGTCCAACGGCCGTCGCGGATGACCATCGGATTTCCCACCAGCGTGCGCCGGGCGGCGGGAACGGCCTCCAGGAACGGCGGATACGCGGGGATGTCGACGACGATCGCGTCGCCGGGGTCGGTGAACTGCTCGATGCCCGTCTCGACGATCCTCATCACATCCGGGAACAGCAGCACCTGGTCGGAGCGGATGGCCCACTGGAACTGCTCTGCTGCCCAGCTGGTGAAGGCTCGGTGGACCGGGGCGTCCTCGGTGTAGGAGAACGCGTAGCCGAGATCGCCCCCGCCCTCCAGGTGCGACCGTATCGCCTGGATCAGTGGAGCTGCTATGGGCAGGTCCATTTCGGCGATGAAGGAGGGGATGATCTCGGCTGAGTGGCGCATCCATTTCTCGCTGAGTCGATTGCGGAGAACGGAGAGATCAAGGGCCTCGAACTGTTCGGCCGAGGCCGGTTGTACCGGTGTTACGCTCACGCGGAAAGCTCCTCTGGGCGGGTCCGCCCGTCAGGTGGCGGCGTGAAACTCTCGGACACTGCGCGGCCGCATGTCCGTCCACGCGTTCTCGATGAAGTCCAGGCACTCCGCCCGGGTGCCCTGGTGGCCGGCTTCCGACCAGCCGGCCGGAGCGGCGCGCCCGGCAAACCAGATGGAATACTGCCCCTCATCGTTCAGAACTACCGTGTAGGTCCGGATATCGTCGTCTTCCATTGTTCGCCAACTCCTCGCCGGTTGATGGTGGTCACTTGAACCGTAGCATTGGGTGTACCGGTCCGAAAGGGCCCGGAGGCGAGGGGGAAACGGGTCGTGATGGGACGATGGCGGCGTGATATCCGGGCGATGACCGGGGGTGCGCACAATGAGCCGGTGACATAATCGAGAGAAGGGACTTCAAGGTGGTGCCCTTGCCCGCTGCAGAGCAGTTCGTGCCGATATCCGGCCGGCCGTTCTTTCTCCTGCCGCTATGGGGCGACAGCGCCGGCGAACTGGAGCAGCGGACGGCCGAGGCCACAGCCTGGGGCGGCGACACCGACCTTGCGGTCGCTGCCACGAGGCTGTGGGACCAGGTGCCCGCGGACGCCCCGCACCGCCGGGTGGTGCTCGCATCCTCGGTCCGGCACGCGCAGGAGTCGTTGGCGACCATGGACACCAGATGGGTCCGGACCATGGATCCCGACCGGGTCTCGCCTCAGGTCGCCTTCTGCTTCTCGGGGTTGGGGGAGTCGCCAGTGGTCCTGGGCGACTCGCTCTACCGGACCAATGCGGAGTTCAGGCAGACCCTGGACCGACTGGACCGGCTGTCCGTCGCACACCATGGCCGTTCGCTGGTGCTCGGTCCGCTGCGGAGTTCGGCGCCGGCGGGTCGAGCCGACGACCGGTCGGTGGGCCTGACCGCTTCTCGCGCACTGCTCGGGGCGGCCCGGCGCACCGGCCCGCCGGTGGTCGAACCGCCGACTCCGGCCCTGCCGACCGAAGAGGACCAGCCCATGCGCTGGGCGGTCGGCTACGCCCTGGCGCGCACGTGGTTGGCGGCGGGGGTGGCCCCGGACTTACTGGTGGGTCACAGTCTGGGCGAATACGTCGCCGCCTGTGTCGCCGGTGTGTTCACCGAGGAGGACGCGCTGAGGCTGGTCATCCGGAGGGCAGAGCTCCTCGGCGGGTTGCCCGCCGGGGGCATGCTGGCGGTCGGCCTGCCTGCGCGCGAGGTCTCGCTCAGGCTGCCGGACGGAGCGGTCGTCTCCGCGATGAACGCGCCCTCGGTGACGGCTGTCTCCGGCAGCCACGCTTCACTGCGCACGCTGGCCGAGGACCTGGCCCGGGACGGCGTCTCGCACCGTTTCCTGCCTGTCGACCGCCCGTTCCACTCGCCGCTGCTCGATCCGGTGAGCGCCCCGCTCGCTGCGGAAGTGGCCCGAGTACAGCGGAAGCGGCCGCAGTTGCGATGGATCTCGACGGTGACCGGCCGCCTGATGCGGCCACAGGACGCCGTCGACCCGCAGTACTGGGCCCGCCACACGACCGCGCCCGTCAACTACCTTGCAGCGCTCCGACTTGCGCTACGCGGCCGACCTCCGGCCTTCCTGGAGGTGGGCCTGGGAGAGGCGCTGACGACCTTCGCCGCGCACACGCAGCTGGAGTCCGCTGCGACCAGGACGCCGGTGCTCGCCTCGGTGCAGCGGTCGCCGTACTGGCAGAACGACACGACGAGCTGGCTGCACACCCTCGGCTGGCTCTGGACGTCCGGCCTGCAGGTGAACTGGCGAGCGCTGTCTCCCATGACAACCAGTCCCCATCCCGTGGAAAGCGACGGCTAATGCCTGGAACAGCAGACGAGACGACCGTGGTCGAGACCGAGGTGCTGGACTTCCTGCACGCGTACTTCCGGAGTACGGACATCGCGGCGGCGGATGACATCTTCGCGCTCGGCCTCGTCAACTCACTCTTCGCGATGGAGCTGGTCCTCTTCGTCGAGAAGAAGTTCGGCATCCGGGTCGAGGACGAGGACCTTGAGCTGGACAACTTCCGGTCGGCCGCCGCCATGGCGGACCTGGTGACCCGGAAACGGAACGCAGCGGCCGGCAGCTGAGCCGACGCCCCCCAACCAGCAGCAGCATCGACGAGATGAGGGTTATGGACGCCACCAGCAACGGCATCGCAGTGGTGGGTATGCAGTGCCGTGTTCCGGGTGCGGAGGATGTCGAGCAGTTCTGGGAGAACCTGCTCGGTGGTCGTGAGTCGATTTCGACGCTGAGTGCGCAGGAGCTTGAGGCTGCGGGTGTGCCGGCCGAGAAGGTGGCGCGGCCGGAGTACGTGGCTCGTGGGGGGTTCCTGCGGGGGGTGGGGGAGTTCGATGCGGAGTACTTCGGGTTCTCGCCTCGTGAGGCGGAGTTGCTCGATCCGCAGCAGCGGTTGCTGTTGGAGGTGGCGACCGAGGCTCTGCAGCGGTCGGGCCATGATCCGCAGCGGTTCCCCGGGCTGATCGGCATCTACGCCGGAGTCGGCTTCCCGGGATACCTGATGAACAACGTAATGAGCCACCCCGAGGTGCTCGCCGAGTTTCCGATGCTCCAGGTCGTGATGTCGGGCGACAAGGACTACGCGTCCAGCCGGGTGGCGTACAAGCTCGACCTCCGGGGTCCGGCCGTCACGGTGCAGAGCGCCTGTTCGACGTCGCTGGTCGCCGTGCACCTGGCCGTTCAGGCGCTGCTCAACGGTGACACCGACCTGGCTCTGGCCGGCGGGGCCTCGATCTACCCGTCAGGTCATGGATACGAAGTGGCCGAGGGCGGACTTCTCTCTCCGGACGGGCACTGCCGGCCGTTCGACGCGAAGTCCTCCGGCACGGTGCCGGGCAGTGGCGCCGGGGTGGTCGTGCTGCGCAGGCTGGAGGACGCCCTCGCCGACGGTGACACCATCCACGCCGTGATCACCGGTACCGCGGTCAACAACGACGGCGCTGTCAAGGTCGGTTACACCGCCCCCAGCAAGACCGCCCAGGCTCGGGTGATCGCCGAGGCGCTCGCCATAGCGGACGCCGCTCCGGCAACCATCGGCTACGTCGAGGCGCACGGCGCCGCGACCTCGCTCGGGGATCCCATCGAGGTGGCGGCGCTCAGCGAGGCGTTCGGCGCGAGCCCCGCTCTGGCACCGGCCAGCTGTGCGCTGGGCTCGGTCAAGAGCAACATCGGTCACCTCGACGCCGCTGCCGGTGTCACCGGCCTCATCAAGGCCATCCTCACCGTCGAGCACGGCGTCATCCCGCCCACGCTCCACTACACCGAGCCCAATCCCCATCTGGACCTGGACCGCACCCCGTTCCATGTGCCGACCAGCGTGACGCCCTGGCCGGCCACCCGCCTCCCGCGCCGGGCCGGCGCCAGCTCCTTCGGGATGGGCGGCACCAACGCCCACGTCATCCTCGAACAGGCCCCCGAGCGGGGCGCGACGCCGCCCGCCACCCGGCGGCCGCATGTCCTGCCGCTGTCCGCCAAGACCCCGCAGGCCCTCGACCAGGCCACCGCCCGGCTGGCCGAACACCTCGGCAGGAACGCCGGCCTGGCCCTCCCCGACATCGCCCACACCCTCCAGTACGGACGCACCCAGCACCCGTACCGCCGCGTCGTCATCGCCGACAGCACCGAGCAGGCCACCGCCCTCCTCCACCAGGCGGATCCGGCGGCGGTCTTCAGCGACCGGGTGGCGGAGCGCCGCAGCCCGGTGGTCCTCCTGTTCTCCGGTGTCGGTGACCACTACCCCGAGATGGCCGCCCAGCTCTATGAGCACGAGCCGGTCTTCCGGGCCGAGTTCCGCACGTGCGCGAGCATCCTGCGTCCGATGCTCGGCACGGACCTCACCGAGGTCTTCCAGGAGCCGGGGGACGGCTCGCACGACGCCCCCGACCTCAGTCTCACCCGGCTCGCGCAGCCGTTCGCCTTCGTGCTTGGTTACGCGTTGGCCCAGCTCTACCGCAGCTACGGCGTGGAGCCGGCCGCGGTCGGCGGCTACAGCATCGGCGAGTACACGGCCGCCTGTGTCGCCGGGGTCCTGGCACTGGACGAGGCGCTCTCCCTGGTGGCCAGCCGTGCCGCTCTGATCGACGAGCTCCCCGGCGGCTCGATGGTGGCCGTCCTGGCCGACACGGCGACGTTGGAGCCCTACCTCGCCGCACTGCCGGACCTGTGCTTCGCCGCGATCGACGGGCCCATGCTGACCGTCGTGTCGGGCTCGTCCGAGTCGGTGCGCTCGCTCGCGGAGCAGCTCACCGCGGACGGCGTTGCCAGCCGGACGCTGCCCACGTCGCATGCCTTCCACTCGCCGATGATGCGGCCCGCGGCGGATGCACTGCGCACCCTGGCTTCGAGGTTCGAGCTGCGCCCCCCGGCCATTCCGGTGCTGTCCAACGTCACCGGTGGTTGGCTCAGCGAGGAGGAGGCCACCGACCCCGACTACTTCGCTCGTCACCTCACCCAGCCGGTCCGGTTCGCCGACAACCTGGCCGAGGTGTGGGACCTGGATGAGGCGCCGATCATCGTCGAGATCGGGCCGGGCCAGATTTTGGGAAGCCTCGCCATGCAGCACCCGGCCCGGGCCGGTGCACCGAGGGGTCTGGTCCTGCCCGGGCTGCCGGGCCGCAGCAGCGCTGACGACGACCTGACCACGGTGCGTGCGACGCTCGGACGGCTGTGGCTGCGGGGCGCCGACATCCGCTGGGGCGGGGACGCGAGAGCTTCGGAGCCGGCGCCGGTGCAGCGTCGCGTGGCACTGCCCACCTACCCCTTCCAGCGTCGCAGTTACTGGCTGAAGGCCAACGCGGGGGTCGCTCCGGTGGCCACCGGGCGACGCAAGGACCCTTCCGACTGGTTCTACCTGCCGTCCTGGCGCCGGGTGATGCCGTTGGAGCCGGGCACCGGCGGTGAGACGCCGTTCCTGGTCCTCGCGGCCGATGCGGCCATGGGCACCGCCCTGGCCGATGCCCTGCGCCGACGGGGCGCGGACGTCCAGCTGGCGATCAGCCGAGCAGGGCAGCAGGTGGAGCGGACAGCGGATGGCGTGTACCGGTACGACGCGATGCGGCCCGACTCGGTGGTCGGCCTGCTCGACGCGCTGGCTGCGACGCCGGGTGGGATTGCGCCACGGCTGGTCAACGCACTCGCCGCGACCCTGCCGCCGGCGGGCCACGACGGCCAGCAGGACGACGTAGTCTCCCTGCTCTACCTGGCACAGGCGCTCACGGCGGTCGGCCAGGTCGCATCGGTCGAGCTGAGTGTGGTGACCGCGGGTGCCCAGTCGGTGAGCGGCGAGCTCGATCCGCATCCGGCGCGGGCCATGCTGAGCGGCGCCTGCCGGGTCCTCGGACAGGAACTGCCGCACGTGCGTCCTCGCACCATCGACATCGTCGGGGTCACCGGCCCCGACGCCCTGCCGGCTGTCCTGGGACCGCTCGTCTCCGAGCTGCTGGCCGCCCCCGCGGACGCCGCGGTGGCCCTGCGTGGGCCGCACCGCTGGGTCCAGGCGTTCGAACCGGTGCGGTTCCGCGAGGACACCGGCCGGTCCGTCGTCCGAAAGGGCGGCACCTACCTGCTGATCGGTGGCCTGGGGCCGTTGGGACGGATGGTGGCCCGGCAGCTCGTTGCCACCACCGACGTCAACCTCGCCTTCCTGCAACGTACTCCGATGCCGGCACAGGCGGACTGGCAGGACTGGGCGTCCGGCGGCGACGAGCGGCTCGACTACGCGGTGGCCGCACTGAAGGAGCTGGAGGGGGCGGGTGCGCAGGTGATGACGGTCACCGCCGACATCAGCTCGCCCGAGGCCCTGGCAGCCGCGGTCGCCCAGGTCGAGGACCGGTTCGGCCCGCTCACCGGTGTCGTCCACTCGGCCGGAATGGTGAACGAAGGCGCCAGCGTGCCGATGCATCTGGTGGATCGTGAGGCATGTGAGCGGCACTTCGCCGCCAAGGTGCGTGGTCTGCGGGTCCTGGCGGACTGCCTGGACGGCAAGCCGCTGGACTTCGTCCTGGTCAACTCGTCCATCGCCTCGGTACTGGGCGGTATCGGCTACTACCCCTACGCCGCGGCGAACTGCCACATGGACGCGTTCGCGCACCGCGAGAGCGAGCGCACGGGCGTGAGCTGGATGTCCGTCAACTGGGAGGGATGGACCTTCGGGGACGCCGCCAAGGACGCCAGCACGGCGGCGACGCTCGCCGAGTACCTGATCGACGACGAAGCCGGCAGGCAGGTGATGGCCCGCCTGTTCGGGAACCCCTTCGTTCCCCAGGTGGTGGTGTCGACTGGTCCGCTGGACAGCCGCATCGCGCAGTGGGTGACCGGCGCCTGGCGCGCCGAAGCAGGCGGTAGCAGCGACCCGGCCGCGGACCAGACGCTGCACGATCGGCCGGTGCTCCAGACGGACTACCGGGAGTGCTCGGACGAGCTGGAACTGGCGCTCCGGGAGATCTGGCAGCAGCTCCTGGGAGTGCGTCAGATCGGGGCCGACGACAGCTTCTTCGCACTGGGGGGCCATTCGCTGATCGCCACCCGGGTGGTGGCACGGATCAGTGAGGAGCTCGGTGTGCACGTACCACTGCACGAGCTGCTCACCCACCCGACGCTGGCCGGGCTCGCCATGGTCGTACGGGAGGCCCGGGACCGCGTGAGCGACCGTCGCCGGTCCCGGCCCATCATCGCGGTGTCCCGCGACAAGTACCGGACCAGCCTTCGCGACCCGGCCGCGGGGGAGCAGCCGTGACGACTCGCAGCCACGACGAGCTCCTTGTCGTCGAGCCACCCGAATCCCGCAGCGCGGTCGTCCTCGCCCCGGCCGACGTCCGGTGGCCGGCCGCCGGTGAGGCGGCCCCGCCGTTCGCGCAACGAGCGCTCTACCGAGCCGGTGACGCGGTCCTCTGCGTGGCGGTGGACGAGGACGGCCGGCGGGTCGCTGCGGTTTCGGCGGACCGACGACTGCACCTGCTGGACGGCGCGGGCGGTCTGCTGTGGCGTTCCGAGCCGATGGCCGGGCAACCGAGCACCGCGCTCGCCTGCGGCGGCGGTCGGGTCGCGGTAGGCACCTCGCTGTCCGGGGAACGGAGCGGCTCGGTCACGGTCTTCGACCAAGCCGGCGGTGAGCTGTTCCACCAGGACTACACCGAGGCAGTCGAGCATGTGGCGCTGAGTGCGGACGGACGGTTCCTCGAACTCCTCCTCCGCTCGGGCCGGGCGCACCGGTATGTCTGGGGCGGTCGCGGCTACCAGGCCGCCGACCGCGCACCGGCCCCATCCGACGCCGGAGCGCGGACCGAGTGGCCGGACGGGAGCCGCGGCGCGTGGGCGGGTGTGACCGCGCCGGCCGCCACGGTGTGTTCGTCCTCCGCGACATCGGACGGAGAGCTGGTCCTGGTCGGCAGCGTCGACGGGCGGGTGGTCCTCGGTGGCTGCAGGGCGGAGGAGTACTGGAGCTGGTCCGGTGACGGCGAGGCGTGGTCCACGGCGTTGAGCGCGGACGGCGCGACGGCGGTGGTCGGTACGGGTGACGGTTCGGTCGTCGTCCTGGAGAACCGGCTGACCTGTCGCCGCCTGACCCGACTGCGTGCGGCGGAGCGGGCGTTCGTCGAGGGCAGGGAGAACGCGCTGGCGGACCTGCTCGACCTGTGCAGCGCCTTCGGGGTGCTGACCTATGGTCACCGCTACCTGCTCGACGCGGTCCACAGGGCGCCGGCCGACCAGGCCAGGCAGGCCGAACACGCCGTGATGGCGGTGCTGGGGGACTATCTCGTCAGTTGTCCGGACCGCGGCCCGGAGCGGCAGTTGCTCGGGGACCTGTTGCACGGGCGCGGGCTTCACCTGGAGGCGATCGGCCACTACCAGCGGGCCGCGGCCGACGCCGACTTCACCTCGCAGGCGCTGACCTGTGCGAGCCTGTGCTTCGAGGCACTGGACATGCCGATGGCGGCCCAGGTCAGCCGTCAGAGGATCCATCAGCGGCGGATCGAACGCGGCGGCCTCATCACCCTGTACAACCTCGCGCAGTCGTACGAGCGGCAGGGTGACGTCGTCGAGGCACGGTCGGTCTACCAGACCGTCGCGGGATGGAACGTCGACTACCGGGACACGTTCCGCCGCATCGCCGCGCTCTCGCCGCTCGGCACCGATCCGGACCAGCCGACGACCACCGGGGGCCGGCCGCCATCCGCCGACGGCGGTTTCCCCGCTCCCAGGCCGTGGGCGCACCACGACACCGATGCCGACTACCGCACACATCTGCTGCACGGTGGTGTCCTGGTCGACAGCGTGCTGGGGAAGCTGGCCGCGACGCCGCAGCCGCGGGTGCCGCTGGCGAGTTATCTCGCCTACGACTTCTCCCCGCCGGCGGACGAGGTCAAGAAGTGGCTGGACATCATTCACAGCCTGGCATTCGTCAAAGAGGCGAAGATCACCGGAACCTCCCTGGACATCGGGACCGCAACCGCCCGCTACCCGCGCGTCCTCAAGAAGCTCGGCTTCCGCAGCTTCGGTGTCGAGCTGGAGTACGAAGCGGTTCGCTATGCGAGGTCGTCGCGCCTGTACAGCGACGACGACATCCCGCTGGTCGTGGGGGATGCGACCCGCCTGCCCTTCGCCGCGGCCAGCTTCGACCTCGTGACCTGCATGATGGGCACGCTCTCGCACCTGACGCTCCCGCTGCTGCCCCGGGTGCTCAGCGAGGTCAACCGGGTCCTGCGCCCCGGCGGACACTTCGTCTGCTCGACCTGGGATCCCGAATCCAGGCGGGTCGACTTCCTCACGATGTACACGCCCGCGCAGATCGACCTGCTCTGGCAGAACCTGCGCAGCCGCACGGACCTGTGCAGGGACGTCGAGACGGCCGGACTCGACGTGGTGCGGGTGGACCCCTTCTGCGTCTTCCCGGACTCCGTCGGATACGACATCGGAAGACGAGCGGACCACACCTTCGAGCTCCAGCGGTTGATCGACCTGGACCTCGCCTACCAGGAGCTTCCCGACGCTCACGGGCAGATGTTCATGCTTGCTGCGCGCAAGCCGTCAGACACGCCCTAGGTCCCGAAAGGAAACGCAGTATGCCGGACAGCGATGCCTTCGCCATGCCCACCTCGTGCTCGCAGCGAGGACTCTGGCTGACCCAGCAGTTGGACCCGGGCAACCCCTTCTACGTGGTTCCCATGACGCTTCGACTGCGTGGGCGGCTGGACCTGGGGGCACTGGAGCGGTCGCTGGAGGGCCTGGTCGCTCGCCACGAGTCGTTGCGGTCCACATTCGTCGAACGGGACGGCGAGATCCTGGCGGTCATCCACGCCGATCTGAGGATCCCGTTGACGGTGACCGATCTCAGTGGGCTGCCGCCCGCGGCACGCGAGGACGAGCGCGCGCGGATCGTCGCCGAGGAGGCACGCAGGCCGTTCGACCTCGCGACCGGCCCGCTGCAGCGTCAGATGCTGCTCGTGCTGGGACCCGAGGAGCACCAGCTCCTCATCATGAGCCACCACGTCATCACGGACGCGTGGTCCCAGGACGTGTACTTCCGGGAGCTCCGTACCCTCTACGAGGGCTACACCGGCGGGCGGGAGCCACAGCTGCCCGAGCTGGGGATCCAGTACGCCGACTACGCCCTCTGGCAGCAGGAGCTGCTCGACGCCGGCGACTTCGACGAGCACCTGGCCTACTGGCGCGAGAAGCTCCGGGGCGCCGGCATCACCGCGCTGCCGAGCAGCCGTGAGCGCGTGGAGTCGGCAGAACACCTCGGCGCGAGCTACGGCTTCGACATCCCCGCGTCGGCTGTCCAGGTCCTGCGCGACCTGGCGGCGCAGGAGCAGGCGACCCTGTACATGGCTCTGCTGGCGGTGTTCAAGACGGTGTTCGCCCGTTCGACCGGCGAGACCGACATCAGCGTGGCGGGGGCGATCGCTGGCCGTACCCGGCTTGAGCTCGACCAGGTGATCGGCTTCTTCGTCAATACGCTGATCCTGCGTTCCGACCTGTCGGGCGCTCCGAGCTTTCGTGAGTGCCTCCGGCGGGTCCGTGCCACCTGCCTGGAAGCCTACGAGCACCAGGACCTGCCGTTCGAGAAGGTGGTCGAGGAGCTGGCGCCGGTCCGCGACCCGTCGCGGAACCCGCTGTTCCAGATCATGGTCGTGCTGCAGAACGCGCCGGCGGAGCAGATCAAACTCGGTGCACTGGACATCGACTACGACCTCGTACCCAACAACACGGCCAAGTTCGATCTGAACGTCGTGCTGATCGAGCGCCAGGACGGCTCGGTGCGGTGCGTCTTCGAATACGACACCGCGCTGTTCGACGAGCCCGCCATGGCCCGGCTCGGCGAACGTGCGGTGACGGCGGCGGTCGGCGCCGCCGCGCGCCCCGACGACCCGATCAGCGAGTTGCCGGTGCTCGGCGCCGCCGAAGAACGCCTTCTGGACGCATGGTGCTCCGGGCCGACGGACTCCTTCGACCTGCCGCCGCACCTGCACGGCTGCTTCGAGCAGTCGGTGGACCGCTTCCCGGACCGGATCGCCGTGAGCGACGGCAAGAGGACACTGACCTATGCCGAACTCGATGCGCGCGCCAACCAGGTGGCTCACCGCCTGATCGGGCACGGGTTCGCTCCCGAGACCGCGGTCGGTGTGTGTGCACATCGCGACGTGGACCTGCTGGTCGCCCTCTACGGGGTGATGAAGGCCGGTCTTGCGTACCTTCCGCTGGACCCGGGCTACCCGCCGGCGCGGCTGCGCCACATGCTGGAGAGCAGCGGCGCCGCCGCGGTCGTCGGTCATGAGGAGCTCCTGGCCGATCTCCCGACCGAGGGGCTGGCGCTGGTCGCGCTGGACGGCGGACACGCCGAGCAGGGCGGCGTCCCGACGGCTCGTCCCGAGGTTCCGGTGACCGGTGCCCAGCTGTGCTACGTCATCTACACCTCGGGATCGACCGGGACACCCAAGGGAGTGGCCAACGAACACCGCTCCCTGGTCGGTCTGATGGCCTACGGACGCGAGCTGTTCTCCGACGGGGAACTCGCCGGGTTCTCCGCCACCTGCTCGGCGAGCTTCGACCTTTCGGTCATGGAGCTCTTCATTCCGCTCTCGCACGGCGGCACGCTGCTGATTGCGCGGGATGCGCTCGACCTGGCCGCCGTTCCGTTCCCCGTACCGGTGCGTGCGATGCACACCGTTCCGTCGATCGCGGCCGAACTGGTGCGTGCCGGCGGCCTTCCGGCGACTCTGGAGACCGTGGTACTCGCGGGCGAGGCCCTCCCCGCGGAGCTCGTGGGCCGGCTCGGTGACCGGATCGCGGGACTTCGGGTGGTCAACATCTACGGGGTCACCGAAGCGGCGTGCTCGTCCACAGCGGCTTTTCCCGGGGCTGCCGAGCACGGCTCCGTTCCCATCGGTGCGCCGATCCGCGGCGTCCGGACCTACGTGCTGGACGCCGACCTGCGCCCGGTGCCGATCGGCACACCGGGGCAGTTGTACCTGGGCGGCCCCGCCACCGGGCGGTGCTACATCGGCAACCCGCGCCTGAGCGCGGAGCGCTTCCTACCTGATCCGTTCGACCGGACCCCGGGCGCCCGCATGTACCGCACCGGCGACTCGGTCCGCTGGAACAGCAACGGGGAACTGGAGTACCACGGGCGCGGCGACTCACAGACCAAGCTGCGCGGAGTGCGGATCGAGCTCGGCGAGCTGGAGTCGGTCGCCAGGACCTGCGACGACGTCGCCCAGGCCGTGGCGGTGGTCACGCGGGCCGTGCAGGGGCACGAGATCCTGGTCTGCTACCTCACCGCGCTGCCGGGCCGGCAGGTCGATACCGACCAGGTGCTGGGCCAACTGGCCGAGCGGATACCCCGGTTCCTCGTCCCGGGTCGACTCGTGGTGATCGATGCGTTCCCGCTCAACCCCAACGGCAAGATCGATCGTGCCGCGCTGACAGCACAGGAGCCGGCCGCCGAGCCGGCGGAGCGCCCTGGCCGGGCGACCGCTCCGCTGGCCGGGACAGAGGCACGGATCGCTGAGGTGTGGAGCAGGGTGCTCGGCCTCGACCGCGTCGGGCGGCACGACAACTTCTTCGACGTCGGTGGGCACTCCCTACTGTTGCTGCGGGTCCGCTCGATCCTGGCAGCCGAGTTGGGACACGAGATTCCCATCGTCGACTTCTTCAGCCACCCGACGGTCGCGGCGATCGCCCGGCACATCGAGGCCGGCGGCCGGTCGAGTGCCACGTCGGCGGAGGTCGTCCTGCCCGAGGCCGCCCCGCCCTCCCCGGCGAGCACCGGACCGAAGATCGCAGTGGTGGGTATGCAGTGCCGTGTTCCGGGTGCGGAGGATGTCGAGCAGTTCTGGGAGAACCTGCTCGGTGGTCGTGAGTCGATTTCGACGCTGAGTGCGCAGGAGCTTGAGGCTGCGGGTGTGCCGGCCGAGAAGGTGGCGCGGCCGGAGTACGTGGCTCGTGGGGGGTTCCTGCGGGGGGTGGGGGAGTTCGATGCGGAGTACTTCGGGTTCTCGCCTCGTGAGGCGGAGTTGCTCGATCCGCAGCAGCGGTTGCTGTTGGAGGTGGCGACCGAGGCTCTGCAGCGGTCGGGCCATGATCCGCAGCGGTTCCCCGGGCTGATCGGCATCTACGCCGGAGTCGGCTTCGGCGACTACGCGTGGAACAACCTCCTGCCGAACATCCACCGCCTGGAGGAGACCGGTGGGTTCCAGCTGGGGTTGGCCATCGACAAGGACTTCACGGCCAGCCGGGTGGCGTACAAGCTCGACCTCCGGGGTCCCGCGATCACGGTGCAGACTGCCTGTTCGACGTCGCTGGTCGCCGTGCACCTGGCCGTTCAGGCGCTGCTCAACGGCGAGACCGACCTGGCACTGGCCGGAGGGTCCTCGATCCTCGTCCCGGCTCGCGGCTACCTGTACCAGGAAGGCGGGATCACCTCTCCTGACGGGCACTGCCGGCCGTTCGACGCGAAGTCGGCCGGCAGCGTGCCGGGCAGTGGCGCCGGGGTGGTCGTGCTGCGCAGGCTGGAGGACGCCCTCGCCGACGGTGACACCATCCACGCCGTGATCACCGGTACCGCGGTCAACAACGACGGTGCAGGCAAGGTCGGTTACACCGCTCCGAGCGTCGAAGGACAGGTCGCGGCGATCCGCGGCGCGCTGCGAGCGGCCGGAACGCGCCCTGAGGAGATCGGCTACGTCGAGGCGCACGGTACCGCGACCTCGCTCGGGGATCCCATCGAGGTGGCGGCGCTCAGCGAGGCGTTCGGCGCGAGCCCCGCTCTGGCACCGGCCAGCTGTGCGCTGGGCTCGGTCAAGAGCAACATCGGTCACCTCGACGCCGCTGCCGGTGTCACCGGCCTCATCAAGGCCATCCTCACCGTCGAGCACGGCGTCATCCCGCCCACGCTCCACTACACCGAGCCCAATCCCCATCTGGACCTGGACCGCACCCCGTTCCATGTGCCGACCAGCGTGACGCCCTGGCCGGCCACCCGCCTCCCGCGCCGGGCCGGCGCCAGCTCCCTCGGGATGGGCGGCACCAACGCCCACGTCATCCTCGAACAGGCCCCCGAGCGGGGCGCGACGCCGCCCGCCACCCGGCGGCCGCATGTCCTGCCGCTGTCCGCCAAGACCCCGCAGGCCCTCGACCAGGCCACCGCCCGGCTGGCCGAACACCTCGGCAGGAACGCCGGCCTGGCCCTCCCCGACATCGCCCACACCCTCCAGTACGGACGCACCCAGCACCCGTACCGCCGCGTCGTCATCGCCGACAGCACCGAGCAGGCCACCACCCTCCTCCACCAGGTCATGGCGGCCGGCAGCGATCGGTCCTACGTGGACGACACGGTGGACCACGCCGGCGTCGCGCTGTACTACGGCCCGGCGGGCAACGGCGTCGGTACCGAGTTCCTCACGGGACTGGTCGCGGAGCTTCCCGCGTTCCGTCGTCATCTGAGCGCGCTGTGCGATGCGTTGACGCCCCGGGTCGCCGGTCGGGTGCGTACGGAGCTGATGGGCAGCCCGGGGCGAGCGGACCAGGCCCGGTCGCTTTCCGAGACGGCGGTGCTGGTGGCGCAGCATGCGCTGACCCTGACGCTGGCAGAGCACGGGGTACGGCCCTCGGCTGCACTCGGCACGGGACTGGGCGCCCTGTTGGCTGCCGCGGCTGCGGGGGTCCTCCCCGTGGCCGACGTCTTCGAGGTCGCGCTCGCTGTGGCGCAAGCCGCGCCGGATGCCCGGCTCGCTGCGGCGTCCCAGGAGCTGCGCCGGGTACCGCTGGCCCACCCCGCGCTGGCGTTGTACTGCGCCGCTCGCGGCCGGTGGGTGGAAGCCGAGGAGGCGACGGACCCGGGCTTCTGGGCCGCCCAGGTGGTGGAGCCGACGGCGCCCGACCTCCGTGAGGCGCTTGCCCAGGACCTGGACGGTCCCGTGATCGACCTGTCACTGGACAGCGAGCACGCCCTCGGCGGCGAGGGGGCGGCCTCTCCCGGGGCGGCCGGACCGACGGACGCCGTCGTACTTCCCGTCTTCGGGCGGCGGGCCGAGGACGTGCCCGCGAGCTACGGCTTCAGCGCGGCCCTCGCCGGGTTGTGGCTGGCGGGAGTTCCGGTGGAGCTGGCTGCGGCCGGCATTGAGCGGCCCAGCCGGGTGCTTCTGCCGACCTACGCCTTCCAGCGCAAGCGGCACTGGTTGGACGTGCCGAGCGAGCCCGTCCGAGCTGCGGCCGATGCCACCGAACGCCTGCCGGAGGTCTCGCGCTGGTTCTACTCCGCCGGCTGGACCCGCACGTCCTGGCCGGTGGCCGACCCCGACGAGAAGCCCGGCTCATGGTTGGTGGTCACGGATCCCGACGGGCTCGGCTCGCTGCTCGCCGACTGGCTGCGGGAGCGCGGGCACCTCGTGGTCACGGCTGAACCCGGCGAGAGCTTCACCCAGTTGGGATCCCAGCACTTCGCCTTCGACCTGTCCTCGCCCGAGGATGCGGAGCGGCTGGTCTCCGTCGTCCGCAGCACGTCGGGGGGATTCCCCGCACACCTGGTCCACACGCTCTGCGCCGTTCCCACGGCCCGGCCGGACGTGCGCGGACGCAGCCTGCACAGTGTGCTGTTCCTCGCCCGCGCGCTGCTCCGCTGCCAGGTCACCGGTCCGCTTCGGTACACCGTGGTGACCAACCGCGCGCTCGCGGTGGCTGGGGAACCCGATCTGGTTCCGGAGCACGCGATGGCCGCGGGGGCCTGCCGAGTCATCCCCCAGGAGATTCCGGGGGTCCATGCCCGTCTGGTCGACGTCGAAGCGGCGCCGACGGTCGAGGCCGGACAGCGACTCGCGGCGCAGCTGGCCGCGGAACTCGCGGCTGAGCCGGCCCTGCTGCCCGCCGACGTCGCGTATCGCGGAGAGGACCGGTGGGTCCAGCACTACGAGCCCGTCCAGCTCCCGGAGGCCGGTCCGAGCCTGCTCCGGGAAGGCGGCGTCTACCTGCTGCTCGGCGGCCTTGGAACGGTCGGGCAGTCTCTCGCCGCGCATCTCGCCCACGCGCGGTCGGCCAAGCTCGCAGTGGTGCACCGCCAAGCCCTGCCACCCCGCTCACAGTGGCCGAGCCTCCTTCGTGGGGAGCCGGACTCGCTGGTGGCTTCGAGGATCGCGGCGGTAAGCCGGCTGGAAGAGGCCGGGGCCGAGGTGCTCACCTTCGCCGCGGACCTGGCCGACCCGGCACAGATGCGCGAGGTGATCCGCCAGGTCACCGACCGCTTCGGTGCGCTGAACGGTGTCCTCCACTGTGCGGGCACGGTCGCCGAGGGCCCGGCGCTGGCACTGGACGAGCTCGATCGCGGCACCTGCGATCAGCAGGTCCGCTCCAAGGTCGAGGGCCTGCAGGTGCTGGCCGAGGTCACCGACGGACTCACGTTGGACTTTGTTCTGCTGGTCTCCTCACTCAGCCCGGTGCTGGGCGGTCTGGGTCTGGCGGCCTACGCTGCGGCCAACGCCCATCTCGACCTGTTCGCGCACCGGCAGCGCAGGCTCACCGGCGCCACCTGGCTGGCGGTGAACTGGGAGGGCTGGCGGCCGCTGCCGCACGGTCTGCCGGAGACGGGGAGCGGTGTCGTGCTCGGGGAGTCCCTTGCGGCTCTCGCCATGAGCCAGGAGGACGGCGGCCCCGTGCTGGAACGCCTGCTGCGTGGCCGGCCGTCGACCCAGATCGTGGTCTCCACCGCCGATCTGGGCAGCAGGCTCGCCCGTTGGGTGCGGTCGGACTGGGACCAGGAGCAACCGACGGTGGCCGGACTGGTCCGGTACGAGCGTCCTGACCTGCGCACGCCCTACCTCGAACCGCGCGACGCGGTGGAACGGCGGCTCGCCGAGATCTGGCAGCGCATCCTGGGGATCGAGCGGATCGGGGTCCGGGACAGCTTCTTCGAGCTTGGCGGCAGCTCTCTGCTGACGATCCACCTCGTCACCGCCATCCAACGAGAGTTCCAGGTCGCCGTGCCGTTGCACGCGATCGTCAGCGCCAGCACGGTGGAGCGTCTCGCCGAGGCGGTCACCGGGGCGGACCACAGCGCCGAGGAGGACGCGGTGGTGGTGCCGTTGCACGTGGTGGAGGATCCGGAGGCGGTGTTCTTCTGGATCCATCCGCTGGGCGGGACCGTCCTGTGCTACCACGAACTGGCCCGTCTGGTCGGTCCGCGCACCAGCTCGTACGGGCTGCAGGCTCCGATGCTGTTCGAGGGGCCTGACTCCTACACGGACCTGGAGCTCCTCGCCGCGCGGTACGTCACGGAGATCCTGCGTGTCCAGCCCGAAGGTCCCTACCGCATCGGCGGATGGTCCGGCGGTGGCATCATCAGCGTCGTCGTCGCCCGCCAACTGGCAGCGGCGGGCCGGGAGGTGCGGTACGTCGGAGTGATCGAGGCGGAAGCGCCGCGGCCTGACATGCCGGTGGTCTTCCCACCGCACGAGCTGCTCGGTGCACTGCTCAACCGACCCGGGCTTCGCGCCGAAGACCTTCCCGTTCCGCCGACGGAGCTGTTCGACGGCACACAGGAGGTGCGACACGCGGCCGCGGTGCGCTGGATCGCCGGCCGTGGGCTGGTTCCTGCGGACCAGGTCGAGCGTATTGCCCGGCTGTTCCTGGTCGAGGCCCGGATTTTCGACCTCGTCACGCCGGGCACGCTCCAGCCGTACCCGGGCACGGTGCACGTCTACCGCGCCGAACAGGGCGGCGATCGGACGGGGGACAGTGCGATGGGGTGGGGCGTGTGGGCGCCCGAGTCTCGCGCCCGGCAGATCCCCGGCACCCATCACAACGTGCTGCATCGACCGCAGGTGGGGGAGTTGGCCGAGCTGATCCGGGCTGCTGCCCTCGACTAGGGCCTGTACGGCGGATCTTTTCGGATGAGCCCGCGGCGTTGGGCGCCCGGCTGGGCGTGCGCCCGAGTCGTCCTCGTACTGGACGTACTTGGGCGATTCGGGCGTGCGTCCAGCCGGGATGCCCGGCGTCGCGGGCCCGGAAAGATCCGCCGTACAGGCCCTAGGGCCTGTACGGGGTCGATGCCCGGTCAGGGGCGGTCTTCACGGGACCGCCCCTGACCGTGGCAGTCGACGTCGCCAGGGGCGGATTCACTGCTCGACCGGGCCGGAGCAGCGCTTGCAGCGAACGCCCGGGGATGCCGGATCGGCCAGGTGGACACGGGAGTTCGCTATCTCTGCGGCATCAGCAGGGTAGGTCGAACTGGCGATCTGGAATCGGCGGATCGCCACCTCCTGATCATCTCGGTACAGTGCGATGTGCGCGGAGCCTTCCAGCGCCCTGGCTTCGCACGAACGCAGCTTCCTTTCCCGGGACAGGCTGGCGGCATGGCGAAAAGTCACCTCTGCGTTGTCCAGGTCCCGCACGGCCAGGTAGGCCTCACCGAGCCCGTTCAATGCGAAGCACTCGGCTTCCAGCAGCTTGTGCTCGCGGCTGATGCGAAGAGCAGCACGACCGTATTCGAAGGACTGCGGGACATCGCCGAGCGCTCTGTGCGCCTCGCACAGGACCACCTGCGCTTCAGCAGCCAGGTGCACGTGGGTTTCGCCGTCGGCCATCTTCAGAGCACGGTCCAAGTAGTCGACTGCCTCCTCGGAGCGTCCTTCCCGCACGAGCAGGAGCCCGATGTTCACCAGGGTGAAGGCCTCCGACAGGTCCCGGCCGGCCACCTGGTGGTCGTCCAGCACCAGGGAGAAGTACTCGAAGCTCTCCGAACTGCGGCCCAGCTCTCGGCAGGCAACACCCAGGTTGTTGTTCAGTACCGCACTCAGCTGCTGGTCGCCGAGAGTCCCAGCGATGACGAGAGCCGAGTGAAAGCAGTCGTACGCTTCGCTGAAACTCTCGTCGTTGATCTTGAGGATGCCGAGCTCGGTCAGCTGGTACATCTCCGTGTACCGATCGTCCCCGCGTCTGCTGATCTCGATGCCGGCTTCCAGGGCCACCCGGGCGTCCGAGCTACGGCCTCGCTGTCGTAGGGCGCCGGCCAGCCCGATGAGGATCAGCGCCTCGCCGTGCTCGTCCCCGGCCGACCGGGCAGCTTCGACCGCGTCCTCGAAGAGCTTGAGCGCCGCGCCCGGATAGTTGGTCCTCCGGAGGAACGGCTGGATGGCGCAGACCAACTGCCAGGCCACGCCGGAAGGGCCGTCACTGAGCGCGGTCCGGGCGACTTCGACGAGGTTGGCCGACTCTTCGGTGAGCAACTCGATGGCGTCGGTGGCCGATGCCGGCACAGGTATGCCGGTGACGGCGTGGGCGATGGTCGGTGTGACGCGAAACGGCCCCATCGCCAGCGGCGCACACCAAGTCGAGGCAGTCTGCAGGTAGTAGTCGAACAGCCGCCTGCGGGCCTCGCTTCTGCCTTCGTCGCTGTCGTGTTCCACAGACATCCGCGACGCGTAGTCACGGACCAGGTCGTGGAAGTGGTATCGGTCCGGCTGCTCCTGGAGGACGAGGTTGTCGTCGAACAGCGACTCAAGAATCTCTTGGGCCCGGTCGATCGGCAGTGCGGCAAGGGCCGCCGCGACGGGCGGACTGAAGTCGGGGCCCGGGTGGAGGCTCAGCAGGCGAAAGAGCCGACGGTGGTCGTCCGAAAGGCAGCGGTAGGACATCGAGATGACCGCTGACACGCTCCGGTCGCCGAAGTCCAGAAACCTGGCGCGCTTTTCCTGGTCGCTGAGTTGCTGGATGAGGTACGGCACCGTCCAGCTCCTCCGCTCACGGAAACGTGCGGCAGCGATCCGGATGGCCAGTGGCAGGCGCCCGCACAGCTCGACGAGTTCGGCGACACCCTCCTCATCGGACGCCAGACGCCGGGTCCCGACGATGTGGATGAACAGCGCGACCGCGTCAGCGGGCGGCATCAGGTCGAGTGACAGTGGGACGATGCCCTCCAGCGCCGGCAGACGACGGCGACTGGTGATCAGAATGAGTGGGCCGTTCGTACCGGGGAGCAGCGGCCTGACCTGCTGGACGCCGAGGGCGTTGTCCAGCAGTACCAGCGCTCTCTTGTCGGCCATGAGACTGCGCCAGGTAGCGGTGCGGTCCTCAAGGCCCGGCGGGATCAGCTCATCCGGCAGTCCGCACTGCCTCAACAGGTGGCCGAGGGCGTCCTCCGGACTGAGCGGCTCCACACCGACGGTGAACCCCCTGAGGTCGACAAAGTACTGACCATCGGGGTAGTCGGCCGCGACCGTGTGGGCGAAGCGCACCGCGAGCGCGGTCTTCCCGATCCCGCCCATCCCGTTGATCGCCGAGATGACCAGCGAGACCGATTCGGTCTGCCGGCTGTCCTCCATGAGTTGGAGGATCTCGTCCTGGCGCCCGGAGAACTCGCGGGGGTCATGGGGAAGGAACCGTCGTGTCGCCGGCACCGGCAGGCCGGCGGCATCCGGGGCCGCCAGGGCTGCTGGTGGAGCCGACGGGCGCTCCACTGCGGGAGGTTCGACCACTGACAGTCCCTGCAGGATGCGCTCGTGCAGTGCTTTGAGGTCATCACTCGGGTCGAGCCCGAACTCCTCGACGAGCAGCCGCCTGCCCTCCTCGTAGACCTCAAGCGCGTCGGCCTGCCGACCGGTGGAGTGGAGAGCGGCCATCAGTGTCGCGCGGAGCGCCTGCCGCGACGGGTGCGATGCGACCAGTTCGATGAGCTCGCCCACGACACGGGCGCTCTCGCCCAGCTGGACATGCAGGTCCATGAGCAGCTCGGTCGTCGAGAGGTACTCCTCCGCCAGCCGGGTTCCGACGTTGGCGAAGTACTCGCCGCCAAGTCCCGTCAGCGCCGACCCTCGCCACAAGCCCTGTGCCCCGGTGAGCAAGGAGACCGCTGTCCCCAGCTCGCCGTCGGCCACCGCCCGATCGGCCTGCCGTACTGCGGAGCGGTACCGAGTCAGGTCCAGCCGGTCGCTGTCCACGACGATCCGGTAACCGAGTTGAGTGGTGACGATGTCGAACCCGGCCACCGGCGCCATGGCACGACGCAACGCCGCCACCGTGTTGTGGATCTGCTGGCGTGCCGACTGTGGTGCTGCTTCCCACATCACATCGACCAACCGGTCCACCTGCACGACGCTGTTGGCATTCAACAGGAGCACGGCGAGCAGTCGATGCGAACGAAGACCTCCGAGCGGCAGGAGGTCGCCTGCCACCTCGACCTCCAGCGGCCCCAACAGCCGAACGTCGAGATCCATCCGCACCCCCATGTCGTGCTCGGCTACGTCCGGAGGGAAGCCGTGACCACCTGACGCGCGTACTCCTGGCTCCTGCGGCACCATGATCGCGCGCCAGCCGATCGTAAGGTTAGCTCATCAGTAGGCTGCCGGTAGCGGAGTCAGGTAGGTTCTGATCCATCGGCTGCCCAGGGCAACGATGGATCAACGATTAATCAACACGGGGAATACAGATGCGATTTGTGATAATTGGCGCACTCGTCGGCATGGTGCTGGTGGGCGCCGTCTCCACCGGGACGCACAGCTCTGCAGTTGTGCCGGCCAACTTGAGCTGCGTTTCCTGCCAGTGATGGCACGGCGAGGAGCGGCTACCACATCCCGGAGTACTCAGGGGTTCTACTTCACGGCTGCCCTGCTCCTCGTCATGCTGCTCACTTCTTCCACGCAGTTGCTACCAGCCCGGTTGGTGCCGGGTTGGTTGCAGACGGAGCGTGCCTCCATAACGGTGATGTGGCCTCAGGGTTGGGGCTTCTTTGCCAAGCAGCCGACTACGGATGCCAGCGTGGCACTCTTCGTGGGGGACGGCGGTCAGTTGACCGCCGCCCCCCAGCTGCAGATGGCGCAGTCCACGGACTGGGGCCTGAGCCGCTCGGCGTATGCGCGCTATGTCGAACTGGGAAACCTCACCCACCAGATCGCCGCCGGCGACTGGCTGGATTGCACCGAACTCACCCCTGCCGCGTGCAGGTCCATGGCGCTGCGTGCTCCTGTTGTCCGCAGTGTCAATCACACCTCACATCCGTCCGTCTGCGGCCACGTCTTGATCTCGGTGGAGAGCCCGACGCGTTGGACGACGAATACCCGTTTCTGGCAGAGCGACTGGAAGATCATCAGGACAGTGAACAGTGAAATCGAATGCGCCGGCTGACGGATCGCGCTCTCGCGTCGGCCGCGAGCTTCGACCCACGGGGCCTGCCGCTGGCCTTTGCCAGATCAGTTCTGGCACTGTCCGAGCTGATCAGCATCGTCTTCACCCCTGATCACAGCTTGTTCACCTACCAGCCTGGCCTGTCCAGTGGCATGCGCTGCTACGGCGCTCACGACCTGTCCTTGTGGTGCGTTGCCGGATCCACTCCGGCCGGCCTGCTCAGTAGCCGCTTGATTGCGATCGCCGTCCTTGTTCTCGTCGTCAGCGGATATCGTCCGCGCTGGACGTGCGCGCCTCACTGGTTCGTCACCTGGAGTCTGAGCGTCAGCATGACGATGCCCAGTGGCGCCGAGGAGGCCGCGCTCGCCGGAACCATGCTGATGATGCCGTTCCTTCTGGGCGACACGCGGATCTGGCACTGGACCCGGCCGAGTGAGCCGCTCGCCCCGGTGTGGGCCGGTAGTTCCTATGCCGCTTGGTGGGCAATTCGCTGCCAGATCGCCATCATCTATTTCACCGCAGGAATCTCGAAGCTCTGTACGGCGCAGTGGCGGAGCGGCCATGCGATGTACACGGTCCTCGTGGATCCGTTCTACGGGCTCCCGCCGGGAATCCGACAGGCACTCGGCCCGCTATTGGCCTCCGAAAGCGCCATCAGGTTGCTCACCTGGGGTGCCCTGGCCATCGAACTGGCCATTGCCGCAGCCGCCCTGTCACCGCGAAGAGCTCGCCGAACGGCTTTTTGCCTCGCGGTTCTGCTGCACGGCGGGATTATGGTCGCGATGGGGCTGGTCAGTTTCGGGCTCGTCATGATAGCACTGGTGTTGACCCTGCTCGTCGGCGACAGTCATACGCTCGCTCTGGCAGATGCCTCCGAGGCGGAGGCGGCCGACAGGCCGCTGCCTGGCGATTTCCAGCCAATGGCAATGAATATACCTGCAGAGATCATGGAGATTCGGTGATTCTCGACATTCAGCCGCTCGACCCGGCGAGTGCTTCCGAGCGCGTCCTTTCCGACTACTTCGCGATGCGGGCAGCATGCGTGGCGGCGGACACGCCGGAGGACCCGCCGCTGACCTACGAGACCTCGATCGGTCGGCTGCGTACGCCACCGCTGGAGGACGGGCTGTGCCGCTTCTGGGTCGGCTACGTGGACGGGCGCCTGGCCGGTTCGGTCAAGCTTGCGCTTCCCGAGGGCGAGAACAGCGGGATCGCGAGCATCGAGGTCAACGTGCACCCCGAGCTGCGGTGCCGCGGTATCGGGACCGATCTGCTCCGCTTCGTGATGCCCGCGGTTAAGGAGACCCAGCGCGCCACCGTGCTCGGTTTTCCGGTGAAGCCCGGCTCGGCCGGTGCCCGGCGCGCGGAGCACCTCGGATTCGACGTGACCCACAGCATGTCGATGCAGGTCCTGGTCATCGCGACGGCTCCGGAGACGCTCTGGGACGTTCCCGTCCCCAGCGGCTACCGCTTGGTCCACTGGACCGGTGCGGCGCCCGATCACCTCGTCGACTCCTATGCCCTGGCCCGGCAGGCCATCCACGACGCTCCGATGGGTCAGTTGAGCTACCGCGAGACCGTCTGGACCTCGGAGCGGGTTCGCGTGACAGACCGCGAACTGCTGGACGCCGGCACGGAACAGCGGGTTGTCGTCGCCATCGACGAGGCAACGGGTCAGGTCGTCGCTACGCACGTCATCCACAACTACCCGCACCGCCGCGAGATCGGCTACGTCCACGACACGTCGGTGCTCGCCGCGCACCGAGGGCACGGGCTCGGCCGGGCGATCAAGGCCGCACTGATGCGCCGGCTCAACGACGAGCGACCGGACCTGGAGCGCATCTGCACCACCACGGCCACGACGAACAGCCACATGATCGGTATCAACCGCGCGCTCGGCTACCACACGGCTCGGACCCTGGACTGGATTGAGACCACGACGGAACGGCTCACCGAAGAACTGGCCGCCGCTCCCAGCATGGGCTGACTCCAACCTCGTGCCTCCGGCGGGATGACGCCCCGCCGTACGCACACGCGGCCACCTCGGAGAGTCGACGGTGGTGGTCAACGGGCCGCACTCCAACTTCCACATCCAGGTCGACTGGACCCGGCCACCGCCTCGCTCACCGTCGATGACCCGACCGAGAGTTGGGAATGGGACAACGCCCTACGCCTGACCAGGATCAGGCTGGACCTCCCTCGGTTCCGCCTGGATGTATCCGGCACTGAAGGGGCACTGCGGGGGCGGTCACCGGGAGCCCGCCGACCGCTTGCCGGACGCTCAACGCCCTGCTGCGCTTCGGGCTACTGTCCCGGCAGGCGGCTGCGCAGCAGGGCTGTGCGGCACGATCCGCACGCGTGAGCCGAGCGGTTGCCGTAGCGGTGGATCGGGACACCGCACAAGCCGCACGGGCCGATCTCCCAGACCGGGCAGCCGAACTGCACGGCAGCGGCTCGGCGTTGAGTGGCGTTGGCCTTCAGCGTGGGAGGGGCGGCAGGGAGGGCGAACATGGAGTGCGGGACCTGGGCGAAGGTTCGCAGGCCGGTGGCGTCCGGGCGTTCCCGGCGAAGGCGGGGATCGTTGCGGGTGAGGGTCTCCTCGCCGTAGCGGCAGGTGAGATCGATCTCCTCGCCGGTGAAGGTGATCTCCTCGTCCGGCGAGTCGGTGGTGTCCTCCATCGCACTGGTTGTCTCGGGCCGGCCGACGATGTCCCACCACTTGTCCCGGTCCGCGACGGGAACCCACATGCGGGAGGCGGTGCGCCGGCCGTCGTCGTCCTGTATCTGCAGGGGAACGAACTCGCCGTCGGCACTGGCCACGACCAGGTGGTCCACCTGGGTCGGGGCCTTCTTCGGCAGGCACAGTGCCGGCAGGAACCAGCCGGAGTGGAAGCGGCCGCAGGCGCTACCCGTGGTCGGGCATGGACGTTCGCTGGTCGGCAGGCACTTCCAGACCTGCAAGTGGCGGATCCCACCGCGGACGAACATCGCGAGTTTGGAAGTGATGTCGCGTGAGGAGAAGTCGTCCACACGCACCCACGGTGCCCGGTCGATCAGCGCGGCCCGCTCGCTGTCGGTCACCCACAGTGGCGTGATGCCGATTTCGGCCGCCCTGCAGGATCGGCGGCGGACGGTCTCACTGGTGATGGGCGAGTATTGGGCCTCCCAGCCGATCCGTCTGCCACCGGCCCCGGTAACCAGGACGTCGGTGACGATGCGGCCGTCCGCCGAGCGGGCCTCGACCTGGGCGCGCAGTCCATGCCGCTCCGCACAGCGGGCGATCCGCTCCTTCATCGCCCGGTGGCGGGCGCTCTCCTCGGGAGTGGCTTTGTGGGTGACCGGCAGGTGGGCGGCGACAAGCACCAGATGGCCGTTCCTGCGCCGGGTGCTGATGAACATCCAGGGGGACTTGTCGGCGTTCTCCGACCGGCAGACCATGCCGGCGTGGTGGTCGAGGCACTCCAGGAGTGCACGGTCGCGGTCGCCGACCGGGCGCAGGATCTCTTCCAGCAGATCCGGGCGCTCGGGATGACCGAGGTCGGGGAGGGTGAGGTTGATCGTGATGCCGTATCCGGTATGGAACACGCCATTCGCCATTCCACCAGCGTAAGCACGCGCGGTGACAAACTGACCAGTATGTAAATCGACAACTTTCGTGATCTTTAAGGGACTTGGAGTCGAAGCGGAGTGTCGGGCTGTCATGGCAGCCATTGCCCGGCGGCAAGGACAGAAGCAGCGCAGGGGCACACCCGACGTGGAGCCTCGGAGGGTGAGGGCCCTGGACTCGTCCCCGGCCGCCTCGAGCCGGATGGCCATCCGCCCCCGGACAGCACCGGCGACGGGCGTCCCTCGATAGCCGACTTGGCAGGCTGTGCGGCGAACGGCAAAGGCCCGGTGTTCTCCGGTCCGCTGTGTTGTGCGGGCCAAGTGGAGTCTGCCTTGTCGAGGGCGGAGGCGAGTGCCGTGACGGCTTCGTCGGCGGAGTCCTTGAGGAGGTGGCCATAGAGGTTGATGGTGGTGGCGAGGGTGGAGTGTCGGAGGGGCTTGGAGACGATGGCGAGAGGGATGTTTTCGGCGATCATGATGCCGGCCGCCGTGTGGCGCAGGCCGTGCAGCCCGATCCGCGGGAGGTTGAGTTCGGCGGTGCGCTTGCGGAGTTGGTCGAGGACCCACTGGGGCCGCAGCGGCGTTCCGCCGGGGCGGGCGAAGACGAGTCCTTCGAGTCGGCCGTCGGGGTGGGCGGTCACCCGGAGGGCGGCCTGGCGGCGGAGAGCGGTCATGACTCTGGGAGAGAGGCTGATTCAAGCGCGGCCGGCCTCGGTCTTGGGCTCGCGCAGGTGGATCTTCCCGTTGTCGATGGCGGCGAGGGTCCAGCGGACGTACAGCTTGCGGTCCATGAGGTGCACGTCGGACCAGTGCAGGGCGAGGATCTCGCCGCGGCGCATGCCGGTGCCGAGCATGACCTCGAACAGGTCGGTGAGCTGGTCGGCGTAGTGCTCCGTGTTGTGGCGCAGGAACGCCGCGGCCTCTGCCGGTGTCCAGCAGGTGCGCTCGGCGGCACGGGGCTTGGGCGGGACGGAGTGCTTGGCGGGGTTGTAGCGCAGGTCCCAGGAGCGTACGGCGTGGTTGAGGGCGTTGCGCAGGGTGGCGGACCGGGTGATCCCGGGACACCAACGTTCGCCGTCGTGTCGGGCGTGGCGGCAGAGCGTGAGGGGCGGTGCGCGAGGCACGTCAGAACCAACTGGAGAGGACACGCACAAGACGACACACTGCCCGGAAGATCACCATCCGTAGCCGATGGGTAAGCGACCATGATCCGCCCGCAGGCGCCGGCCCCATGGGTCGGCTGACGGCATGGACGCAAGGACAGTCGGGCAGGCGCGACGCTACTTGCTGATGGGTCGACAGATCTCGGTCACCGGCAGTAGGTGCGGCGGGGGGCTGGCCCTGGGACCACTTTGGGACCACACCCGATGAGCGCCCATGAACCCTGATGGGCGAAAACGGACGCTTGTGTGCAAAGTAAACACTGAGCCACCGTCAGCGGCTCGCAGCATCACTCTCGCCGAGAAGTCCCAACTCACGTGCACATCAGGGTAGTTGAGCAACAAAAGAACCGAGACTCGGAGGTCTCGGCTGTCGGCAATAAGTGAACCCCTTGGGGGTCAAGGGGGCGCAGGTTCAAATCCTGTCGTCCCGACTTGCTGAACAGCAGGTCGTAGGCCGTTTCCGCTTCTGGCGGGAGCGGCCTTTTTGTCGTTGCGTCAGCTGGTGGTCGCATGGTGATCGCACCGGTCACATCGGAAGTGGCGCGTGAGCTGGGCGTTCGCGGTGGGTTCTGCGTTGGCGGTCGGTGAGGTGGTCGCGGAACTGGGCGATCAGGTTCCGTGGTCGGTCTGGGTGTTGGGTGGCGTGGAGGGCGAGTTCGGCGGAGTCGAGGAGGCGGGCGATGGCGTCGACGGCTATGCGGGGAAAGCCGGCTTCGTCGCACAGCCGATGGAACCGGTCGAGGACCTTCCTCGGGTTGAGCGGCCGGCCGTGGTGGTGGAGCACGCAGCCGAGGTCGTTGAGGGCTTTGCGGGCACGGTCGTTGATGGCGATCCAGCTGAGACTGCTCTGGGTCTTGGGGACGGTGCGGGTCGCCAGGCGGGCCGAGTTCCTGGTGGTCCATCTGCTGCCGGCGCACCGGCGCGACCTGGCGGAACTCTTCGGCGGCGAGACCGGGGAGCACACCGACAAGTTCGCACGCACGGAGTGGACAGAGGGGCCAGGGGGAGTGCCGGTGCTCACCGGAGCACTCGCCTGGTTCGCCGCCCAGATCGAGGAACACGCAGACTGGGGAGATCACGTGGGGTTCAAGTTGGCACCTGTCGACGGTCAGGTCCGTTCGGTCGGACCACCTCTCCTCCTGCGCCAGGTCGGCGGTGTCGAGGCCGGCCATCCGGCGTGAAGCCGGCCATGGCGGTGTCTAGCCCCGCACCCTCTCGGTCCCGGGGTGGTCGCCGAGCCAGGCGGTGGGTCGTCCGGGCCGCAGATCGGCAGTGCGCCGATCCCGCGCTCGGCCATCTTCGCTGCGCCCGCAGCATCGGCTCGCTCTCACCGACGCACTCGGCGCCCGGCGTCACCAGCTCACGGGCGGTCTTGGTGCCGGGTTTGGGCTCGGGCTCCTGCGCGGGCTTCCGGACCGCGGCCCGCCACGGCGCCGCGCGGGTGTGGACGACTTCGCTCTCAAGACGCCGGTGCGGGTGCGTCGCGGGTCGTCGCGTCCCCGGCCCTGTCAGTCGGTCGGGGCAGTCCAGTTCGCATCGTGCTCCCTCCCCGGAGGGGCCCGCCGTGCAAACGACAGGCACCCTCCTCGGGACGGCTCAATGCTTGAAGACGTCCTTGATCTTCTCTCCCGCCTGCTTGGCGTCGCCGCTGACCTGGTCTGCCTTGCCCTCTGCGGTCAAGCGCTCATTGCCGACCGCCTTGCCCGCCGCCTCCTTCGCCTTGCCCTTCGCCTTTTCGGCGACGTTCTTGACCTTGTCCTCGCCGCTCATGGCTGTTCTCCTCGGTGCTCTGGATGATGCCGACGCCCGGACCGGTCGGCTGGGCGTTCGGTGCGCGTTCCCCGAATGGGGGCGTCCATGCAAGGGCCGGCGCTGTCCGGTGAGGAGGATCTCCGCCCAGACCGTCTTCCCGGCAGGACGCGGATCGCTGCCCCAGCGTTGGCACAGCCGCTCGAGCACGATCAGCCCGTACCCGCCGGGTCGGCCGACGCCCGGGGGACGGGGGGCCGGTGCAGCGGGATCCGGGTCGCTGACCTCGATGCGCAGCGCCGTCCCGCAGTGGTGCAGGCGCAGTGCTCGGGCGCCCCCGGCGTGTTGTGCGGCGTTCGCGACCAGCTCGCAGACCACGAGAACGGCGTCGCTGCCGGCGGGTTCGCCGACTTCCCAGCCGGTGAGAACGTCGCGAGTGAAGCCGCGAGCGGTGGTGACCGCGTGCCGCGCGGTGGAGAGGTCGAGACGGTGTGCGTCGGCGAACCCGTGGCGGGCGCCGCCGATTCCGGTTCTCGTGATGCTGTTCACCCCGTCACCTCCGCCTGGTCCCGTTGGTTCTGGCCTTGCGCGGCGAGGCTGCTTCGGTTCGCGCCTGCCCTCGACGCGAGGTTCCACACCTGGATCGTGAGGCTCGCGCCGATGGAACGGCGTGCCGGCACGTCCGGGTTCTCTCACGGCTCGGACGTGTGCTGCCGTTGGTGCCGCCGCTCGGTTCGGCGCAGGGCCAGGAGAGGCAGGATGAGCCACGAGACGGCGAACCATGCCAGCACACAGCCGGTGAGAATCCCGGCCAGCAGCGGGTGGCCGGTGGCCGTCCGCAGCAGCAGGAGGAGTGCGGCCCCGATGGTGAGGCCGAGCAGGACCATGCCGCAGCCGATGAGCTTGCCGGCCACGTGGACCAGCTCCGTCTTGAGGTCGTGTCCCGCGAAGAAGTGGTGAAAGGAGACGGGGGCGATGAGCGCCGCGGTGGCGCAGGCGCCGAGGATGACGGTGACGACGTACAGGCTCTTGTCGAATCCCCCCAGCGACCCGAAGCGGGGAGTGAACGCCACGCTCAGCAGGAAGCCGAAGAGAATCTGGGCACCGGTCTGACACACGCGGACCTCTTGCAGCATCTCGCCCCACAGCCGGTCCGCACGCTCCTCGGCCGTCTCCTCACGACCGGGGCCGCCCTGCGAGTTGTGCGGTGGGGTTCCGGTCCGGTGCGGTTCGGTGTTCATGCGACGGCCTCCTCGGATCGAGGGGCTCCGGCCCGATGTGGTGAGCGTGAGGGGATGACCCCGTGCCGGTGCGGGGAGCCGTGGGAGCCGTGGCGGTCACGAATCCCGCTCGGCGTGGCTTTGGGCTGGCTGGTCCGGCTCGCCGTCGGTGCCAGCGGGTTTCCCGTCGAGCAGCTGGAGCAGGGCGGCTACGGTGCGGCCGGCTTCGGCGGGGTGTCGCAACTGGGTGTGCGGCGTGATCTGGTAGCGATTGCGCCGCCCTTCTCGCGAGTGCGTGAGGTATCCCTCCGCCTCCAGGTCGGCGACGATCGTCTGTACGGCGCGCTCGGTCAACTGGCACGCCGCGGCCACGTCCCGCAACCGGATCCCCGGATCCCTGGCGATCAGGGACAGCACCCGGGCGTGATTGGTCAGAAACGTCCACGGCCGATGGCTGCCGGCATTCGTGTCCACCCGTCCATCGTACGAGCGGTATTTCGCGTCCTCAAATATGTGAACAAATTTTCGTGCATTCCTTGACATGCTTCACCGGCAGACAGACGATCGGTCGTAGAACCCGTCCTCTTGCGGGAGGAGAACGACCATGTCCCGTCACCAGACGCGCCAGCAGTCGGTCTCACCGGTTTCGCCGACCGCCGCGGGCGCGCCGCCGCTGAGGCCACCATCGGCGGCTGCCCGGTTCGCCGTGGAGCTCATCGATCGGCCCGATGGGTCGGCTCTGGTAGCCCTGGTCGGCGAGGTCGACCACGACGGCGCTGACGCGCTCCGGCATGCGATGGCGACAGCCTTGAACGACCACCCCGCCGGGCTCGAAGTGGACCTCGAGGGCCTCTCCTTCTGCGACTGCGCCGGTCTGAACGTCCTCCTCTGGGCGGGTAGGCGCGCCGCAGCCAGCGGATGCGCCGTACGGGTGAGCTCCGTGAGCCCCCAGGTGTCACGGCTCATCGACCTCACCGGTACCCGAGAAGTGCTCGGTGCTTCCGTCAATGGCGCAGCGAGTCGGCCCGCGTGATCGCGTTTCGCTGATGAACGGCACAGTCGCCGGGGTGCGTCGCGCGGCCGACCGCGGGCGTACGCGACTCGGTCACCAGACATCGTCAAGCAAGCAAGAGGCGGCAATCGACATGTCCATGCCCGGGCGCTTCAGCTAGGCGGTCTGCTGACCACCGCGGCCGACACCGTTTCCGGCGCGCATGTCCGCGGCCGGCCGCGCCACTCGCGCGGCGAAGGACTTGCGGTCGCTCAGCGCGTGGGCAGGTCGAAAGGCGACGGGGGTACCAGGAAGGAACGTTCAAATGGCTATGCCGACAACGGTGGTGCCGGACATCGAGCCGAGTGCAGGCACCGATGCAGGCTTCTCCCCCCGTCGGTACGGGTTGCCGGAGATCGCCGATCCACTGGCCGTCAGCACCGCGGAGGCGAGGGAACTGTCGCGCGTCCTCCTGCTCCGCCTGTGGCAGACGGAGCAGGGTACCGAGTTGCACTCCTACCTGCGCGGGACGCTGATCGAACTCAACGTCTCCCTGGTCAAGTTCGCGGCCCGGCGCTTCCGCAGCAGCCACGAGTCGATGGACGACATCGTCCAGACCGGCACCGTGGGTCTGATCAAGGCCATCGACCGCTTCGACCCGGAGCGTGGAGTGGAGTTCACCACGTTCGCCCTCCCGACGATCATCGGCGAGATCCGCCGGTTCTTCCGGGACTCGACCTGGGCGGTGCACGTGCCCAGGCGGCTTCAGGAGGCCCGGCTCGCTGTCGCCAGGAGCTCGGACGAACTGGAGCAGGAACTCGGTCGGGTGCCCAGCACGGAGGAACTCGCCGAATTCGTCGCGCTGGCGCAGGACGAGGTGGTCGAGGCACTCGCAGTCGCCACCGCGCGCACCGCGACCTCGTTGGACGCGCCGTTGGACGCCGGGGACGCGGACAGCGCCCGGGAGTGCCGCCTGGGCTGCTGCGATCCGGCGCTCGCCGTGGTGGAGGACGTGCAGTCCCTGAAACCGCTGATAGCCGAACTGCCCGAGCGTGAGCGCACGATCCTGGCCCTGCGGTTCACCCAGGACCTCACTCAGGCCCAGATCGGGCGGCGCCTCGGGATCTCCCAGATGCACGTCTCCCGGCTGCTTGCCCACAGCTTCCGGGTCCTGCGCGCGGGCTTGGCGGACGGTCAGGACCTGGAAGCTGTGGGCGGGCCCGCGCACGGTGGGTGACGCGGAGCCGGGAGAAGTCGCGCGGTGCCCCGGTCGCGGAAGCCGGAAGCCGGAAGCCGGAGTCGCTGGGTCGTGCTACCAGCGGTACCAGCGTGACCGGCCGCCGCCGGCCGAGGCCCCGCGGGCGACGAAGCCGAGCAGCCACAGCACGAGCACCGCGACCGCGACCCACCACAGGATGTGCAGGGCGAAGCCCGCGCCGGCCAGAGCGATGATCACCAGAAGAACGAGCAGCAACGCGATCATGAGTACCATCTCCTCGCCGATTGCGTCTGCCCGCGAACGCATTCCCTACACGCCCACCCGGCCGCTCAGACCCGTGCCGGGTTCAGGGCCCAGGAGGCACGGCCACCTCCATGCCTCGGATGGCGACGACCCGTGCCGTGCCCTCGGGCAGCCCGTAGCAGAGGCCCACGACAGCGGTGCGACCAGCTGCGACCTCCTCGGCGAGCACGCTGCGGTCGAGCACCGGATCCGTGGCATGTCCTATGTGCGCGTTGAGTTCTTCAAGCCGCTCCAACCCGGCTGCTTGCGGGGGAGTTGTGGGGGTTTCGGGCTTGCCGGCTGGCAGCCGCGGCGTCGGGTAGGCGCTATGGGCCCGTGTCGGCCCGCTCGTGGGCCGACATGCCGCCATCGCAGGAGGGTTTTGATGCAGACGTCCGCCGTCCGTTCGCTGTCCGTCACGTTTCCCGACAGCCCGCTGCCCGAGGTCCCGGTCGATGCGGAACTGTGCTTCGACTCGGCCCGCCCGTACGCGGCATGCCTGGCGTTCCCGGTGGCCCCGTGCGACTGCACCGGCGGTGACGCCCGGGTCTGCTGGTACTTCAGCCGCGATCTGCTGGACGAGGGCCGTCACGCCCCGGCCGGCAGCGGCGACGTCAACATCAGGCCCGGATCCGCCGGTGACGTCCTGATCACTCTGCGGACTCCCAGCGGCCGGGCGGTGCTCAGCGCCCCGGGCGACGCCGTCACCGCCTTCCTCGTGGAGGTCTTCACCCTGGTGCCCGCCGGGTCGGAATCCGACCACCTCGACATCGACACCGCCCTCGCCCGGTTGATCGCCGCCGGCTGATCGCACCCGGCTCCGGCCGGCCCGTCCGGCTAACTCCCGGACACGCCGGTAGCCGATCCGCCTACCGGGCACACGCATGACGCGGGCCCGGCGCCGGCCGCCGCTGTCGGACATGGCAGTGAGCGGCGGCGGACGGGCGACCCGGACAACCTGTTCCGCCCGGTGGATTCGTGGCAGGACTTCCGGACGGGTGAGGGCGGGTTTGCGTGATGCCCCGGCCGGGTTCGTTTCACGGATGCTGGGCAGACGCGCCCCGCGGGCCAACGAAAAGGAGTGAATGACCATGCCTCGCGGATCAACTCCCAAGCGGGAACGCCAGTACGAACACATCAAGGACAGCGCCCTGGACCGCGGTGAGAGCGAGAAGCGCGCCAAGGAGATCGCCGCTCGGACGGTGAACAAGGAACGCGCCCGGCACGGGGAGTCGAAGACCGCCAGCCGCAGCTCGGTGAAGGACATCTCCTCCTCGCGGCGTGGCGGGCTGCACTCTCACAGCGGCTCCCAGGGCCCCACGAAGGAGCAGCTGTACAACGAGGCCAGGCAACGCAACATCCACGGCCGCTCCAAGATGAACAAGAAGCAGCTCGAGAACGCGCTGGGCCGATAGGAGTCACCCACCATGGGCACCGTTCCCGTACCGCATGACCCCGACGTCACCCCGTTCCCGCCGCTTGAGCCACCGTCACCTCCGGGGCCGCTGGAGCCGGTCGACCCGCCTGGCCCGCCGCAGCCGGCTGAGCCGCCGAAGCCACCGGACCCCCCGGCGCCGCCCGGCGCACCCGTCCCACCGTCCGACCCACAGCTCCCGCCCGGTCCTGGTGGGCCGGGCCCCGAGTCCACGCCACCGGAGCCACCGGACTGAACGCAGGCCAATGGCGGGGTTCTGGGCCTTGCGGGTGAAGGCCTCCTCGCGCCGCCTGCCGACAGGGGCGGCGAAGCGGGTGGTCGAGCAATGCGGCTTGGGCAACGGGAGGTGTGGTGGGCGCTGGGGTCGAGACCGCCCACCGTGGTGAGGCCGAGCGGCGACATCGATTTCGACACCGCCCCCGCACGGACGCGCGCCCTGGCCAACGCACTGCGCTCGCACCACCCGGTCGTGCTCGACCTGTCTGGAGGTGACATTCATGGACTGCGCGGGCCTGAACATCATCGTCGCGGCCCGCAACCAGGCTGACCTCCAAGGCCGATGGCTGGTCCTGCGCGGTGGCGGCCACCACGCGGTCCGGCTGCTGAAGCTCACCGGCCTGCACCGGCACCTGACCGCCGCGACCTGAGCGAAGTGCCGAGGGCGTTCGTGCCCAGCCCGGAAACGGAGGGAGAACCGCGGTGACTCTTCGATGGCAGGCGTTCCTGGACGCGGTCCAGGAACGCGGCGAATACGACACACCCCAGGAGGCAGAACGGGCCACCCGTGTGGTCCTGGCCTTGCTCGGCGCCCACCTGGTCGGCGAGGTGCGCGCCCACCTCGCGGCCCGCCTGCCCGAGACCCTAGCCCTGATCCTGCTCAACCCCCTGCAGGCCGCCGAACCACTCAGCCCCGAGCGGTTCGTGCGCGCCACCGCCGCCTGGATCGAAGGCGCCACCGAGACCACCGCCCTGTGGGACATCGGCGCCGTCCTGTCCACCGCGGCCGACGCCGCAGGCGACGACCTCACCGAACGCATCCTGCTCCAACTGCCCCCGGCTACGACCTCCTCTTCGGCCGCCCTCAACCCGGCCACCGACCCTGACCCGCCACAGCGCCGCCACCGCCACGCGGCACCCAGGAAAGGCCACCGTCATGACGCGGCACCGCCACCGCCTGCACCAGGTCCGCCACCTGGGGGCGCAGGTGGCGGTGCCAGGCGGAAGCGGTGCGTTCGGCGGCGTCCTGGAGCTGGTCGCGGGTCATCTCGAACGGTGCGATGTCCAGGTCAGTGACCTGCCGGCAGAGCTCCGCCTTGGTGGGGCAGAGCAACCCCCACCACGGCCCTGCCACGGCCGTCACGAAACTGGCCGGCCCGCTTCGCGGAGCACCCCAGCCCGTCCCTCGGGTGCTCGCTGCTGAAGGCGGACCTCAGGCTCCGCCACTTCGAGCATCGTCGGTCCACCATGCCAGGGCAGATCGCATGCTCTTGCTCGTCTCGGGTTCGCCTGGTGGTCAGGTAGTGCTCACGTCGGTTGGACACGCCGGCTGCGTTGCGGCTCGATGGCCGGGGCCGGGCGCGTCAGCGAGCGGCCGACAGGGCCTGCGGACTGTCGCCCTCTGAGGCGTTCGGCCATGCTCCTGCGATGTGCTGCAAGCGGTCCCACAGTTCCCCGGCGTACGCATGCATGGACGGGTCGGAAATGGTGCCTGCTTCCACGGCCGCGAGATAGGCCTCAACTCCGGCGAGGGCATGCCTGACCGTCCGGCGCACCGGCTCCGACAGCGCGTCAGCCTCGGGCCCGCCGGCCGACTCGCCGAGCCGTTGCTTCAGGAATCCGGACAGCTCGTCCATGCCTTCGCGGCTCACACGTCCCACGGGTTCCAGCCTCCTTCGCGTGACCCCCGCCTCCCCAACGCGCTTGATGGGGCTGCGTTCTCACTGTTCGCCCATTCAGCAGACCTGTCAACCAATGCACGAATTCAATGTCCTGCTTTCAAGTGGTGCAACACGGGCGCCATATCCTGGTGGCGTGGACGACAGCCCGGCACAACGTCAGTGGACCTTCCTGACCAACCACGCCCGCGTGCTGGTCCAGATCGCCCGAGACCCCGGCATCCGGGTCCGCGACATCGCCGCCCAGTGCCTCCTGACCGAACGCGCGGTCCAGCGCATCATCGTCGACCTCGAAAACGCCGGCTACCTCAGCCACGAGCGGCACGGGCGGACCAATCGCTACCACGTCATCGACGCCGGGCAACTGCGCCACCCAGCCGACAGCGGCCCGACGCTTGCCGAACTCCTGGCCGTACTGCTGCGCTGACCGCACGTCTGATCCGCGCGCACCGGACCCCACCGATGCGTGATCTGCTAGGCGAAGCGAAGACGCGGGCTGCCGCGGTCGTCCGGAAAGGCGAGGCACGGATGTCATCAGCAGCCGCACGACCACACAACTTGCCTACCGGGACGGCCTGATGGACCTCCCGGTCGAGTGCCACTCCCGCACGTCCGACCCGTACACCATCGAACTACGGTGGTTCATCGCCCTGCACGATCGGAGCGGCTGCACCGCCCTGCTCACCGAGCCCACCGACGACCTCGACCACTTCCCCGACCGCTGCTACACCGCGGTCCCGGCCGGCACCGAACACCGCCACGCGGACTGGGACCGGTGCATCGGCCGGCTGCTCGGCCGCGACCCCGGCTGGCCCGAGGACAGCACCCCCACTGCCTGCCCCCGGACCGGCCCCGTCATCCGGCCTCCGCGGGAATCCTGATGGTCCCCAGCAGGAAAGGGTGGCGCTGCGACGCCTCGGTGTGCCCGGAGTTGTCCTGGCTGCCGCACCACGGACCGGTCCCGGCGGCTGAGCGCGGCGGGGAGGTCAGGTGTCTGCTGGGGGTTGTGGGTCGCCGGCGCTCTGGCGGAGCTCTTCGTTGATGCGCAGGGCTTCTTCGAGTTGGTCTTCGAGGATGATGATGCGGCAGGCGGCGTCGATGGCGGTGCCCTGGTCGACGAGGTCGCGGGCGCGCATCGCGATGCGCAGTTGGTAGCGGGAGTAGCGGCGGTGGCCGCCCTCGGAGCGAAGTGGGGTGATGAGGCCCTGTTCGCCCAGGGAGCGTAGGAAGCCGGGGGTGGTTCCGGTCATCTCGGCGGCGCGGCCCATGGTGTAGGCAGGGTAGTCGTCGTCGTCGAGGTTGTCGGGGGTGTGCGGTCGAATGGTTGCCGTGGTCACTGCACCTCTTCTGTGTTGGTTCGGGGACGCGTCGAGGGGCCCCGGCGCCATAACGGCTCCGGGGCCCCGAAGGGTTTTACACCATCTACCGGCCTGGGCCGGGTTCCATGTTCCGCAACTCCCCGGGGGTGGGGATGTGCGTGGATCGCGTATGCGTGACCGGAAACCACCGTCCTCTTACTCAAAGGGGGTCTGCGGTGTCCGCCCGGGTGAATGCCTCACGGGCCGGGCGATCCTGATGGCGCTCTGTCCCTCCGTTCATCCTCTGTACTGACTGGCACTGCGAACTGCGGTACTGCCAACTACCTGGCTACTGCTACGGCCCTCCCGGGCCGCCTGGTCCGGCAGCCAGCCCCGTCGCCCGTCCTGCTCACCTGCTTGGCTTGGAACCCCACTGCCGAACTCCCAGCACGCGCGCCCGCAGTCATGGCGCCTTTGCTGAGATACCGCGTACTACGACTGCTGGTACCGCTCAACTCAACTTCACCTGCTCAAACTGCACTTTCACTACCGCGGTACCACTCGGTGGCGGCCCCTGATACCTGCGGGCCGCCGGCCCGGCCGCCGATTCCGTCGCCGTCCTGCAACTGCTCTGGCTTCGGGATCCCGCGACCGTGCTCACCTGCAAACTTCTGTACTGCTGCCCGCCAGTTCGTGTCTGGCGGGTACCGCTTGACCGCGATTACGAGAGAAACACTAACCACGGCACCATCCGATGTCTACTCCGGGCAGCATAGATTTTTGCGTGTCCGAGAGAGAGGAAGTCGCTCTCCGTGCCGCCGGCGGTGCTGCCGCCGAGGTGGTGCGGGAGGAGGAGCGCCCTCCCGCTTTCTGTCCGCCCCGGCCTCTCGCCGCGGTCTGTGCGGCTCGGGTGCGCGGGATCCCGTTGGCGTTCCAGACGGGAGGCCGTCCGCGACGAGGGAGGGGGAGGCGCGTCGCCCGTTCCGATAGCGGCGTCTGAGGTGATACTGCCGAAGTCCCCGGGCGGTCTCACTCGCGGCGGTTTCATCGCGGCTCCAGCGCGGCGCGCTGGTTCGAACGCAACCGTGCGGCGTGCGGACCGGCGGGCCGGGCCGGTACGCGGAGGAGTCCGACGTCGCCCAGCGCCAGCTGCGCGGAAATCTGCCCCAGGCCTTCGTTCACGCGCTGATGCTCGAGACTGCGGCCCGACTCGCGTCCGGCACGGCGACGCTCTGACGGCTCCACTGCGGCGGCTTCGATGGGCACCCCGATACCGGGTACCTGCGACGGCTGCCGGGCACACGCCTCTCAGAGAATCCCGCGGGGCCTACGGCAGGAGGGCCTGACATGAATCCCATCGAACAGCTGATCCGGGCCGTGGACCGCGCCCAGCAGCGCAGCACCGCCCTGGCGGTGGGGGTCGGCGTGGTCAAGAAGTACGGCGACGACCGCGGCGGCCTGCTCGCCGCACTGATCACCTACTACGCATTCGTCGCGCTGATCCCACTGCTTCTCCTGCTGTCCACCGTGCTCGGTTTCGTCCTGCACGGTCACCCCGGCGCGCAGGGGGCCGTGGTCGACTCCGCGCTGGCCGACTTCCCGATCATCGGGGACCAGCTGCGGCAGAACGTCCACAGCGTCCAGGGCAGCGGCCTGGCACTGGCCGTCGGCATCGCCGGGCTCTTGTACGGCGCGCTCGGGATCGCGCAGGTCCTGCAGCACACCATGGCCGAGGCGTGGAACGTGCCCGGGGTCAAGCGCCCTGGCTACTGGCCGCGCCTGGCCCGCAGCCTGGCCCTGTTCGCCGTCCTGGGGACCGGACTGATCGTGGCCACCGCCGCGGCGAGCCTGATCGCGACCACTTTGGCGGGCACGGTCGCGCGCATCGGCGCCCTGGTGCTGTCCGGGCTCGTCAACACGGCCCTGTGCCTGGCGTGCTTCCGCATCCTCACCCCCAAGCAGATCACCCTGCGCGCCCTCGTGCCCGGCTGCGCGTTCGCAGGGCCTCTGTTCACCCTTCTGCAAGCCTTCGGCGCGGTCCTGGTGACCCACCAACTGCGCCACGCCACCGAGGTCTACGGATTCTTCGCCACCGTGATCGGCCTGCTGTCCTGGCTCTACCTCGTGGCGCAGGTGACCGTCTACGCGGCGGAGACGAACGTGGTACTCGCCCGACGGCTGTGGCCGCGCGCCCTGGTGCAGCCCCCGCTGACCGAAAGCGACCAGGAGGTCCTGGAGTCCATCACCCGCCAGGAGGAGCGCCGCCCCGAACAGCACATCGACGTCGTCTTCGACGACCCCGCCCACGACCCGGGAGACGAAGACGGCGACCCCCCCGGGGGACCGGTAGCGTTGCTGGCGCTCGCAGCACGCCGCAGCGGTCCCGGGAACGGCACCGGGCGGCCTGCGGGACGGGGCTCAGCACATGCCCGGGGCCTCGTCGGCACCGCGCGCGACGGTCGGCAGGCACCCCTGTGCCGTCGGACCGCGAAATCCGCTACCAGCGGTACCAGCGACCCCGGCTCCCGCCGGCCGTGGTCCCGCGGGCGATGAACCCGAGCAGCCAGATGACGAAGACGGCCAAGGCGATCCGCCACAGCACCGTGACGGCGAAGCCGGCACCGAACGTCTCGTACCGCTGGGACTGGCAGCTTCGCGGCCGGTGCCCCCTTGTCGTCGCGCAACTGCTGCCGGGACCGATGGGTGCGCAGACGGGCCACGGGGAGCACGGCGCCGCCGCGGGTGAAGGCCGCGAGCCGGTCGGCGAACTCCGCGGGCATCTCGTGCGAGCCCCCTGCGTCGAGCGGGAGGTGCACCTCCCGCTGCGAGTCTGCGCGGAGCGGCAGCTTGACGTGCCATCCGGCGTCGCTGCCGCCGCATCTGCGGCGCACGGTGACCCCCGGCGCAGAAGCCGTAGATCCGGGGTGTCGTAGTAGACGGCGTCGAGGTCCTGCGGCTCGGCACCGCGGGTTGCCGCCACGCCGGACAGCTTCTCCAGGCTCGCCGGCAGTGCGAGCCCTTCGTACCTGCGTTCCGTCTCCGTCAATTCCCTGGCCATACTTCAGCGCCTTCCCGCGCCGGCCTCGGACACACCCGGAGGCCGTGGCGGCCCGGGCACTGCCTCCGCCACGGCGTGCGTGCGGCCCGGTCGGCCAACCCTTCGAAGGACATGCGATGACAGCCACGTTCCTGTCGGAACCCCTGAGCATCTACCTGAACGACCACCTCACCGGTGCATTCGGCGGCGCCGCGCTCGCCCGCCGGCTGGCCGACACGCACCCGGACAGCCGCCGTGCGGCCGAGCTGCGCCAGTTGGCCCGTGACGTGGAGCAGGACCGCGACGACCTCGTACGGATCATGAACAGCCTGGCCGTGCCCGTACGCCACTACCGCACCTGGCTCGGCCTCGCGGGCGAACGGATCGCACGCCTCAAGCCCAACGGAACGCTGACTCGCCGCTCCCCGCTGAGCGATCTGATCGAACTGGAGGGCATGCGCGCCGGCGTTGAGGGCAAGACCGCGCTGTGGCGGGCACTGCGCTCCATCGCCGACAACGAGCCGCGCCTGGACCCGGGCGATCTTGACCGACTGATCCAGCGAGCTACCGAGCAGACGCGCGCACTGAACCGCTGGCACCGGACCGTCAGCGCCGAGGTTCTCAACGGCCGGTAGCCCACACGCGGCATGCCGAGAGCGGCCGGAGTCCGCCGCAACAGCCGTCGGCTCTCCCCCCGGCCTGATCGAACGTTACCAGCGGCGCACGCGCTGGATCGCCGACCAACTCGGTGAGGTCGTCCAGGAGTTAGCGGGCCGCCCGGCCGGCCGGGCGCGGCGTCGGCCTGCCTGAGTGCGCCCGCCGCCTCGACGTCGCCCTGAGCACCGTCAAGCGGTACGCCCGCATGAAGGAGCCCACCGCAGAGCGCCGCGCACCCCGCTACAAGCCCACGCTCGTCGACCCCTACCGGGACCACCTGTGCCAGCGCCGGGCCGAAGACCCCGCGATGCCCGTCACCCACCTCCTGCGTGAGATCAAGGAGTTGGGCTACACCGGCAGCGCGAACCTCCTGGTCCGCTGCATCACCCAGGGCCGCGCCGAGGGCGCCAACACCCGCGGATCCTGAGGCAGATGCGCGGCCGGGCCGGGTTCCCCCTGCTCCGCCACCGCATCCGCCTCCAGTGATCACTACGCAGTGCTACCGCCGGTTACGGGGCAGAGCCGGAATCCTGATAGTCCCGTCCGCGGGAGCATGGTGATCCCGGACGCGGCCGATCCCGAACCGGGCGGCATCCGGGCGGCCGTCGAACAGTGATGGGAGGGGCCGTCAGACGCCGTTGCTCTCTCGCAGCTGGCACCCCATGTACTTTGACCGCAAAGTCAGTCGCTCGGCCCACGCTGACCTGCGTCGACTGGGTTGGATGGCAAGCGATCATGGTGGGTTATCGTGAGTTTCGTCGGCGTAGTTGAAGCGGACGCCGCGTCCGGCACCGCAGGACGACGGTGCCGGACGCGGCGGACGGATGGCGGGATGTCAGACGTGTCCGGAAGCTGCGGGGCTGCTCGCCAGTGCCTGCGTGCTGTCCAGCTTCTGCCAGCTGCCGGACGGTCCGGCACCGATGCGGTACCACTGCCACAGGCTGTCGTCGGCGCCGCGGGCGTAGACGTTGGCACGGCCCGTGACCTCGGCCGCACTCGGCGCGCCGGTGATGACCTGGCCGCCGAGGTCGTACCAGCTGCTGCTCCAGCCGCCACCGGCCGTCCAGTTGAGTTCGCCGACCGTGCCGCTGGTCTGTGCGGCGAACACGTCGATCTGGCCGGGGGCGGCGCTGGCCGCGGCGGGGGACGACGTCAGCGTGCCGCCGAGGTTCGTCCAGTCGGTCCACGCACCGCTGACGTAGCTCCGCTGCCACAGGGCGTTGTCAGTGCCGCGGACGAAGACGTCGACGCGGTTCAGTGACGCCACGGCGGCTGGGGTTCCGGTGAACGTGCCGGGGCCGGTGGCGGTGTTCGGGCCGCCCAGGTTGGTCCAGTTGGCCGTCCACGCGACGTTCGGGCTGCCGGCCGAACCGGAGGCGGGGATCTGCTGGTAGGTCTTCTGGTACAGGGCGCCGTCGGTGCCGCGGACGAACACGTCGATGCGGTCCTGCCCCAGGCTTGCCGCGGCCGGGCTGGCCGACAGAGTGCCACCGAGGCTGACCCAGGCGCCCCAGGCTCCGTCGGTGTAGCTGTCCTCCCACAGGGCGTTGTCGCCGCCCCGGACGAAGACGTCGGTGCCGGACGGCGAGGACACCACCGCCGGGTCGCCCTGGATCGAGCCGGGGCCGGTGGAGCCGGCGACGCCCAGCACCAGGGATTGCCACGCCGACCACGAACTGCCGTTCCAGTTCTTCTGGTTCAGGCCAGAGCCGCCGGCGGCGAACACCGTCTCCGGCTGCTGCTCAGTGCCGCCGGTCAGCTTCAGCATCACCGACTGGTGGGCTGCCAGGGTGAAGGACAGGGAGCCGGTCTGGCTCAAGGTGCCCAGTCCGGCGCCGGAGTACAGGTTCTGCACCGACGGGCTGCCCAGCAGATCCAGGCCCTGCGTCGTGAACGAGTACGTCGTGGGCGAGGTGCCGGTGTTCAGCAGCAGTACGGCTCGACTCCCGGACGCCGCGAGCTGCTTGGACCACACCTGGACGGCGCCGTTGGTGAGGATCTTCTGGCCCTGGTGGTCGGCGCTGTCCTGGTCGACGCCGATGACGGCTGGGTTGCCGATGATGCCGGCGATGGCCGGGGTGAGGTTCGCGACGTCGGTCGACAGCACGAGCGGCGCGCCTTGAATGGCCCACATGCCGAAGTAGGACTGCTGCTCGTCGGGGGTGAGCCCGTAGAGCGCGCCGCCGTTGGACTGCTGCTGACCGGTGGTCGGGTTGTCGCCGAAGCCGGGGCCGATCAGCAGGTAGTCCGGGTCGTTGTACTGTCCTGCGGCTTCGTTGCTGGGGTGGTCGTTCAACGAGAAGTTGTTCTGCACGTTGCCGAAGTTGATCCAGGAGGAGCCGCCGTTGGACGGGGTCCCGTAGCCGTTCGCGAAGCTGATGTCGCGTCCGGTGCGCCAGGTGCGCCCGGCCGCGCCACCCCAGACCGACGGGTTGTCCGGGCCGCCCTGCCCCCATTCGCAGATCTCCAGGGCCATCGGGTGCGACGACCCACCCGTGGTCCTGGCGCCGGCCATCAGGCTGCCCCAGGCCTCGTAGTCGGCCATGGTCGAGCCGTAGGCCGACGGCACGCCACCGCAGTGGTCGACCTTGGCCCAGTCGAAGCCCCAGGTGGCGAAGGTCGTGACGTCGGCGGCCTCGTGGCCGCCGCTGCCGTTCTGGCCGCCGCAGCCGGTGGTCCCGGTGTCGGTGTAGATGCCGGCGTTCAGCCCGAGCGAGTGGATGTAGCCGGTGAGGTCGCTCATGGAGTTCAGGGTCACGGACGGCACGGTGGTGCCGTTGGACAGGGTGAGCGACTTGGTCCGGTAGCCCGACAGGAACGTCGAGTTGGGGACGATGTTCCCGTTGGCGTCGCGGCCGGCGGACCCGTTGGTCCACCAGCCGCCGTCCATGCCGACGTTCTTGTAGCCGAGGTCGGCCATGCTCTCGTGGCCGCCCGAGCCGTTGAGCGGAAGATCGGCGTTCGGCGTGGCGAGGCTGGCGGCCTCGTCGGCGATGTTCTGCGAGTCGTAGTTGTTGTTGAAGAAGTACCACGAGTTCCAGCCCATCGGCGCCGTCGCGGTGCCGAAGACGCCGGGCGGGACCATCGCCGCGGCGGGCGGGGCGGAGACGGTGCTCAGCGCCGTCAGTGAGACCGCGACTACGGCCAGGCTCAAGGCAGCCCTTGCCGTGCGTGCGGTGCGCGGGTGAGGGGACATGCGGTCACGCTCCCTGGGGGGTGGGAGAGGGGGGGGGGGGTGCAGCCCGGATCGGGCCGGCGATCGGCGGGATTGGCAGGAGTTGCTTACGCGGGTAGCCCGACGGCGCGTTCACCGGTGCGGCGCTGCTGGATGACGACGGCGGCGACCAGCAGGGCGCCCTGGGCGACGTTCTGCCAGAAGGCGTTGATGCCCTGGACGGTGAGGCCGTTCTGGAGGGCGCCGAGCAGGGCGACGGCGAGCAGGGTGCCGCCGATGCCGCCCCTGCCGCCCTTGAGGGCGCAGCCGCCGAGGGCGGCGGCGGTGATGGACTGGAGTTCGAGGCCTTCGCTGCCGGAGACGGGCTGGCCGGAGCCGGTGCGGGCGGTGAGCAGCACGCCCGCGGCGGCGGCGACCATGCCGCTGAGTGCGTAGACGGCGATGAGGTACTTGTTGAGGTTGATGCCGGCCAGCCGGGCGGCGGTGTCGTTGCCGCCGATGGCGAAGATGTTGCGGCCGATATCGGTGTACTTCAGTAGGACGTGGACGGCTGCTGCGGCGAGGAGCAGCAGCCAGACCATGACGGGCAGGCCGGCGATCTTGCCGCGGCTCAGGAAGACGAACAGGCTGTCGTTGAGGACGTAGCCCTGCGCGGAGCCGTTGGAGATCAGCTGCGCGATGCCCTTGTAGGCCGCCAGGCCCGCCAGGGTGGCGATGGTCGCGTTGACCCGGCCGTAGATGATGACGGCGCCGTTGAGCACGCCGATCACGGCACCGATGGCGATGGCGGCGCCGATCCCGAGCAGGGAGTTCGAGCCGGTCGCGGTGAAGACCATCGCGCTGGTGACGGACGCGAGGCCGGCCTGGGAGCCGACGGAGATGTCGAGCGCGCCGCAGATGATCACGACGGTCTGGACGACCGCGAGGAGGCCGGAGATGGTGACGGCTTCGGCGATGACCTGGATGTTGTCCCAGCCGAGGTAGTTGGGGTTGAGCGACCCGAACACGGTGAGCACGAGGGCCAGGGCGCCGATCAGACCCAGGTTCTGGCCGCCCGCCCTGGCCAGCCAGGTTCGGGCCGTGGCGGCCGGCGTCGGCCGGTCACCGAGGTCACCGAGGTCGCCGGGCTCTCGGTCGACGGAAAGGGCGGTCGTCATCGGGTGCCTCCGGGGGCCGGGTCGGTTCCGGTGCGAGGTGCCGTGGTGGTCTCGTGCGGAAGGTCGGGGGTGAGGTCGTCGGCCATGGCGAGGGCGAGGATCGCCTCTTCGGTGGCCTGGGTGTGGTCGAGGTGACCGGTGACGCGGCCGTTCTGCATGACGAGGACGCGATCGGCGAGGCCGAGGACCTCGGGGAGCTCGGAGGAGATCACCAGGATGGCGGTGCCCGCTCGGGCCAGGTCGGCGATGATCTGGTAGATCTCGGCCTTGGCGCCGATGTCGACGCCGCGGGTGGGCTCGTCGAGGATCAGCAGGGCGGGCTTGCGGGCGAGCCAGCGGGCGAGGACGACCTTCTGCTGGTTCCCGCCGGACAGGGTCCGGACCTCGGCCTCGATGGAGGGGGCGCGCACGCGCAGGCGGTTCGCGTAGTCCTGGGCGAGTGCCTTCTCCCGGCCGCGGTTGACGAACCGCCAGCGGCGCAGCCGGCCGAGGCTCACCAGCGAGGTGTTGTCCCGGATGGTGCGCTGGAGGAACAGGGCCTGGGCCTTGCGCTCCTCGGGGGCGAGGCCGATGCCGCAGCGGATCGCGTCGCGTGGTCCGCGCAGGCGCACAACGCTCCCGTCGACGCGGATGGTTCCCGAGCGCACGGGTGTGTCGCCGGCCAGCGCGAGGGCGAGTTCGGAGCGTCCGGCGCCGATGAGTCCGGCCAGGGCGACGACCTCGCCGGCTCTCACCTCCAGACTCACGTCGTGGACATCGTCGGTGGTGAGGTTGTCGACCTGGAGGACGACGCGGTCGGTGGCGACGTGCTGGCGTGCGAAGAGAGTGGACAGGTCGCGGCCGACCATCAGGCGCACGAGTTCGCCCTCGTCGGTGGACCTGGCATCGACGGTGCCGGCGACGGTGCCGTCGCGCAGGACGGCGATCCGGTCGGCGAGCCGGAAGATCTCCTTCATGCGGTGGGACACGTAGATGACGGCGATGCCCGCGTCGCGCAGCCGGCCGATGAGGGCGAACAGGGCGTCGACCTCGTGGTCGGACAGCGAGGAGGTGGGCTCGTCGAAGGCGATGGCCCGCGGCGCGGTGTCGCCGGTCAGCGCGCGCAGGATCTCCACCAGCTGCCGCTGTGCGGCGGTGAGTTGGGAGCCGAGCAACTCGGGGTCGAGGACCTTGTCGAAGCCGAGGCGTTCGAGGTCGGCAGTGATCCGGCGGCGCAGTTCGCTCCGGTCGAGTCGTCGGCCCGCACGCCGGGGCAGGGAGCCGGCGTAGACGTTCTCGGCGACCGAGACGTGCGGGATGATCTCCGGCTCCTGCGGGATGATGCGGATTCCGGCCCGTCGCGCGTCGGTCGGTGCGTTGAGGTCCAGGACCTGGCCGTCCAGCAGGACGCGGCCCTCGGTGGGCTGGTGGTCGCCCGTGAGAATGCGCAGGAGGGTGGACTTCCCGGCGCCGTTCTCGCCCATCAGGGCGGTGACCTGACCGGGCGGGAAGTGCAGGGTGACGTCTCGCAGAGCCTGGACGGGGCCGAACCGCTTGGTGATCGCTTCGGCCGCCAGCCCGGCCCCGGACGCCGCTGCGGTGGGAATGGTCATCCGCTCAGCTGCACTTCACGCCGGCGGACTGCCAGGTGGTGGCGTCGACCATGGTGGTGGGGGCGAAGGCCTCCTGCGGGAAGGGCTTGCCGTTCTTGAGCTTGTCGTACATCGTCTGGACGGCGAGCGCGCCGATGTCGCTTCCGTTGATGAACAGGGAGGCCTTCATGCCGGAGGGCGTGCCGGCACCCCAGTCCTTGCAGGCGAGATAGGCGCCGAGGCCGACACCGTCGATGTTGTCGGGGGTGACGCCCGCGTTCTGCAGGGCCGTCACGCCGCCCTGCACGTTCTCGTCGTTGCAGCCCCAGACGATCCAGTGCTTGACGCCCGGGTTGGCGGTCAGGGTCGCGGCGACCTTGTCCTGGGCGCCGGTCGGGGTGTTGTCGGTGGCCACGTCGATGTTCTGCACGCCGGCGCCGGCGCCGCCGGCGAAGGCGTCCTTGGCGGCCTTCACGCGGTCACCGCAGACCGTGACGTCCTGCTGCCAGGCCGAGATGATCCGGGTGTCGGTGGCGTTCCAACCGGCCTTCTTGAACTCCTCGGCGGCGCGCTTGCCGACCTCGGCGCCCATCTGCTGCCCGGAGAAGCCGATCCGCGGGACCATGTCGGCCAGGGCACAGCTGGCCGGGGTCGGGCCGTTGGCGCAGACCTGGTCGTCGGAGGTGAGCAGCGCGACCTTGGCGTCCTTGGCCATCTGCACGACCTGCGGACCCACCGCCGGGTCGGGGACGACGACGATCAGGCCGTTGCTCTTCTGCGCGATCGCGGACTGGATGTCGCTGACGGTCTGGTTGGCGTCGTTACCCAGGTTGACCACCTTCAGGTCGATGCCCAGAGCGGCGGCCTTCGCCTTCGCGCCGTTGGCCTCATCGATGAAGTACTGCTGGTCGCCCTGCTTCTGCAGGTAGGTGAGGGAGATCTTCCCGCTGACCGGAGCGACCGACGCCGCGCCGGCGGCACCGGAGGTCTGACCGGTCGAACACGCCGTCAGACCGAGGACGACGGCTGCGCCCAGGACAGCGGCAGCGCCACGGGTGCGTGCAGTGAACATGTCGAACTCCAAGAAGGGGGATTCTTCGGGAGTGAAGAAGAGGTGGGTGGTCCGGGAACTGCGACGGCCTCCGCCCCGCTCGGCGTCTCGCCTGTCGTCCTGGGCTCGAATCCTGGGACCAGGCAACCAGCACTGTCAAGATATTTGCATAATTAATCACAAGCGCTACGGTGGCGATGTGACTGAGCAGACCTGTCGAAGATTCCAGGGCCGTGTCGCCCTGATCACCGGTGCCGCCAGCGGTATCGGTGCCGCCACCGCGCGGCGGCTGGCCGCCGAGGGTGCGTCCGTCGTCGCCGTCGACATCGCCGACACGGCCGGTCAGGCGGTGGTCGAGGCGATCGCCGGCGAGGGCGGCCGGGCCGAGTACCGGCACGGCGACGTGACCTCCGCCGCGATGTGGGACGAGCTGGCCGCGCATGTGCGCAGCCGCTACGGGCGCCTGGACGTGCTGCACAGCAACGCCTACGCCGTCGTCGTCAAACCCGCCCACGAGCTGACCGAGGGCGAGTGGGACACCCAGCTGGCCGTCACACTCAAGGCCTCCTGGCTGGCGGTCCGCGCCTTCGCCGGGACCTTGCGGGACAGCGAGGGCGCGGTGGTGCTCACCTCCTCGGTGCACGCGCTGATCGGCCTGCCGGGCCACCCCGCGTACGCCGCGGCCAAGGGCGCCCTGTGCGCGATGGGCCGTCAACTCGCTGTCGAGTACGGCCCGCAGGTCCGCGTCAACACCGTCGTGCCCGGGCCGATCATGACGGCGGCCTGGGACCGGGTGGACGAGGCCGGGCGGGCCGACAGTGTTGCCGAGACCGTCGCCAAGCGCTTCGGCCGGCCCGAGGAGGTCGCGGCGGCCGTGGCATTCCTCGCCTCCTCGGACGCCTCCTACGTCACGGGTGTGAACCTGGTGGTGGACGGCGGCTGGTCCGTCGTCAAAGCTTCCTCGTGAACATGTGCAAGATCGATGCGCGGGCTGCCGGCCCGCGTCGGCCGACGGAGGGTCAGGCGCCATGAACCAGCCAGTACGAGGACTGCACGGGCAAGCCGTCGAGGTCATCGGCGCCCAGATCGTCCGAGGCACGTACGCTCCTGGCGCCTCGCTCTACCCCGACCAGCTCGAGCGGGAACTCGGCGTCAGCAAGACCGTCGTGCGCGAGGCGCTGCGGGTCCTGGCGTCCAAGGGGCTGATCGACTCCCGCCAGAAGCGCGGCACCTTCGTCCGCCCGCGCGCCGACTGGAACCTGCTGGACAGCGACCTGCTGCGCTGGCAGGGCCTGGGCATCCCCGACGAGACCTTCCTCGACAACCTCGGCGAGGTCCGCAGCATCGTCGAACCGGCCGGGGCCCGGCTGGCCGCCGAGCGCCGCGACGACGCCGACCTCGCCGCGCTCTCCGACGCGCTCGAACGGATGGCGGCCGCGGGCAGCGACGCCGATGCCGTGGTCGAGGCCGACCTGGCGTTCCACCGTGCGCTGTTGGCCGCCGCCCACAACGAACTCCTCACCCGGATGGAGGTCGTGATCGAGGCGGGCCTGCGGGTGCGCGACCACATCGTGCACGGCGCCGACCACTGGGCCGATGCCGTCCCCGCCCACCGGGCCGTCCTGGACGCCGTGCGCGCCCGGGAGCCGGAGGTCGCCGCCCGCGCCGTCCAGGACCTGCTCGCCCAGGCCGCCGCCGACCTCCGCGACCTCATTGACGACAGCAACCCGGGGGAGACCGGATGAAGATCACATCACTGGAGACCTTCCTCGTGGCACCGCGCTGGCTGTTCCTGCGCATCGCCACCGACGAGGGCATCACCGGCTGGGGTGAACCCGTCGTCGAAGGCCGCGCCGAAACCGTCCAGGCGGCCGTCCGGGAACTCGCCGACCACCTGGTCGGCGAGGACCCGCTGCGCATCGAGCACCACTGGCAGATCCTCACCAAGGGCGGCTTCTACCGCGGCGGCCCGGTCCTTTCCAGCGCGGTCGCCGGCATCGACCAGGCGCTGTGGGACATCGCCGGCAAGGCCCACGGCGTCCCGGTCCACCAACTGCTCGGCGGCCACGTCCGCGACCGCGTGCGGATGTACGCCTGGATCGGCGGCGACCGCCCCGCCGACGTCGCCGAACTCGCCCAGGCCCAGGTCGACGCCGGCTTCACCGCCGTCAAGATGAACGGCTCCGCGCAGCTGCGCCCGATCGACACCCCCGCCCAGACCCAGGCCGTCATCGACCGCGTCGCCGCCGTCCGCGAAGTCCTCGGCGACGAACGCGACGTGGCCATCGACTTCCACGGCCGGATGTCCACGGCCATGTCCCGCCGGCTTCTGCCGCTGCTGGAACCGCTGCACCCGATGTTCGTCGAAGAGCCCGTCCTACCCGAACACTCCCGCGACCTGCGCCACCTCGTGGACTCGACCTCCGTACCGTTGGCCGTGGGCGAGCGGCTCTACTCCCGCTTCGACTTCCGCGACGTGCTCGCCACCGGCATCGCCGTCGCCCAGCCCGACGTCTCGCACGCCGGCGGCATCTCCGAGGTCCGGCGCATCGCGGCGCTCGCCGAGGTCCACGACGTGGTGATGGCCCCGCACTGCCCGCTCGGCCCGATCGCTCTCGCGGCCAGCCTCCAACTGGCCTTCGCCATACCGAACTTCCTCATCCAGGAGCAGAGCCTGGGCATCCACTACAACCAGGGCAACGACCTGCTGGACTACCTGCTGGACCCCGAGCCGTTCCGTTTCACCGACGGCCACGCCGCCCGGCCCACCGGCCCCGGCCTGGGCATCGAGATCGACGAGGCCGCCGTGCGCCGCGCCGCCGAGAGCGGCCACCGCTGGCGCAACCCCGTCTGGCACCACCAGGACGGGTCGTTCGCGGAATGGTGACCCGAACGATGACCGACCTCCCGCTCGCCGTCCGCACCGACCCGGCCCACGGCGGCCGGTGGACCTCCCTGCGAGCCGGCGACCGCGAGTGGCTCTGGCACCGCCCGGACCCGGCCCGCGACACCGTCCGCCCTGGCGACGCCTTCGTCGACGCGGGCGGTCTGGAGGAGTGCATCCCGACCGTGCGCGGCACCCCCGACCACGGCGACGCCTGGTCCCGGCCCTGGCAGCGCGACGGTGACACCGACACCCTGCGCTGCCCCGACTTCGTGCTGCGCCGACGCATCGAGCACACGCCGGCCGCGCTGCGCGCCAGCTACGAGCTGCACGCCGACCCGGGCTACCGCCTGCTCTGGGCGGCCCACGCGCTCCTGGACGTCACTCCGGGCGCCAAGCTGTCCGCGCCCGACGCCACCTCGGCCCGGCTCTTCCCCGAGGCGGCCGCGCTACTGGAAGAGCCCTGGCCGCCCGGCGCCCACCACATCACCGGACCATGGCCCACGCCCCACGGCCTGCCGCTCGACCGCCTGGGCCCCGACGACGGCACCGCCGTCGGCGCGGTCCTCACCGACTGCGCGAGCGTGACGGTCACCGACGGCCCCGACACGCTCACCTTCGCCCTGCACGCCGACGCCGACATCCCCGTCTCCATCGCCCTGTGGCGCAACCTGCGCGGCTTCCCCGCCTCGGCCCCCTACCGCAGCATCGGGGTCGAGCCGATGCTCGGGTCCGTCTTCGACCTCGCCGAGGCCGGGCCCGGCGAGGCCGCGACGGTCCCGGCCGGCGGCACGCTGCGCTGGCAGCTCGACATCACCGCGACCAGCACCCGCACCACCTGAACCGACCTGACCGACAAGGCCTCTCCGTGAACCTGACCGAACTGCCGTACCGGACACTGGCCATCGTGCGCGGCACCGACCGCCACGCGGCGCTGCACACCGTCCTCACCCTCGCCGAGGAGGGCATCACCGCCACCGAGGTGTCCCTGACCACCCCCGACGCCCTCTGGGTGATCGAGCAGGCCCGCCGCGAACTGGGCCCCCAGGCCACCCTCGGCGCCGGCACCGTGCTGACCGGCGAGGACGCCGCCCGCGCCGCCGACGCCGGGGCGAGCTTCCTCGTCACTCCGGGCCTCGGCGAAGACCTGCGCCGACGCACCGCTTTCGAACTACCCATGCTGATAGGTGCGCTGACACCCAGTGAGGTGATCGCAGCGAACGAGTGCGGAGCCCTCGCCGTCAAGCTCTTCCCCGCCTCGCTCGGCGGACCCGGCTACCTGAAGGCTCTGCGCGACCCCTTCCCCGCCGTCCCGTTCGTGCCCGTCGGCGGCCTCGACGCCGCCTTGGCCCGCGCCTACCTCGCCGCCGGCGCCGTCGCCGTCGGCGTGGGCTCACCGCTGGTCGGCGACGCCGCCGGCGGTGGAGACCTGGACGCACTGCGCGAGCGCGTCGCCCGCTGGCGCACCGCCCTAACCGAGGAGATCGCGGCATGACCGGTCTGGCACCGCTCGATGTCGTGACCGTCGGGGAGACGATGGCCGCCCTGCGCGCCACCGGCCCGGTCAGGCTCGGAGCACCGATGCAGCTCTCCGTCGCCGGCGCCGAGGCCAACGTCGCGATCGGTCTGGCCAGGCTCGGCCACCGGGCCGGCTGGGTCGGACGCGTCGGCGACGACGAGTTCGGCGCCCTCGTCCTGCGCACCCTGCGCGCGGAACAGGTCGACGTCAGCCACACCCGCCTCGACGCCGACGGCCGGCCCACCGGCCTGCTGGCCCGTGAGGACCGGATCGCCGACCTGGTCAGCGTCGCCTACTACCGCGCGGGATCGGCCGGATCGGCCCTGCGGGCCGCAGACGTCCTGCCCGCCCTCAACCGCGGCGTCCGCATCCTCCACCTGACCGGGATCACCCCCGCCCTGAGCGCCGGCGCGGCCGAGGCCGTCCGCGTGGCAGCCGTCAGAGCCGGCGAACTCGGCATCACCGTCTGCCTCGACGTCAACTACCGCGCCCGCCTGTGGTCGCCGGCCGAGGCGAGGAAGGTCCTGCTGCCGCTGGCGCGGACCGCTGATGTGCTGGTCGCCTCCGCCGACGAACTGCACCTGGTCGCCGAGGACCCGGACCTGCCCGAGCCCGCCGCGGTCGCCGCGCTGATCGCCCAGGGACGCCGCGAGGTGGTGATCACCCGCGGCGGCGACGGGGCGAGCGCCACCATCGCCCACGGCACCGTCAGCACCCTCGCCCGCAAGGTGCCTGTGGTCGATGTCGTCGGCGCCGGCGACGCGTTCGTCGCGGGCTACCTCTCCGGCCTGCTCGACGGGCTCGACGTCGAAGGCCGCCTGCACCGGGCCACCACCACCGGCGCCTTCGCCGTCACCACCCGCGGCGACTGGGAAGGCCTGCCCACCCGCCGCGACCTCGCCCTCCTCGACCAGCCCGCCGGCACCACCCTTCGCTAGGGCCTATCGTCAAACTCCCGTCTGCCCCGCGACGCCTGGCACGGGCCGCCCTTCGGGCGACGACGGGAGTTTGACGACAGGCCCTAGCTTGATCTTTAACCTGTGCGGCGGGGGCGAGGGGTGTTGGACTTCTTCGTCTTCTTCGCTGCTGGCTTCGTCGTGCCTGTCTTGCGGGCTGT
>NZ_JBGCCO010000019.1:0-174176 GCF_041262605.1 Kitasatospora sp. GAS1066B
GCCGCCGCCCCCCCGCCCCCCCCCGCCCCCCCCCCCCCGGGGGGGGGGGGGGGCCCCCCCCCCCCCGGCGGGTGGCTCGGTGCCATCCGCCGCTTCGTCGTTGCCGCCCCGGCGCACCGTGCCGGGAGGTCAGTTGAGCTTCCACTGGCCGGTCTGGTCCGCGAAGCCGCTGTCCAGGGTGAACTGGGCCTTGACGATCTTGGCGTCGGTGGGGACCTCGAAGGTGATGTAGCCGAGCGCGGTGTCGCCGGGGGCGATGTTCAGCGGGACGGGGAAGCTCTGGCCCGCGCCGGTGTCGGCGATCACCGAGTTGTAGGACTGGCCCTTGTCGTCCACCACGGTCGTGCCGTTCTCGGGGGAGTCGCTGTAGGCGGTGCTGCCGCTGTCCTTGATCTGGAACTGCACGGCGATCCAGCGCTTGCCGTCGGCGGGCTTGCTGATGCCGTCGGTGCTCTGCACGTTGTCGACCACCTTGACCACGCTCACGTCGTCCGAGGCGCCCTTGTCCATGCCCTTGAGCGCGATGGCGTCGCCGACCTTGGCGACCGTGGGGGTCTTGCCGGCCGCGGCGCTCGGGGCGCCCGGGGTGCCCACGCCGGTCGCGGCGGTCGCGGCCGTGGACCGCACGGGCTTGGTGGAGACCGAGGTGGTGGCGGTCGGCCCGCAGGCGGTGGTGGCGAGGGCGAGCAGGGCGCCGCCGGCGAGCAGCGCGGTGGTGGTGGAGCGGCGGCGGGCGGTGGCGGAGGTGCGCATGGCGGATTCCCTTGCTTCGACTGGGTCTTGGGCGTGCTGGGTCTTGCTGGTTCTGGGTCTTGCTGTTCGCCCCGTTCGGCGATGGCTCCATCAGACCAGACTGCTGTGAACATCGTCAACAGGGAAATACAGAACTGATCTGTTCACGCGTGAACAGGGATCCCTGTCCCGTCTGGCTATGCTGAGTGGTCACAGCCGCCGTCCATGGAGGAGCCGCCCGATGCCGCCGACCCCCGAGGTGACCGCCGTCGAGATCGCCCGGCTGGCCGGGGTCGGGCGAGCGGCGGTGAGCAACTGGCGCAAGCGGCACGCCGACTTCCCGCAGCCCGTCGGTGGCAGCGAGAGCAGCCCCACCTTCGCGCTCCCCCAGATCGAGGAGTGGCTGCGCCGCCAGGGCAAGATCGCCGAGCTGCCGCTACTGGAGCGCTGCCGCCGGCAGTTGGACGCACTGCGCGACCCGGCCGGCCACCCGAACGCCCCGCTGCTGCCGGCCGGTGCCTTCCTGCTGCTGCTGCACCGGGCCCCCGAGACGTGGGTGGAGCTGGCCGCTGAATCCGACACCCGGCTGGCCCTCGCGCTGCCCCGGGCGGTGGCGCGACTGCTCGCCGAGACGCTCGACCCGGCGGCGGGCGCGCTGGCGGACCTGCCCACGCTCTACGGCAGCACGCAGCTCGAACTCTGCCGCCTGCTCGCCCGGCTGGCCGCCGAGCAGACGCCCGCCGCCGTGTTCGAGGCGCTGCTGGCCGGCGCCCGGCAGCCGGGTCAGCTGCCGCCCGAGGCGGCCGCCCTGCTGCTCGCGCTGGCGGGCGAGGCGGCCAGTGTCCTCGACCCCTGCTGCGGGCTCGGCTCGCTGTTGCTGGCCGCGCCCGCCGGCGCCGTCCGGCACGGCCAGGACCGCGACCCGGTGGCCGCCGGCATCGCCCTGCTCCGGCTGGCCCTGGCCGCGCCCGCCGCCGCGCCAGGACCGCTGCCGCTGCGGCTGCGCGCCGGTGACGCGCTACGGGCCGACGCCTGGCCCGAACTGCTCGCCGACGCCGTGCTCTGCCGCCCGCCCTACAACGAACGGGACTGGGGCTACGAGGAGTTGCGCTACGACCCGCGCTGGCTCTTCGACCAGGTGCCGCCCCGGGGCGAGTCCGAACTCGCCTGGCTGCTGCACTGCCTGGCGCACACCCGCCCCGGCGGCCTGACCGCCCTGCTGCTGCCGCCCACCGTCGCCTCCCGCCGTTCCGGGCGCCGGCTGCGCGCGGAACTCCTGCGCACCGGCGCGCTGCGCGCGGTCGTCGCGTTGCCGGCCGGCGCCGCGCCACCCTACGGAGTGCCGCTGCAGCTCTGGCTGCTGCGCCGCCCCGACCCCCAGGAGACCGCGCCCGCCCGCCGGTTGCTGCTGCTGGACGCCACCGCCACGCAGCCCGGGCAGTTCGACTGGCCGACCCTGCACCGCACCGTGCTGGAAGGATGGCAGGCCTTCGACGGCGGTGCCACCGTGGCGGATCGCCCAGGCGTCTACCGGGTGCTGGACTCGATCGAACTGCTCGACGACGACACCGATCTGGCCCCCGCCCGCCACCTGCCGCCGCCGGCCGCGGCAGGCGGCACCGACGCGCTCACCGGGCTGCGCGGCCGGCTCGGCGAACTCCTGTCCTCGCTGGCCGAGTTGGACCAGGCACTGCCCGCCGTCTCGGCGGCCGGCGAGCGTCCCGGCACACCGCTGACCACGATCGGCGAACTCGCCCGCGGCGGCGCCCTGGAGGTCCTCTCCTCCGGCACCGGACCGGCCACCCGGCCCCTCGCCGAGGACCCGTCGGCCACCCCCGTGCTGACCGACCAGGACCTGGCGACCGGACGCGGCCCGAGCGCCGCGCTGGCCGACGCCACCGCGCTGTTCGCCCGCCCCGGCGACGTCCTGGTCCCGGCCCTCGGCAGTGGCGCCGCGCTGGTCGTGCACCCCGGCGACCCGGCCGACGGCGCCGCCCTCGGCGCCCGCCTGCACCTGCTGCGCCCCGACCCGGCCCTGCTCGACCCCGAGTTCCTGGCCGGCCGCCTGCGCTCCACCGCCGCCGCCCGCTCCGCCAGCACCCACGCCTCCACCACCTCCCGCCTCGACGTCCGGCGGGTCCAGGTGCCCAGGCTCCCGCTCGAAGCCCAGCGCGCGCTGGGCGAGGCCTTCGGGCGGACCGCCGCCTTCGCGGCCGGCCTGCGCCAGGCCGAGGAGCTGGGGCGGCAGTTGGCCCAGGGCCTGACGGACGGCCTGGCGGACGGCGGGCTGAAGGTGGGCTGACCGGCGGGGTCGGGCTACTTGTCCTGCTGCAGCACCGAGAGGACGTTACCCGCCGGGTCGGTGAACCACGCGATGTGCGGGCCGCCGCCCCGGAAGATCCCCTTCTCGTCCGCCGCCAGCCCGGGATACCGCTCGAACCGCACGCCGCGCCCGGCCAACTCGTCGACGGCCTGCTCGACGTCCGCCACCGGGAAGTTGAGGACGGTGAACGACGCCGGGGTGTGGTCGTCCTTCGGGTAGACGAGCACCTCGCCGCCGCCGGACAGGTGCAGCCGCAGCAGCCGGTACTGCCGCTCCATGGTCAGGTCGGAGACCCGCAGTCCCAGGATCTCGCCGTAGAAGTGCTTGGCCTTGTCGAGGTCGTTCACGGAGAAGCTGCTGAAGGCCTTGCTGGTGTCGAACACGGCTGGTTCCTTGTCCTCGGTCGCCCGCCGGGACGGCGCGCGTCGCTGAGTCCGATGATCCGGAGGCGGCCGCCGTCCGACCCGCCAACACGCCGAGCGGCTCGGGAGGTGGGCCGGTGCTGGTCACGGAGCGGTCGCGGTTCCCGGTATGCCCGGCGGCGCGTGGGGCGTGGGCGGTACCGTTGGCGATGATCATCGAGGGCACTCATCGCGCGGGGACGGAGACGCATGGCTGGCCAGTTTCCCGGGCAGTTCGGGCCGGTGGTGCCGACAGCGGCGAAGGGGCCGTTCGGGGTGGGCGCGAAGGTCCTTCTCTGTCTGGTGGCGGTGCTGACGGCGGGGCTGCTCGGGTTCGTGCCCGCGGTGGCACTGGCGGCGCGGCGCAAGCGGCGGGTGGATGTGGTGGGAGCCGTGGTGTTCACGGCGCTGTCGCTGCTGATGCTGGTGTGCGCGGTGATCGGGGGAGCGGACAAGCACGCGGCGGTGGTCAACGGGCTCGGTGAGGGCACCATGGCACTGCTGGTCTTCGCGGCGCCGACGCACTTCCTGCTGATGGACCGTCAGGTCCGAGTGCCGGTGGCGCCGCCCGTCGCCTGGCCGCCCGCGCCCCAGCCCCCGGTGTACCAGCCGCCGAGCGCCCAGGCCCCCGCCCCCGTTGACGAGTTGCGGCAACTCGGCGAACTGCTGCGCCGGCAGGCCGAGGACGGCGGGCGGTGAGTGCGCACAGCAGTCGGGTGATCGGCGGCCGCTACCGGTTGGCGGAGAAGATCGGGCACGGTGGCATGGGCCAGGTCTGGGCCGGCTACGACGAGCGGCTGGACCGCCGGGTGGCGGTGAAGCTGCTGCGCACCGAGGCGCTGCTCGCCGGGGACGGTCCCGAGGAGGTCGAGGAACGGCGGGCCGAACTGCGACGGCGGTTCCTGCGGGAGTGCCGGATCACCGCCGGTCTCGACCACCCCGGACTGGTCACCGTCTTCGACGCGGGCGAGGACGCGGGCGAGCTCTACCTGGTGATGCAGCGGCTGCCCGGGGCCGGGCTGGGCGATCTGATCGCCGAGGAGGGCCGGTTCCCGATCGCCTGGGCGGTGGCGGTGGCCGCCCAGATCTGCGCGGCGCTCTCGGTGGTGCACGCCGTTCCGGTGGTGCACCGGGACCTGAAGCCGAGCAATGTGATGGTCCGTCCGGACGGCCGGGTGGTGGTCCTGGACCTGGGCATCGCCACCGCGCTGGACGGCGAACACACCCGGCTCACCCTGACCGGCGTGCCGATCGGCAGCCCCTCCTACATGGCGCCCGAGCAGGCGCTCTCCGGGGCGGTGGACGCGCGCAGCGACCTGTACGCGCTCGGCTGCCTGCTGCACGAGATGCTCGCCGGCGAGGAGCCGTTCCGGGCGCCGACCGCGCTCGGGGTGCTGCGCCGCCAGGTGGACGACGCGCCGGTGCCACTGCGGCGGCTGCGGCCCGAAGTGCCTGCCGAGTTGGAGGCGCTGGTGCTGGAGCTGCTGGCCAAGCCGCCCGCCGCGCGGCCCGCCGACGCGCAGACGGTGTACCGGCGGCTGCGTCCACTGCTGCCGGCGCCGGAGGCGGGCGCCCACCCCGGGTACGGTCCGGCGCCCGACCCGACCGGGCCGTTCCGCTACCCGCAGCAGCCGCTGCCCGGGGCCGCCACCACACTGCCCGCGCCGCCGCTGGTGTCCTCGTCGTCCCCGTCTCCCCCGGCCACGCAGCCGGCGCCCACCGACCTGGTCGCCGCCTGCGGCCAGGTCTCCGACCTGCTGGCCGCGCAGCGGTACGCCGAGGTGATCGACCTCGCCGCCCGGCTGCTCCCGCTGGCCCGGGCCGCGCACGGCGACGGGGCGCCGCTGGTCCGCACGTTGCGCACGATCTACGCCCGGACGCTGCTCCAGGAGGGGCAGTACCGCGCGGCGCTGCCCGAGTACCAGTTGCTGGCCGCCGCCGCGACGGCGCAGGACGGGCCGCAGGCGGAGCAGGCGCTGGAGCACCGCCGGAAGGCGGCTGCCTGCCTGGAGCAACTGGGCCGGGCGCCGGAGGCGTTGGCGGAGTACCGCGCGCTGCTGGCGGACCACACGGCCAGGCTGACCTCGGGTCAGGACGCCGACCCGGCCCGCTGCTTCGACCTGCGTGAGCGGATCGGCCTGCTGCTCGCGGGGTCGGGGGACGCCGAGGGCGCCTGGGAGTGGCTGCTTGCGCTGCTCTTCGACCGCGAGCCGCGGCTCGGGCCGCACCACCCGGACGTCCAGCGGCTGCGCCAGCACCTGGACCAGCTGCAGCACCATCGCCGCACCGGCCCCCAGCCGGCGCTGCCCGCGGCTGCGGCGTCCCCGTCGTCGCTCCCGTCGCTCCCGCCGCTGGACCCGCGGACCGGTAGCTGGCCGACCCATCCGCCGGCGCCGCAGGCGTCGGCCTGGAACCCGTACCGCGCCTAAGAACTGATGATCCATCAGCTCGACCTGCCGACGCTCACTCATTCGGTGCAACATGTCCGCGCTGGCCGCCCCGGCTCTCTATTGTCGTGTCCCGTCAGGAGTCAGTCGCCACCGCAGCCCCGCCCGGGAGGCCCCGCGTGATCCGCAGCCACTGCCTTCGCCGTACCCCCGCCGCCCCCGCCCGCCCCGGGCCGCGCCGGGTGCTGCCCGCGGTCGGTGTGCTGCTCGCGGCCGCCCTGCTGACCGCCTGTGGGGGGCGGCCGCTGCAGGCCGGGGCGGCGGCGGTGGTCGGCCCCGACCGGATCACCGAGGCGGCGGTGCAGGCCCGGGTGGCCGAGTTCCGGGCGCAGGCGGCCCGGCTGCCGAGCGGGCAGTACCAGGAGCAGGCGGGGCTGGTGGGGGCGACCGTCTCCGGGATGATCTTCAGTGAGGTGGTCGCGCAGGCGCTGGCCGAGCACCGGCTGACCGTCAGCGACACCGAGGTCGCCCAGGCGCGGTCCGACCAGGCGCAGGCCTGGGGCGGCGAGGCGGGGCTGGAGCAGATGCTGCTGCTCAAGCACGCGGTGCCGGCCCGGGAGATCGACAACTTCCACCGCGAGCAGATCGGCCTGCAGAAGCTGGCCGCGCTGGGCGGGCGGCAGATCGGCACCACGGACGGCAACAAGACGGTGCACCAACTGCTGGCCGAGGCCGCCGCCCAGCTGAAGGTGACGGTCAACCCGCGTTACGGCAGCTGGGACGCGCAGCAGGCGGTGCTGGACAGCCCGAGCGAGGACTGGCTGCCGCAGTCGGGCGCCGCCGCCTGAGCGGTAGGTTCGAGGGGTGGAGACCAACACGGACACCCCGAACAGCGCCGACACCCCCAAGCTGACCCTGCTCACCACCACCCACCGGGTCGCCCCCGGCCTGCTCAGCTGGCCCGCCTGGGAGGCGCTGCGGGCAGCGCCCCTGGTGCTGGCCGCCGACCCGGCGCACCCCCAGCTGCCCGCGCTCGCCCAGGCGCGGGTGGCGGTCGAGCTGGTGGCCCGCGACAGTGCCCCGGCGCTGGCCCGCACCCTGGTCGAGCGCGCCCCGGTGCTCTTCCTGGGCAGCCCGGACGGCGACCCCGGGCTGACCGACGCGCTGGCCCGGATCGCGGTCGAGGCGGCGGGTCGGGCGCCGGAGATCGAGCTGCTGCCCGGCTCCTACGACCTGCCCGGCGCCCGGCTGCTCGACCTGGTCGCGGTGATGGACCGGCTGCGCTCGCCCGGCGGCTGCCCGTGGGACGCCGAGCAGACCCACGCCAGCCTGGTGAAGTACCTGGTCGAGGAGGCCTACGAGCTGGTCGAGGCGATCGAGGAGGGCGACCGCGAGACGCTGCGCGAGGAGCTGGGCGACGTGCTGCTCCAGGTCTTCTTCCACTCCCGGATCGCCGAGGAGGACCCCGAGGACCCGTTCTCCATCGACGAGGTGGCCGGGGCGATCGTCGAGAAGCTGATGTACCGCCACCCGCACGTCTTCGGGGACTCCGACGCCGCCACCACCGACCAGGTGGAGGCCAACTGGGAGGAGCTGAAGGCCGCCGAGAAGCAGCACCGGGAGTCGGTGCTGGACGGCGTGCCGGCGGGGCTGCCGGCTCTGGCGTTGGCGGCGAAGCTGGTCTCCCGGGTCCGCCGGGCGGGCTTCACCGGCGTTCCCGACGCGCCGTACGCGCTGCCGGCCGAGCTGACCGAGGAGACGGCCGGCGCGCTGCTGCTCGCGGTGGTGCAGCGCGCGCACGACGCGAAGGTGGACCCGGACGCGGCGCTGCGGGCGGCCGCGCGCGGCTATCGGGCGGCGGTGCGGGCAGCCGAGGGGCTGGCCGCCGACTAGGAGCCGGGCCAGGGCGGGCCGTCAGGCGGGCTGCTGGTGGGCGTGCACCTGGCGCTGCGGCGGGACGACCGCGCCGATCGCCTCGCCCAGCGGGTCCAGCAGCTCGGCGAGGCGGTGCAGCTGGCCGGGCAGCTCGGCCATCGCGACGATCCGCTCGCCGTCGGGGCCGCTCACGCAGAACAGGTCGATCGGGCCCAGGTGCTTCTCGGTGGTGTCGACCAGGGCGGCGATGTCGCTGGGCTGGTGGATGTCGGAGCTGACCCCGATCACCGGGCAGCCGATCCGGTCCATGGCGGCGGCCAGGTCCTCGGCCACCCCGGTCCGCGGGTCGGCGATCAGCAGGCCGGCGGCGCCCGCCGCGGCGAAGCGGCGGGCCGGCCCGTCGCCGTCGCCGCCGCTGAGTACCGCGATGACCACCACTGCCCCGGCTACTCGCATGGCCTGCTCCTCCCTGGGGGCGCCGCCGCACTGCAACGCCCGCCAACCACGTATCGGAGGATCGTAGGCTTCTCCTGACCCTCCGCAACAGGGATTACCCGTCAGGTGACCAGGCTCACTCCTCCTGGGGACGGGATACCGTCAAGACATGCCGGACCAGCCCGATGCCATCCCGTTGCCGCCCGCACCACCCCTGTTCACCTGGGAGTTCGCCGCCGACCCGTACCCGGCGTACGCCTGGTTGCGGGAGCACGCCCCGGTGCATCGGACTACCCTGCCGAGCGGGGTTGACGCCTGGTTGGTGACCCGGTACGCGGACGCCCGGCAGGCACTGGCCGACGCCCGGCTCTCCAAGAACCCGGCCCACCACAGTGAGCAGGCACATCGCACCGGACGGGTCGGCATCCCGGGGGAGCGGCAGGCCGACCTGATGACCCACTTGCTGAACATCGACCCGCCCGACCACACCCGGCTGCGCCGCCTGGTCTCCAAGGCCTTCACCCCGCGCACTGTGGCCGAGTTCGAACCCCGGGTGCAGCAGCTGACGGACCGGTTGATCTCCGGCTTCGCGGCGCGCGGCTCGGCCGACCTGATCCACGAGTTCGCCTTCCCGCTGCCGATCTACGCGATCTGCGACCTGCTCGGGGTGCCGGCCGAGGACCAGGACGACTTCCGCGACTGGGCCGGCATGATGATCCGACACGGCGGCGGCCCGCGCGGCGGGGTGGCCCGCGCGGTCAAGCGGATGCGGTCCTACCTGGCGGAGTTGATCCACCGCAAGCGGGCCGAGCCGGGTGAGGACCTGATCTCGGGGCTGATCAGGGCCAGCGACCACGGTGAGCACCTGAGCGAGAACGAGGCCGCCGCGATGGCCTTCATCCTGCTCTTCGCCGGTTTCGAGACCACCGTCAACCTCATCGGCAACGGCATGTACACGTTGATGAACCATCCCGAGCAGCGCGCCCGCCTGCAGGAGTCGGTGCGGCGCGGCGAGCGCGAGCTGCTGACCACCGCCGTCGAGGAACTGCTCCGCTACGACGGTCCGGTGGAGCTGGCGACCTGGCGGTTCGCCACCGCGCCGCTGAGCATCGGCGGGGTGGACATCCCGGTCGGCGATCCGGTGCTGGTGGTGCTGGCCGCGGCCGATCGCGACCCGGCCAGGTTCGGTCGACCCGACACCCTGGACCTGGCCCGCAAGGACAACCCGCACCTCGGCTTCGGGCACGGCATCCACTACTGCATCGGCGCTCCGCTGGCCCGGCTGGAGGGGCAGGCGGCGCTGGCCACCCTGCTGACCCGGCTGCCCGACATCGAGTTCGCCGGCGAGCCGGCGGAACTGCGCTGGCGGGGCGGTCTGATCATGCGTGGGCTGCGCGAACTGCCGGTTTCTTTCACACCGGAATCCTCGACCGGCAGCTCCTGACGGCGTGTCGGATGTCTGACGGCGTGTCGGAAGTGTTCCGGCAGGCACGATCTGAATACGCATCAATGCGGACAAACCTGATCGGTTAGTGGACGATCTGACGGCGTCGTAATTCTCGTGTGATGTATGCGATATGAGCTTGTGATTGGTCCGTCAATCTGCCTACCCTCCCAGGAGTTCGCAGCTGCGAACCCCGCGTGCGGTACGCCGAGTCCTGCCCACCGCGCCGTCGGGACGCCGACCTACCTCGGGGCAGGGGCGGGGGACCCAGGATTTTCTGCCGTCTCCCACGGCTAGGGGTGAAGCCGCGTCAGCGGCCGGGCCGACCTCACGGGCCCGAACCCGACAGCTCACCTCGCAGGCGTGCGGAGAGGGACAGTTCATGCTGCTCAAGGGCAATGGCCGTCATCGTCGTCGTACCCAGACCGAGCGGGCGATCGCCGTGGCCGGCGTGGCCGGTGCGGGTCTGGCGGTGCCGCTGCTCACCGCGACCGCCGCGCATGCCGCCCCGGTCACGGTCTGGGACAAGGTCGCCAACTGCGAGAGCACCAACAACTGGAGCATCAACACGGGCAACGGCTTCTACGGCGGTCTGCAGTTCACCTCCTCCACCTGGGCCGCGTACGGCGGCACCCAGTACGCGTCGCAGGCCAACCAGGCCACCAGGGCGCAGCAGATCTCGGTCGCCGAGAAGGTGCTGGCCGACCAGGGTCCCGGCGCCTGGCCGGTCTGTTCGGTCAAGGCGGGCCTGGCCCAGGGCGGCGCCGCAGCCGCGCTGGACGCCAGTGCGCCGGTCGCCCCGAGCCGGCAGCAGACGCGGCCTCAGACGCCGGCTCCGCAGGCCCAGCGGGCGCAGCCCCAGCAGGTGCCGCAGTCCACCGCCCCGGCCTTCCCCGGCAAGGCCGGCTGGGACGCGAAGGGTCAGGTCTACTGGTACCAGAGCGACGGCGGGTGGTACTGGACCAGCCACCAGAGCGTGTACGACCGGAACATGCCCGCCCCGGTGCCCGCTCAGGCCCCGGCCCAGGCACCGATCCAGGCCCCGATCCAGGTCCCGGCCCAGGCACCGGCCGCCGCGCCGAGCGGCTCCGGTCACGACTACACGGTGCGGGCCGGCGACACCCTCTCGATGATCGCCCAGGCCCAGCACCAGACCGGCGGCTGGCAGCAGCTCTACCAGGCCAACCAGCAGACGGTGGGCGGGAATCCGGACCTGATCATGCCCGGCCAGCTGCTGCACCTCGGCTGACCGGCCGACAGCCCGCGCGGGGCCGCGCCGATGCGGCCCCGCGCGAGCGGCTCGCGAAACGACCACCGACACGCATTCAGGTGAACTACCGGCAGGTAGCCGAGCCACACCGTGAGACGGGAGGCAGGTCCGGGTCGTCGCGGTGGCCGGTGCGGTTAGGCTCTGGTCGTAACGACTCCCTACCCACGTCCGCAGGACCGCTTCCGTCTAGGAGATGCCTCGTGCCGTCCATTGATGTCGTCGTAGCCCGTGAGATTCTCGACTCGCGCGGCAACCCCACGGTCGAGGTCGAGGTCGGCCTCGACGACGGCAGCACCGGTCGTGCCGCTGTCCCGTCCGGCGCCTCGACGGGTGCCTTCGAGGCGCTGGAGCTGCGTGACGGTGACAAGAACCGCTACTTCGGCAAGGGCGTCGAGAAGGCCGTCCTCGCCGTGATCGAGCAGATCGGCCCGGAGCTGGTCGGCTACGACGCCACCGAGCAGCGGCTGATCGACCAGGCGATGCTCGACCTGGACGCCACCCCGGACAAGTCCTCGCTCGGCGCCAACGCGATCCTCGGCGTCTCGCTGGCCGTCGCGCACGCCGCCTCCGAGGCCAGCGACCTGCCGCTGTTCCGCTACCTCGGCGGTCCGAACGCGCACGTGCTGCCGGTCCCGATGATGAACATCCTCAACGGTGGCTCGCACGCCGACTCCAACGTCGACATCCAGGAGTTCATGATCGCGCCGATCGGCGCGGAGTCCTTCTCCGAGGCCGTGCGCTGGGGCGTCGAGGTCTACCACACGCTCAAGGGCGTGCTGAAGGAGCGCGGCCTGTCCACCGGCCTGGGCGACGAGGGCGGCTTCGCGCCGAACCTGGACAGCAACCGCGAGGCGCTGGACCTGATCACCGAGGCGATCAAGAAGGCCGGCTACGTGCCCGGCAAGGACGTCGCGCTGGCCCTGGACGTGGCCGCCTCCGAGTTCTACAAGGACGGCGCCTACCAGTTCGAGGGCAAGGCGCTGACCGCCGCCGAGCTGATCGAGTACTACGCCGACCTGGTCGAGAACTACCCGCTGGTCTCCATCGAGGACCCGCTGGACGAGTCGGACTGGGACGGCTGGAAGGCCATGACGGACAAGCTGGGCGCCAAGGTCCAGCTGGTCGGTGACGACCTGTTCGTCACCAACCCGGAGCGCCTGGCCCGTGGCATCGAGACCGGCACCGCCAACGCGCTGCTGGTGAAGGTGAACCAGATCGGCTCGCTGACCGAGACCCTGGACGCCGTCGAGCTGGCCCAGCGCAACGGCTACCGCTGCATGATGTCGCACCGCTCCGGTGAGACCGAGGACGTCACCATCGCCGACCTGGCCGTCGCCACCAACTGCGGCCAGATCAAGACCGGTGCCCCGGCCCGCTCCGAGCGCGTCGCCAAGTACAACCAGCTGCTGCGCATCGAGGAGATCCTCGACGACGCCGCCGAGTACGCGGGCCGCGCCGCCTTCCCCCGGTTCCGCGTCGCGGACTGACCCCCGCGAGGGCCGACAGCCAGCCTGACCGATGCCCCGGTGTGCACCCCGTAGGGTGGATGCCGGGGTATCGGCGCGACTGGGAGGGGTCAGGAGATGGCAGGCTGGAAGATCCCGGGTCTGGGCGGCCGGCCGCGGTTCACCAGCCGGGCCACCGTGCTGGTCCTGGTGCTCTGCTCGCTGGTGGCGATCCTCGCCTATCCGACCCGGCAGTTCATCAACCAGCGCGACCAGATCAGCGCCCAGCGGGTCAAGGCCGAGCAGGCCCGCCGGCAGGTCGAGCAGTTGACCACCGAGCTGGCCCGCTGGCAGGACCCGGAGTTCGTGAAGGCCCAGGCCCGCGAGCGGTTGCACTACGCGATGCCCGGTGAGACCCCCTTCGTCTCGGTCGACCCCACCCCCTCGGCCGCCTCCTCCCAAGCCTCGGGCCGTGGCTCCGCGCAGGCCGCCGCGCAGGCGGCCAAGCCCTGGTACGCCACCGTCTGGGACTCGGTGGACGCGGCCGCCGCCACCCCCGCTCCCGCCCCCGCTCCGTGAGAAGCCCGCCCCGTGAAGAAGACCCGACATGACACTTGAGAACCAGCCGGTCGCCGACCGCGACCTGGCCGCCGTCGCGGCCCAGCTCGGCCGCGTCCCGCGCGGCACCCGGGCGGTGGCGCACCGCTGCCCGTGCGGCAACCCGGATGTGGTGGAGACCGCCCCGCGGTTGCCCGACGGCACCCCGTTCCCCACCCTGTACTACCTGACCTGCCCCAAGGCCGCCTCGCTGATCGGCACGCTGGAGGCGGACGGGGTGATGAAGGAGCAGACCGCCCGGCTCGCCGAGGACCCGGAGCTGGCCGCCGCGTACCAGAAGGCGCACGAGGACTACATCGCCCGCCGCGACGCCATCGAGGTGCTGGAAGGTTTCCCCTCGGCCGGCGGGATGCCGGACCGGGTGAAGTGCCTGCACGTGCTGGTCGGCCACTCGCTGGCGGCCGGGCCCGGCGTCAACCCGCTGGGTGACGAGGCGCTGGCGATGCTGCCCGAGTGGTGGCGCAAGGGCGCCTGCGTGAGCGAGCAGCAGGTCGCGGACGGGATCGAGGCGCTGGTCGCCCAGCGCGCCGAGGCCGAGGACCACGCGGCGGTGATCGCCGCCAAGGAGCGCAAGACCGCCGAGCGGGCGGCCAAGCGCCAGGCCGACCAGCAGGACGACCAGCACGAAGCGCAGCCGGACGAGCAGCGGGAAGAGGGCGCCAAGTGACCGCCACCCGGGTCGCCGCCGTCGACTGCGGCACCAACTCGATCCGCCTGCTGATCGCCGACCTCGACCCGACGACCGGCGAGATCAGCGACCTGGACCGCCGGATGCTGATCGTCCGGCTCGGCCAGGACGTGGACCGCACCGGGCGGCTGGCCCCCGAGGCGCTGGAGCGCACCTTCGCCGCCTGCCGCGAGTACGCCGCGGTGATCGCCTCGTACGGGGTGGGCCCCGAGCGGACCCGCTTCGTGGCCACCAGCGCCTCCCGGGATGCCGAGAACAGCGCGGAGTTCACCAAGGGCGTGCGGGAGATCCTGGGCGTCGAGCCCGAGGTGGTCAGCGGCGACGAGGAGGCCCAGCTCTCCTTCACCGGCGCCACCAAGGAGCTGACCGGCACCGCTGTGCCCGCCCCCTACCTGGTCTTCGACCTGGGCGGCGGCTCGACCGAGTTCGTGCTGGGCGGCGAGCGGGTGCAGGCGGCCCGCTCGGTGGACATCGGCTGCGTGCGGCTGACCGAGCGGCACTTCGCCGGCTCCGAGGTGCCGACGGCCGCGCAGATCGCGGCGGCCAGGGTGGACGTCGAGGCGGCGCTGGACCAGGCCGCCGAGGTGGTCCCGTTGTCCGAGGCGGCCTCGCTGGTCGGCCTGGCCGGCACGGTCACCACGGTGGCCGCCATCGCGCTCGGCCTGCCGGCGTACGACTCCACCGCCGTGCACCACTCCCGGCTCTCGCTGGCGCAGGTCCGCGAGGTGACCGAGCGGCTGCTCGCGGCCACCCACGCCGAACGGGCCGCGATCCCGGTGATGCACCCGGGCCGGGTCGACGTGATCGGGGCCGGCGCGCTGGTGCTGCTCGCGATCATGGAGCGGACCGGAGCCGGCGAGCTGGTGGTCAGCGAGCACGACATCCTGGACGGGATCGCCTGGAGCGTGGCGGTCTGAGGGTCCGTCGGCCGGCTCGCGGACGCCTCGCGTCCACCTGTCGGACCCCCTTGCGGACACCCGGCGGGCCGCCCGGAGCGGTGGCCGCGCCGGGTCCCGCGAGAAAGTTCGTGAATTTCTTCACATGGAGAATAGGACTTTCGGCTCGGTCCGCGGGGCACTTCGTCCGGATTGCGAGAGTGAAGGTCGCCGGTGGCGCCGGCCCGATGGATCCCAGGTGGAGCTCCGGGTCCGCCGGTGCAATCGAAACAGTGCTCGGGAACCTGGTGGGCAGCCGGATCGTTGCTGCTCAACCGGGCTTCCGGAGCCCAAACCTCCGCACGAGCCCGCCGGGCACCGCTTGACCGATCCTCAAGCCCCCAACTGTGGCCGGGCAGTGTAGCAGAGGCTGTCCAGACCCTTGTGACGGGCCTCACGCAGGGTGCTCCAAGGGGTGCTGGATACTTTCCGATATGAGCACCACGGAGCGTCCTCGCATCCTCATTGTCGGCGGTGGTTACGTCGGCCTGTATGCCGCGATGCGCATCCTCAAGAAGATGCGTTACGGGGAGGCGACCGTCACGGTCGTCGACCCGCGGTCGTACATGACGTACCTGCCCTTCCTTCCCGAGGCGGCCGGCGGCAACGTCGCGCCTCGCAACCTCGTCGCCCCGCTGCGCAGCGCCCTGAAGAAGGCTGAGGTGCTCACCGGTCACGTGACCGCTGTGGACCACGCCCGCAAGGTCGCCACCATCGCGCCGCTGGCCGGCGACAGCTACGAGCTGACCTTCGACTACCTGGTCGTGGCCACCGGCTCGGTCTCCCGCACCTTCCCGATCCCCGGCCTGGCCGAGCACGGCATCGGCATGAAGACGGTCGAGGAGGCGATCAGCCTCCGCAACCACGTCATGGCGCAGCTGGACAAGGCCGAGTCCACCACGGACCCGGAGATCCGCCGCAAGGCCCTCACCTTCGTGGTCATCGGCGGCGGCTTCGCCGGCGTCGAGACCATCGCCGAGGTCGAGGACATGGCCCGCGACGCGGCGAAGCTCTACAAGACCGTCAGCCGCGACGACATGCGCTTCATCCTGGTCGAGGCGGCCAACCGGATCCTCCCGGAGATGGGCCCGGACCTCGGTCTGTGGACCAAGGAGAAGCTCGAAGAGCGCGCCATCGAGATCTACATCGAGACCTCGATGGACTCCTGCGTCGACCAGCACGTGGTGCTGAAGAACGGCGTCGAGGCCGACGCCTCCACCATCGTGTGGACCGCGGGCGTCAAGCCCAACCCGGTGGTGGCCAACTTCGGCCTGCCGCTGGGCCCGCGCGGCCACGTCGACACCGCTCCCACGCTGCAGGTCCAGGGCTTCGACAACGTCTGGTCGGCCGGCGACAACTCGCAGGTGCCGGACCTGGCCGCCGGCGAGGGTGCCTGGTGCCCGCCGAACGCCCAGCACGCGGTGCGCCAGGCCGTGGCGCTCGGCGACAACGTGATCTCCGGCATGCGGGGCTTCCCGCAGAAGGAGTACAAGCACAAGAACCTCGGTGCGGTCGCCGGTCTGGGCCTGCACAAGGGTGTGGCGATCCTCTTCGGCAAGTACAAGCTGAAGGGCCGTCCGGCCTGGTGGTTCCACCGCCTGTACCACGGCAGCCGGGTGCCGACCATGAACCGCAAGGTCCGGGTCTTCACCGACTGGACCCTCGCGATGTTCCTCAAGCGCGAGACGGTCGGCCTCTCGGAGATGGAGAAGCCGTTCGGTGCCTTCCAGGAGGTCACCGTCGCCGTCCCCGCGCCGGCCGTGCCCGCCGAGGCCGAGAAGGCCGACAAGGCGCTCGCCAGCAAGTAGGCACAGCACGTAGGCGCGGTACGCAAGCGCAGCAGTAAGCGACTGACCCCGGCGGCAGGGAGCCGGGGTGTGAGTCGGAGGCCCTCCGCCCGGCAGTGTCGCCGGACCACGACCTCCGTGGTGCTCAGCCGGCCGTGCGACCGGGCGGGGTACGAAACGCAAGACGAGCAGGACAAGCAGGACCGCGAGAAGGCCCCGGCCGGTGGCGAGGACCACCGGCCGGGGCCTTCTTGCTGCCCGCCGCACTGACGGGCCGTCAGGCGGTCCCGCCGCCAAGCGGTCCTGCCTCCAGCCCCGGTCGTTCACGGCCGGGTCGGGATCACTTGGTGCGGCCCTTGGCGTCGAAACGACGCATCCGGTCCAGGACGGCGTCGGCGGTGGGGTCGGCCAGCTCGTCGACGATCCGGCCGTCGGCGAGGAAGACGACCCGCTCCGCGTAGGAGGCGGCCACCGGGTCGTGGGTCACCATCACCACGGTCTGGCCCAGTTCGCGCACCGAGTTGCGCAGGAAGGAGAGGATCTCCGCGCCGGAGCGGGAGTCGAGGTTGCCGGTGGGCTCGTCGGCGAAGACGATCTCCGGGCGGCTGGCCAGCGCGCGGGCGCAGGCCACCCGCTGCTGCTGGCCGCCGGAGAGCTGGGAGGGGCGGTGCGTCAGCCGGCCCGACAGGCCCACGGTCTCCACCACCGCGTCCAGCCAGGCCTCGTCGACCTTGCGGCCGGCGATGTCCATCGGCAGCGTGATGTTCTCCAGCGCGTTGAGCGTGGGGAGCAGGTTGAAGGCCTGGAAGATGAAGCCGATCTTGTCCCGGCGCAGCTGGGTCAACTGCTTGTCCCGCAGGCCGACCAGCTCGGTCTCGCCGATCGTGGCCGAGCCGGAGCTGACCGAGTCGAGCCCGGCCATGCAGTGCATCAGGGTGGACTTGCCGGAGCCCGAGGGGCCCATGATCGCGGTGAACTCGCCCTGCCGGAACTCGACATCGACCTCGTCCAGTGCCACCACGCGGGTTTCACCGGAGCCGTACACCTTGCTCAGTCGGACGGCTCGGGCGGCGGCCCGGCCGGTTCGCACGGCGGTCGTCGTGGTCACGGGTGCTCCTGGGGGTCGGCCGTCGGCCGGCTGGGGCACGGCGGTTCGGTGCGATATGTCCCTTCATGCTCGCCGGTGCCGGCGCCGGTTTCGTCGCCCCGGCGGACGGTTGACCGGGGGGCCCGCAGGCTTAGCCGGGGCGCTCCGCCTCCTCCTGCGGGATGACACGACCCCCGCTGGCCGGATCCTGTGGTTGCGCTGGCCGAATTGCGGACAGTTCGTCAGATGGCAAGGAAACATGACAACTTCCCCGCCAAGGAACATGCGCGAGGGGGATCGGGACGACTAGGCTCAGGGGTGGCTCGCACACGGGCTCAGCGGTCCCCCGCCCGGATGGTGGAACGCAGACACGGGCAGCTTAAAACTGCTTGGCCGCGAGGCCGTGCCGGTTCGAGTCCGGCTCCGGGCACCAGCATCAGCGCACGTCACAGCGCCCCACCTCTTCGGGAGGCGGGGCGCTGTCCGTTGTACGGGCCTCCCGCGTTTCCTTTACCAACGCATTACCATGGCCCCTGCGGGCGGCGCCGCGCCGCCCTGGGAGGAAGATCATGAGGAGCAGCAACCCGGTCTTCTCGCGGGAGGGGTCGTTCGGCCGCGACACCGGATACGCGGGGTTCGGCGGGCAGCAACAGCCCAGCACCGTCGAGGAACTGGAGCAGCTGTACCGGGCGCCGGCCGCCGGCCCGCGCAGCACCGGCCGGATGACCATGGACGACGTGGTCGCCCGCACCGCGCTGACCCTGCTCACGGTGGTGGCCGCCGGGGCGGTGGCCTGGTTCGCGCTGGGGACCGCGAGCTTCGCGATCGCCGGCCTGGCCGCGCTGGCGGCCTTCGTGGTGGGTCTGGTGGTCAGCTTCCGGCGGAGCGTCAATCCGGCGCTGGTGCTGCTCTACGCGGGCCTGGAGGGCTTCTTCCTGGGGGCGCTCACCAAGGCCTTCAACGCCATCTGGCCGGGCATCGCGATCCAGGCGGTGCTGGGCACGGCCGCCGTCTTCGCGGGCATGCTGATCGCCTACCGGAGCGGCTGGATCAAGGTCACCGCCCGGTACACCCGGGTCGGGCTGGCCATCGCGCTGGGCTTCGTGCTGCTGCTGGCGGTGAACCTGGTGGCCTCGCTCCTCGGCGCCTCGCTGGGGCTGGACTCCGGGCCGTTGGGCATCGTGGTCGGGCTGGTCGGGGTGGGCGTCGGTGCCTTCTTCCTGTCGCTGGACTTCGCGGCGGTGGAGCGGGCGATCGGCGCCGGTGCACCGCGCCGCGAGTCGTGGCGGGCGGCCTTCGGGCTGACCCTCTCGCTGGTCTGGATCTACCTGGAGCTGCTGCGGCTGATCGCGATCCTGCGGGGCGACGACTGACGACTGGCGGCAGGGGCCGGAGCGGGGCCGGGGGCCGGCGCCGGAGCGGCCGTCGGCGGGGCACTAGGCTCGCGGCATGGGTGAAGACGGGCTGCACGGGCCGGACGGCCTGGACGAGTTGGTCACGGTGCTGGACCAGCTGGCGGACCGTTTCCGCGCGATGCCGCAGAGCTACCTGCTCGGCAAGGTCGCGGGCCACCCCTCGCGGGCGACGGCGGGGCTGGCGCTGGCCCGGCAACTCGCGCACTGGGCGCAGCTGGTCGAGGAGGGCGAGGGCGCGGGCGCGCGGCCGCGCGAGATCCCGGACGCCGGGGTCTTCGCGGTCGGCGATCAGCTCTCGGTGGCCGGCCACGACCTGGTCACCGCGCTGGCACAGACGCCGACCGCCGCGCCCGGACTCCTGGCGGAGGCGGTCGCGGCGGTGCGGACGACGATGAAGGCGACGCTCTGACGGATGGTCAGCAGGCGGTCCATCCGGAGCCGGGCTGTCAGATGCTGGCCACCACGCGGTCGGCCAGGACGTAGACCGTCTCCTCGTCGGTCGAGAAGGTCAGCGAGTACGAGCCGGAGAAGCGCGAGCCGCCGAGCAGCCGGACGTCCTCGCCGGCCCGGACCGCGTCGATCAGGCGGTAGGCGGCCTCGCGGTCGCCGGGGGCCACGCAGAGCGTGGTGCCGTCGGCGAAGGCGTACACGTCCAGGGTGCCCAGCGGGCCCGGGCGCACGTCGGTGAGCCCGATCCGCTCCTCGGCGAGCGTGGTCAGCCGGGTGTCGGTCCACTCGCGGGACGGGGCCTGGCTGGGCACGAAGTCCGGGTGCGAGGGGTGCCGGCGCGGGTCGGGCGCGGGCGCCGGGGTGGCAGCGGCGGTCGGATCGGGGTCGAGCAGTCCGGCGTCGAGTCCGGTGGCCAGCAGGTCCGCCTCGCGGGCCGCCCGGGCCTCGTGGGCCTCGCCGCCCGGCGCACCACCGCCCACCGGGCCCGGCAGCGGGCCGCTGTCGCCGATCATGTCCTCCAGCGCCGAGCGCAGGGCCTCGCCGAACGAGGGGTCCATGGTGCCGGCGTTGTCCACGGCCTCCTCCGGGCCGGTCGGGCGGGGGAAGAAGACCGGCCAGCTCTCCACCGGGCCCAGACCGCCCAGCCCGGCCAGCGGCTCCCCGGCGGCGTCCCCGAACGGGGCGTCCAGCAGCGGGTCGTCCTCGGCCGCCCGGGCCTCCTGCTCGGCCCAGAATGCCCGGGCCTCGCTGATCTCCCGCTCGCGGTCGGCCGCCAGCGCCTCGGTGACGGCACGGCGTATCGCGTCCTCGTCCACCGCGCCCGACCCGGCGGGTCGGTCGGCGGCCAGCTTGCGCAGGGCGCGCACCTGGAGCAGCACGGCAGTGCAGACGGAGATCAGGACCAGCAGCAGGGCGACGTACACAGCGCTCACGGAACGTACTCCTCGCGCGGAGTGGAACAGGGGAACGGTTCCACACTGCCGTATGGGTGGGTGGTGCTGCAGTGGAAGATGTCCGAAATGTCAGTGACGTTCGTCATTGTCCAAAAATCTCTGGGGTGCCCTGGTGTACGCTGCGCGGTTGGGCGACTTCGCTGCGTTGAAATCGGGGGGCCTGGAGACGAGTTGAGGGCCGGATCGCACCTCGTGGTGTGATCCGGCCCTCAATTACCGTCAGTGACGCCAAACGGGTGGCGCCGCTTGGTACGGCCTCGGGTTAAGTCCTCGGCGCAGCCCAGGCCTCAGCTCAGTCGCTCGATCACCATCGCCATGCCCTGCCCCCCACCCACGCACATGGTCTCCAGGCCGAACTGCTTGTCGTGCCACTGCAGGGAGTTGATCAGCGTGGTGGTGATCCGGGCGCCGGTCATGCCGAAGGGGTGGCCGACCGCGATCGCGCCGCCGTTCACGTTCAGCTTGTCCAGGTCGATGCCCAAGTCCCGGTAGGAGGGGATCACCTGGGCCGCGAAGGCCTCGTTGATCTCCACCAGGTCGATGTCGTCGATGGTCAGCCCGGCCCGCTTCAGCGCCTGGCGGGAGGCCTCGACCGGGCCGTACCCCATGATCTCGGGGGAGAGCGCCGAGACGCCGGTGGAGACCACCCGGGCCAGCGGCGTGATGCCCAGCTCGCGCGCCTTGGTGTCGGACATGACGACCAGCGCGGCGGCGCCGTCGTTCAGCGGGCAGCAGTTGCCGGCCGTGACCGTGCCGTCGGGGCGGAAGACCGGCTTGAGGCCCTGCACGCCCTCCAGCGTGACGCCCGCGCGCGGGCCGTCGTCGGCCGAGACCACGGTGCCGTCCGGCGTGGTGACCGGGGTGATCTCGCGCTGCCAGAAGCCGGCCTTGATCGCGGCCTCGGCCAGGTTCTGCGAGCGCACGCCGAACTCGTCCTGGTCGGCGCGGGTGATGCCCTTGAGCGCGGCCAGGTTCTCGGCGGTCTGGCCCATCGCGATGTAGGCGTCCGGCAGCAGGCCGTCCTCGCGCGGGTCGTGCCACTGGCCGCCACCCTCCGCGGCGCGCTTGGCGGTGCGGGCGACGGCCTCGTCGAAGAGCGGGTTCTGGGTGTTCGGCATCCCGTCCGAGCTGCCGTTGATCGAGCGCGAGACGGTCTCCACGCCGGCCGAGATGAAGATGTCGCCCTCGCCCGCCTTGATCGCGTGCAGCGCCATCCGCGTGGTCTGCAGCGAGGAGGAGCAGTAGCGGGTGATGGTGGTGCCGGGCAGGTAGTCCATGCCCATCTGGACCGCGATGATCCGGGCCAGGTTGTGGCCCTGCTCGCCGCCGGGCAGACCGCAGCCGAGCATCAGGTCGTCGATCTGGCGCGGGTCCAGCTCGGGGACCTTGGCCAGCGCGGCGGCGATGATCTGGGCGGTGAGGTCGTCCGGCCGGACGTCCTTGAGCGAGCCCTTGAAGGCGCGGCCGATCGGCGAACGGGCGGCGCTGACGATGACGGCTTCGGGCATGACGGCTCCCTGGTGTGTGTCCGGCTGCTACGGAGAGGAAAGTTACTCTCAAGTAGCGCGTACGTCATCCGTGCCCGGCTGTGAGCTGGCCGACTCGCCGGACAGCGGCTGCGCGCCCTCCGGCAGGCCGAACCGCAGCCGGTGCTTGACCAGCGCCCAGCGCTTGCCGCCGGCGCCGGTCGCGGTGGCGGCCACCTCGGTGCCCGACTGCCCGGCCGCGGTCGCCGCGGCCACCGCCACCGGCAGCACCGCCTCGCGCCGGGCCGGCGGCTCCTGCTCGGCCGCCTCGGGCCACAGCCCCAGGGTGGCGCAGAGCGAGGGCAGCACGGCCATCGCGGCGGTGGCGTAACCCTGGGCGGAGGGGTGGAACCGGTCGGAGGCGAACATCTCGGGTCTGGCCGCGAACTCCGGCCCGAGCAGCGAGCCGAGCGAGACGGTCCGCCCACCGGCTTCCACCACCGCGATGGTCTGCGCCGCCGCCAGTTGCCGGCTGACCCGCCGGGCCAGCCAGCGCAGCGGCGGCCGCACCGGCTTGATGGTGCCCAGATCCGGGCAGGTGCCGACCACCACCTCGCAGCCGAGGGTGCGCAGATCCCGGACCGCCTCGCCGAGTTGTCGCACGGCCTGGGCGGCCGGGGTGTGCCGGGTGACGTCGTTGGCGCCGATGATGATCACCGCGACCTGCGGCCGGTGCACCAGTGCGAGCCGCACCTGGCGTGCCAGGTCGTCCGAACGCGCGCCCGAGGCCGCCACGTTGACCAGCCGCACCCGCTGCTCGGCGACCGCCGCCAGCCCGGTGGCGAGCAGCGCGCCCGGGGTCTCCCGGCTGCGCCGCACCCCCAGGCCCACCGCCGTGGAGTCGCCCAGGAAGGCCAGCACCAGCGGCTCCTGCCGCTCGGCGCTGTGGTCGGCCAGCCCCTCCCCGTAGACGCCGTCGGCCTTCGGCGGATCGCCCTCCAGCAGGCCGACCGCGCGCACCGCGAGCCGGCTCTCGGTGAACAGCACTCCGGCCAGTCCGGCCCCCAGCAGGCCGAGCCCGCCGCCGCCGTACGCCGCCGCGGTGGCGATCCGTCGGGCGACCCGCGCCCTCGAATGCTGCGCCCCAGGCATCCGGCTACCCCCTTCGCATCCGTCCGGTCACCCGCGGTACGCGGTGCCGGTCCTCTCTTAACGCGCGGCTCGCCGCTGGTGGGTACTTCACCCTTCTTACAGCGCGTGGACCCATCGCCTCCATACCCTTTGACACCTTCGCGCTATCGGGCGGCATCGGCCATCTGGAGCCATAGGCTTGAGGCACCGAAGAACTGCCAAGGCCAACGACCGGGAGGACCCCCGTGCGGTACCACAATTCGATCATCGAGCTGGTCGGAAACACCCCTCTGGTGAAGCTCACCAAGGTTACCGAGGGCATCTCCGCGACCGTGCTGGCGAAGGTCGAGTACTTCAATCCGGGTGGCTCGGTCAAGGACCGCATCGCGATGCGCATGATCGAGGCGGCGGAGGCCTCCGGCGCGCTCAAGCCCGGCGGCACCATCGTCGAGCCGACCAGCGGCAACACCGGGGTGGGCCTGGCGATCGTGGCCCAGCAGAAGGGCTACAAGTGCATCTTCGTCTGCCCGGACAAGGTGTCCACTGACAAGATCAACACGCTCCGGGCCTACGGCGCCGAGGTGGTGGTCTGCCCGACCGCGGTGGCCCCCGAGCACCCCGACTCGTACTACAACGTCTCCGACCGCCTGGTCCGCGAGACCCCCAACGCCTGGAAGCCGGACCAGTACTCCAACGCGGAGAACCCGGCCTCGCACTACCACTCCACCGGTCCCGAGCTGTGGGAGCAGACCGCCGGCAAGATCACCCACTTCGTCGCGGGCGTCGGCACCGGCGGCACCATCTCCGGCACCGGTCGCTACCTGAAGGACGCCTCGGGCGGCGCGGTCCAGGTGATCGGCGCCGACCCGGAGGGCTCGGTCTACTCCGGCGGCACCGGGCGCCCGTACCTGGTCGAGGGTGTCGGCGAGGACTTCTGGCCGACCGCCTACGACCGCACGGTGGCCGACGAGATCGTGGCGGTCTCCGACAAGGACTCCTTCCAGATGACCCGTCGCCTGGCCAAGGAGGAGGGCCTGCTGGTCGGCGGCTCCTGCGGGATGGCCGTGGTGGCCGCGCTGGAGGTCGCCAAGCGGCTGGGCCCGGACGACGTGGTCGTGGTGCTGCTGCCGGACGGCGGCCGCGGCTACCTGTCGAAGATCTTCAACGACGACTGGATGGCCGACTACGGCTTCCTGCCCACCGCCGAGGACGAGGCGCACATCGGCGAGGTGCTGGCCCGCAAGGACGCCATCGAGCACGAGGGCATCCCGCAGTTCGTCCACATGCACCCGGGCGAGACGGTCGGCGAGGCCGTGCAGGTGCTGCGCGACTTCGGCGTCTCGCAGATGCCGGTGGTCTCGCCGGGTGCTGGGCACCCGGACATCATGGCCGGCGAGGTGATCGGCTCGGTGGCCGAGCGCGACCTGCTGGCGGCGCTGTTCAGCGGTGGTGCGCAGCTGAGCGACCGGTTGGAGCAGCACATGTCGGCGCCGCTGCCGGTGGTCGGCTCGGGCGAGTCGGTGACCGGCCTGATGAGCGTGCTGGAGGCGAACGACGCGGTCGTGGTGCTGGTGGAGGGCAAGCCGCAGGGCATCGTGACCCGCCAGGACCTGCTCGCCTTCATGGCAGGGCGCTCCACGCACTGACGCACCGATGTATTGACGCACCGATGTATTGACGCACCGTCAGCCGAGCCGAGCCGAGGCGCGGTTTACCTGATGGTTCGTTGGCGATCGCGGTTGGTACACCCGCGACATCTGGACGCAGCAACCGGTTAACACCCGTGCGGCACTGTAGTGAGCACGGCAAGACGCCGAACGTGACGGCGGCGGCGACCGGGAGCGGCTCCCCGATCGCCGTGCCGTCGGACACACGGACCGGTCCTGACCCGGTGCACTGTGTCTCCCTCCCGACCCGTCCGCGGGTCGGAGGGGCTCCACGTGGGAGCCGTCGTCGTCCCGCCCCTGCTTCTGCCGCGTCTCGGTGGGGAGGCAGGGTGTGGCGGCTCCCACGGCACCTCGCGCCCTCGGTGGCGCGGCTCCGCGGCTCCCGGGTGGGGGAGCTGGGCGGGGCACCGGCAGGGCCGGTCCCGGGTTTCCCGGGGCCGGCCCTCGTCGTTCTTCCGCTGTCCGCGCCCTCATTGGGTTCCGGACCCGGTTCTCGCCTACGCTCGCCCCATGACCAGCACCGAAGGCACCAGCATCGAAGACACCGACGCCCCTCGCTACGTCCGGCTCAGCATCGAGCTGATCGCCGAGATCACCGACGAGGGCGCCCTCAAGGCCGCCGCGCTCGCCCAGGTCGAGGCCGACGAGTACCTCGACGACGAGGAGCGCGCCCAGTCCGTCGAGGCGATCGAGGTGGACCCGTCGGGTTCGCTCGCCCACTTCATCGACCCGGTCGCGCTGCTCGGCGACGTTCCCGGGATCGAACTGACCCAGGCCACCTGGGAGTCCGCGCAGACCGCGTTCGACCCGGAGGACGACAGCTACGAGTTCGAGGTCGAGTAGCCCACCGTCGCTTCCCGCATACCGCCCGCCGCTTGCCGGTTGGGCGGTATGTCCATTTTTGGCGCACTCTCGGGTCATCTCATACGATCTGATCCTCTTCGGGGGAACCGGTTCGCCCTGAAATGAGTCGTTAGATCCGAATTGGCCATCAGGGTAGGGAGACGGACGTGACGGCGAGCGACGGGACCTGGAGTCGACGCGGGGTGCTGGCCGGGCTGCTCGGGGCGCCGGTGATGCTGGTCGCGGCCTGCAACAGCAAGGGCAAGGTCGGGGGCACGGTGGGTGGGACCGGCGCGTCGGCCGGACCCACCGTGGGTGGCTCGGCGGCGCGGATCACCGTCTCGCCCGCCGACGGCACCGCCGACGCCCCGTTCACCGCCCCCGTCACCGTCACGGTCACCGACGGCACCCTCGGCCAGGTCACCGTCACCGACGCCGCGGGCGGGCGAATAGCCGGGCAGCTCGCGCCCGACGCGCGGAGCTGGACCAGCACCGCGCCGCTGAGCAGCGGCACCAAGTACAGCGTGGCGGCCGCCGCCACGGACGCGCGCAAGCTCGCGGCGGACAGCACCGCCTCGTTCAGCACCGCGAAGCCCGCCAGCACCTTCGCCGGCTCCTTCACCCCGGAGAACGGCGCCACCGTCGGCGTCGGCATGCCGATCTCGATCACCTTCAACAAGCCGGTGACCAACCGCAAGGCCGTCCAGCAGGCGATCACCGTGGCCGCCGACCCCGGCGTGCCGGTGGTCGGCCACTGGTACTCCAGCACCCGGCTCGACTTCCGCCCGCAGCAGTACTGGGCGAAGGGCACCAAGGTGACGCTCAAGCTGCGGCTCAAGGACGTCGAGGGCGCGAAGGGCGTGTTCGGCACCCAGTCCAAGGAGGTGGCCTTCACCGTCGGGCGGGCCCAGACCTCGGTCGTCGACCTCGCGGCCGGCACGCTCACGGTGACCACCGACGGCCGGGTCGGCGCCGTCTACCAGGTGATCGGCGGTGCTCCGGAACACCGCACCTGGGCCGGGAAGATGGTCATCTCGGAGCGTTTCGAGGCGACCAGGATGGACAGCGCCACGGTCGGCCTCGGCGACGAGTACGACATCCCCGACGTCCCGCACGCCCAGCGCCTGACCGCCTCCGGCACCTTCATCCACGGCAACTACTGGTCGCCCGCCTCGGCCTACGGCCACGCCAACCTCAGCCACGGCTGCATCGCGCTGCGCGACGTCAAGGGCGCCGGGAACCCGGGCACCGACGGCGCGAGGTTCTACGCCTCCTCGCTCGTCGGTGACGTGGTGGAGGTGGTCAACTCCGGTGACCGGACGGTGGATCCGGCCAACGGCCTGAGCGACTGGAACCTCTCCTGGGCCGACTGGACGGCCGGCAGCGCGGTGTGACGCCGCGATTAGTCTTGAGTCTCCAGTGACGGGAGACCCCAAGGTGGTGGCCATGGACGACGACACCCTGCGCACCATCGGTGAGCTGGCCCGGTTGACCGGTCTGCCGGTCAAGACCATCCGGTTCTGGTCCGATGTGGGCGTGGTGCCGCCGACCGACCGAACCCCCGCCGGCTACCGGCTCTACGGATCCGACGCGCTCGCGCGCCTGGACCTGGTGCGCACGCTGCGCGACCTCGGCGTCGACCTCACCACCATCCAGCGCCTGCTGGCCCGTGAGGTGACCGTCCCCGAGGTCGCCCACGCGCACGCCGAGGCGCTGGACGTGCAGATCCGCACGCTGCGGTTGCGCCGGTCCGTGCTGCGCGCGGTGGCCCGGCGGGGGGCCACACCGGAGGAGATGGAACTGATGCACAAGCTCGCCAAGCTCACCGATCAGGAGCGCCGCCGCCTGATCAACGACTTCATCGACGAGGCCTTCGAGGGGATCGAGGTGGGGCCCGAGTTCATGGCCAAGATGCGCGCCGCGATGCCCGAGCTGCCCGACGACCCGACGCCCGAGCAGACCGACGCCTGGATCGAGTTGGCCGAACTCGTCCAGGACCCGGGCTTCCGGGCCGGGGTCCGCAAGGCCGCCGAGTACCAGGCCAGGGACACGGCGACCGGGGCCGCCGACGACGTCGCGGCCAACCGGGCACTGGTGGACCTGGTGGTGGCCAGGGCCGGTGCCGCGCTGGACTCCGGGATCGCCCCCGGCGCCCCGATGGCCGTCCCGGTGCTCGCCGAACTGGCCGGCGCCTTCGCCGACTTCTTCGGACGCACCGATGACCCGGAGTTCCGGGCCTGGCTGCTGGACCGGATGGAGAACGGCAACGACCCGCGCTACGAGCGGTACTGGCAGCTGATCGCCACCATCAACGGCTGGCCGGTCAGCATCAGCCTGGGCCCGGCCTTCGGCTGGCTGACCGAGGCGTTGCGGGCCGAGATGCTGCGAGCCGACGTGCTGCGGGCCGGCTGACCCGCAGGCCGACCGCCGGCGCCGGCCCGCCCCGAGACGTCGGGGTGGGCCGTGGCCGCTGCGCGGGAGATCCCGCAGCAGCTCGTCCGTGCGTCGGTTCAGCCGTCGGTCCTGGCCACCCCGATCGGGCAGCTCGCCCCGGTGCCGCCCAGGCCGCAGTAGCCGCCCGGGTTCTTGGCGTCGGAGAGGTACTGCTGGTGGTAGGGCTCGGCGGGGTAGAACGGGCCGGCGGGGGCGATCTCGGTGGTGATCGGGCCCAGGCCGATCGCGGTGAGGGCGGGCTGGAAGGCGGTGGCGGAGGACTCGGCGATGGTCTGCTGGGTCGCGGAGTGGGTGTAGACGGCGGAGCGGTACTGGGTGCCGACGTCGTTGCCCTGGCGGTTGCCCTGGGTCGGGTCGTGCCCCTCCCAGAAGGTCTTCAGCAGCGTCTCGTAGGAGATCAGCGCCGGGTCGTAGACGACCCGGACGGCCTCGGTGTGCCCGGTCTGCCCGCTGCACACCTCCTCGTAGGTCGGGTTGGGGGTGTGACCGCCCTGGTAGCCGACCAGGGTGGTCCAGACGCCGGGCAGGCGCCAGAACATCCGCTCGGCGCCCCAGAAGCAGCCGAGGCCGAAGTCCGCGACCTCAAGACCGGCCGGGTAGGGCCCGGTCAGTGGGTGGCCGAGCACGGTGTGCGGCTCGGCCAGGGTGAAGGCGGGCGCCGGGCGGCCTGGCAGGGCCTGATCGGCGGTGACGAGCGCGGTCTTGTGGCGGTTGAACAGCATGTCTGGTGAACGCGCGGCGGCCGCCGGGGATTCCTGGCTGGCACTACGCTCGGCTGCATGACCGATCATCAGCACCCTCAGGGCTTCGAGACCCTTGCCATCCACGCGGGTCAGGAAGCGGACCCCCGTACCGGGGCGGTCGTCCCTCCCATCTACCAGGTGTCCACCTACAAGCAGGACGGCGTGGGCGGCCTGCGCGGCGGCTACGAGTACAGCCGGTCGGCGAACCCGACCCGCACCGCGCTCGAGGAGTGCCTGGCGGCACTGGAGGGCGGGCAGCGCGGGCTGGCCTTCGCCTCCGGGCTGGCCGCCGAGGACACCCTGCTGCGCACGATCCTGGCGCCCGGCGACCACATCGTGATCCCCAACGACGCCTACGGCGGCACCTTCCGGCTCTTCCACAAGGTGCTGACCCGGTGGGGCGTGCAGTACGACGTCGCCGACACCCAGCACCCCGAGAAGGTCCGCGCGGCGCTCAAGCCGAACACCAAGGCGGTCTGGGTGGAGACGCCCAGCAACCCGATGCTCGGCATCACCGACATCGCGGCCGTCGCGCAGATCGCGCACCAGGCGGGCGCGCTGCTGGTGGTGGACAACACCTTCGCCAGCCCGTACCTGCAGCAGCCGCTGGCGCTCGGCGCGGACGTGGTGGTGCACTCCACCACCAAGTACATGGGCGGACACTCGGACGTGGTGGGCGGCTCGCTGGTCGCGGCGGACGCCGGTCTCGGCGACGAACTCGCCTACCACCAGAACGCGATGGGCGCGGTGGCCGGCCCGTTCGACTCCTGGCTGGTGCTGCGCGGGATCAAGACGCTGGGCGTGCGGATGGACCGGCACACCGCCAACGCCGAGCAGATCGTGGCGCTGCTGGCCCGGCACCCCAGGGTCACCCAGATCTACTACCCGGGCCTGGCCTCGCACCCCAACCACGAGGTGGCCGCCAAGCAGATGAAGGCCTTCGGCGGCATGGTCTCGTTCCGGGTCGAGGGCGGCGAGCAGGCGGCCGTCGAGGTCTGCAACCGGGCCAAGCTGTTCACGCTCGGTGAGTCGCTGGGCGGCGTGGAGTCGCTGATCGAGCACCCGGGCCGGATGACGCACGCCTCGGTGGCCGGTTCGCTGCTGGAGGTCCCGGCCGACCTGGTGCGGGTGTCGGTCGGCATCGAGTCCGCCGACGATCTGGTCGCCGACCTGGCCCAGGCACTGAACTGAGTCCAGCAGCTGGTCAATACCGCGTAGGGCGCCGGTCGGCGCCCTACGCTGGCCCCATGCAGAGCTGGCCGATCACCGTGGACGACGTGCGCGGTGCGCAGAAGATGCTCGCCGGGGTCGCCCGGATCACCCCGATGGAGAGCAGTCGCCACCTCTCCGCGCTGATCGGCTCGCCGGTCCACCTCAAGTGCGAGAACCTGCAGCGCACCGGCTCGTTCAAGCTGCGCGGCGCCTACGTGCGGATCGCCGGTCTCTCCCCGGTGCAGCGGGCCGGCGGAGTGGTGGCGGCCAGCGCGGGCAACCACGCGCAGGGGGTGGCGCTGGCGGCCTCGCTGCTCGGCGTGCGCTCGACGGTCTTCATGCCGCGCGCCGCCCCGCTGCCCAAGGTGGCCGCGACCCGCGAGTACGGCGCCGAGGTGCGGCTGCACGGCGCCACCGTGGACGAGGCGCTGGAGGCCGCGCAGCGCTACGCGGAGGCGAGCGGGGCGGTCTTCATCCACCCGTTCGACCACGTGGACATCGTCACCGGCCAGGCCACCGTGGGCCTGGAGATCCTGGAGCAGTGCCCGGAGGTGCGCACCATCCTGGTCGGGGTGGGCGGCGGCGGGCTGCTCGCCGGGATCGCGGTGGCGGTCAAGCCGCTGCGTGCGGACGTCCGGGTGGTCGGCGTGCAGGCGGCCGGCGCGGCGGCCTACCCGCCCTCGCTGGCCGCCGGCCGCCCGGTGACGCTGCCCTCGTTCCACACCATGGCCGACGGGATCATGGTCGGCCGGCCCGGCGACATCCCGTTCGAGCTGGTCAGCACCCTGGCGGACGGGGTCCGCACGGTCAGCGAGGAGTCGCTGTCGCGGGCCCTGCTGCTCGGCCTGGAGCGGCTCAAGCTGGTGGTCGAGCCGGCCGGCGCCAGCCCGATCGCGGCCCTGATCGAACACCCCGAGGCCTTCGAGGGCCCGGTGGTCGCGGTGCTCTCCGGCGGCAACATCGACCCGCAGTTGATGCAGCGGGTGCTGCGGCACGGCCTGGCGGCGGCCGGGCGCTACCTGTCGCTGCGGGTGCGGCTGACCGACCGCCCGGGCGCGCTGGCCAACCTGCTGGGCGTGCTCTCCGAGGTGGACGCCAACGTGCTGGACGTCGCGCACGTGCGCACCGACCCGACGCTCGGGCTCTCGGAGGTCGAGGTGGACCTGCACCTGGAGACCAAGGGACCCGAGCACTGCCTGGCGGTGGTCGGGGAGTTGGGCGGCGCGGGGTACGTCGTCTCGCGCTGATGCGCCTGGTGTTCATGATATTCCGGTGGCCCGGCGGGGTCGGGCGCGGAAGAGTGGACCTGTACTGTGCCCGCGACCCTGAGGAGATGGGACAGGCCCATGCCGCCAGCCATCCAAGCCGAGAACCTGGTCAAGACCTTCGGCGACGTACGGGCCCTGGACGGGGTGAGCCTGGACGTGCCGGAGGGGACGGTGCTCGGGCTGCTCGGCCCCAACGGGGCGGGCAAGACCACCACCGTCAAGGTGCTGACCACGCTGCTGCGCCCCGACTCGGGCCGGGCCACGGTGGCCGGGGTGGACGTGCTCAAGCACCCCAACCAGGTGCGCAGTCTGATCGGCCTGTCCGGCCAGTACGCGGCGGTGGACGAGTACCTGACGGGCCGTGAGAATCTCCAGATGGTCGGCGAGCTCTACCAGATGAGCGCGCGGGACGCCAAGGCCCGGGCGCTGGAGCTGCTGGAGTGGTTCAGCCTCACCGAGGCCGCCGACCGCACCGCCAAGACCTACTCCGGCGGCATGCGCAGGCGCCTCGACCTGGCGGCCGCGCTGGTGGTCCGCCCGCCGGTGATGTTCCTGGACGAGCCGACCACCGGCCTCGACCCGCGCAACCGCCTCGCGCTCTGGGAGGTGATCGAGACCCTGGTCGAGCAGGGCACCACGCTGCTGCTCACCACCCAGTACCTGGAGGAGGCCGACCGCCTGGCGCACGACATCGCCGTGGTCGACCACGGCAAGGTGATCGCCCGAGGCACCGCCGACCAGCTCAAGGCGCAGATCGGCGGCGAGCGGGTGGCGGTGGTGGTGCACGAGGCCGAGCTGATCGCCACCGCCGTGGAGGCGCTGAAGAGTTACGCGGTGGGCGAGCCCAGCGTGGAGAAGAACACCCGCCGGATCACCATGCCGGTCAGCGGCGGTGCCAAGGTGCTCGCCGACGTGATCCGCGAGCTGGACTCGCGGGACATCGAGATCGACGACATCGGACTGCGCCGGCCCACCCTGGACGACGTCTTCCTGTCGCTCACCGGGCACGCCACCTTGGCCGAGAACGGCGAGTCGGGCGAGGAGGCCTGAGATGACCGTGAACACCGCCACCGAGCACGCGATCGGCGGAGCCGTCCCGCGTCAGCGGCGCGGCCTCGCCGCGATGATGCACGACTCCTGGGTGGTCGCCCGGCGCAACCTGCGCCGGATGTCCCGGATCCCCGAGATCGTGGTCTTCGGGCTGATGCAGCCGGTGATGTTCGTCCTGCTCTTCTCGTACGTGATGGGCGGGGCGATCAGGATCCCGGGCGCCGGGTCCAGCTCGTCGATCTACATCCAGTTCCTGATGGCCGGCATCTTCGCGCAGACCGTCACCTTCGCGGTGGCGGGCGCCTCGGCCGGCATCGCGGAGGACATGACCAAGGGTCTGGTCGACCGGTTCCGCTCGCTGCCGATGACCCGCTCGGCGGTGCTGGTCGGGCGCACCCTGGCCGACCTGTGCCAGACCGCCTTCACGCTGCTGGTGCTCGCGCTGGTGGCGTTCGCGGTCGGCTGGCGGATCCACAAGGGCGTCGCGGAGGCACTGGCCGCCTTCGCGTTGCTCCTGCTGCTCGGCTACGCGTTCTCCTGGATCGGCGCGCTGATCGGGCTCTCGGTGCGCAGCCCGGAGGCGGCCACCTCGGCGGGGCTGATCTGGCTCTTCCCGCTGACCTTCATCTCCAACGCTTTCGTGCCGGTCAGCAGCATGCCGGGCTGGCTGCAGCCGATCGCCTACTGGAACCCGTTCAGCGCGACCGTGCAGGCCTGCCGGGACCTGTTCGGCAACCAGATCGGGCCGGTGGCCGACGCCTGGCCGATGCAGCACGCGATCGGGGTGTCGATCGTCTCCTCGCTGCTGGTGATGGCGGTCTTCTCCTGGCTGTCGGTGCGCAAGTACCGCTCCGCGGTCGGATAGGCGGGGTCCGCTCCGCGGTCGGATAGCCGGCACTGGAGGACGGATACGGCAGAGCGCCCCGGACCGCCTCACGGTCCGGGGCGCTCGCACGTTCGCGGCGCGGCTCGGGTCAGCCGACGTACGGCTTGACCTCGAGGATCTTCACGCCGGCCTTCTTGCCGTTGGGCAGCTCGTACTCGGCGCTGTCGCCGATCCGCTTGCCGTCGATGGCGCGGCCGAGCGGCGACTGCGGCGAGTAGACGTCCAGGTCGTCGCCGGCGACCTCGCGCGAGCCGAGCAGGAAGGCCATGGTGTCGTCCGGGTCGCCGTCGAAGGCCACGGTCACGACCATGCCGGGGGCGACCACGCCGGAGTCCTCGGGAGCCTCGCCCACCTTGGCCCGCTCCAGGAGCTGGGTGAGCTGGCGGATCCGCAGCTCCATCTTGCCCTGCTCCTCGCGGGCGGCGTGGTAACCGGCGTTCTCCTTGAGGTCACCCTCTTCGCGCGCGGCCTCGATCTTCTGCGTGATCTCGGCGCGCATGGGACCGGTCAGCTGGTGCAGCTCGTCCCTGAGCTTGTCGTAGCCGGACTGAGTGAGCCAGGTCACGTTCTCGCTGGTCTGGGTCACGGGTGCTCCTCGTCGGTGCTGGGAGGTGCTGAGGGTATTCGTCAGCAGTGGTACTGGTGCTCTCTACAAAGCAACGCCCACGTCCGAGCCGTGCGGCACGGAAGGGGCGAAACCACGAGCCTAACAATCTCCGGCCCCAGGTGGGAGTCCTGTAGTGGCGCGTTAACGGTCCGTTTGCGGCTCGGGCGGCTCCGGACCGCCCGCCGGGCGGCCCGGCCAGGCCGCTGCGGGCTCCGCCGGACCTGCGGAAAGGCCCACCCGCACGGGTTACTTCGCGGGCGTACAGCCCATCAGCTCGGCGGTGGTGCCGCGCGCGGTGGTGCGGATGGTGACCGACTGCACGAAGGAGGTGCCCTGCTTGGGGACCGGCACGTCGAGCTGGCCGACCACCGAGCCGTCCGCGGCCTGCGAGCGGATCGTGCAGGTGCCGCCGGTGCCGGAGTCCTTGAGGACCGACAGCTCGGCCTGCACCTGGCTGTCGGAGACGATGTCGAAGGTCGGCACCGCTCCGTTGAGCTTGCTCGCGGTGACGATGTACGAGCTGCCGAGCCAGGCCACCAGGGCCACCAGCAGAACGGCCAGTGCGATGCCGATCACCTTGAGCGTGCGGTCCGCCTGCTGGTCGCTGCGCCGGCCGTAGCGTCCCTGGGGGAGCGGCCCTGGGGAGGTGCTGCTGGTGGCGGTCATGGCAGGTTCGGTCCCTTCGGTGGCGGCCGCTGGTGGGCGCATCGATTCGCGTACCGAGCGCGGGGAATGTGCCGGGCGTCCAGTCCGTCACTATAGGGGGACAAGCTGAGCCCGGACATTCCCGGAAGGAACCAGGCGTTGACTGAGCAGTTGCGGCTGATGGCGGTGCACGCGCACCCGGACGACGAGTCCAGCAAGGGTGCGGCCACCATGGCCATGTATGTCGCCCAGGGCGTTGAGGTGCTGGTGGCCACCTGCACCGGCGGGGAGCGCGGCTCTGTGCTCAACCCGAAGCTCCAGGGCGATCCGTACGTCGAGGAGAACATTCACGAGGTCCGGCGCAAGGAGATGGACGCGGCCCGGGAGATCCTGGGGGTCGAGCAGGCCTGGCTGGGCTTCGTCGACTCCGGGCTGCCCGAGGGCGACCCGCTCCCGCCGCTGCCCGAGGGCTGCTTCGCGCTGCAGGACGAGAAGGCGGCGGCCGAGCCGCTGGTGCGCCTGATCCGCGAGTTCAAGCCGCAGGTGATCACCACCTACGACGAGAACGGCGGCTACCCGCACCCCGACCACATCATGACCCACAAGATCACCATGCTGGCCTTCGACGCCGCCGGTGACCCGGACGCCTACCCCGAGGCCGGTGAGCCCTGGCAGCCGCTGAAGCTCTACTACAACCACGGTTTCCCGATGGGCCGGATCCGCGCCCTGCACGCCTACCTCACCGAGAACGGGCACGAGTCGCCCTACGGCGAGTGGATCGCCGGCTGGGAGAAGAGCGGCCGGGCGGAGCGCGAGATCACCACCCGGGTGCACTGCGCGGACTGGTTCGAGACCCGGGACCGGGCGCTGCTGGCGCACGCCACCCAGATCGATCCGGACGGCCCGTGGTTCCGGGTCCCGCTCTCGGTGCAGCGGGAGGTCTGGCCGACCGAGGACTACGAGCTGGCCCGCTCGCTGGTCGACACCGACCTGCCGGAGGACGACCTGTTCGCCGGTCTGCGCGCGGCCACCCTGGCCGGGGGCGCGGCGCAGTAGCCCGACACCGCTGGTGGGGCGGGTCGTTCGCGACACGCCCCACCCCGGTGGTCCGGGCGCCGGGCAGCCGGGTCACCATGGAGCCATGAGTACCTCCGTGAACCTCGCGCACGCCGCCACCGAGCTGGCCTACGACCCGAACTCGGTCACCCCCGGCCTGCTCGGTTTCGTCGTCTTCTGCGGCCTCGGCGTGGCCACCTGGTTCCTGCTGAAGTCGATGAATGGCCGGTTCAAGCGGATCGACTTCGTCGAGGACCCGGAGAGCCCCAAGGAGTAGCGGGCTTTCAGCCCCGCTGCTCGGCCAGCCACTGGTCGAAGGTCTGGGTACCGCGCGGCCCGGGGCCGGTGGGCAGCAGGCTGCCGCTCGCCATCGGCCGCCCGGCGGCGCCCGGCATCCGCAGCGGCAGGACCAGGCAGCGCCGCCCCCTGGCCCTGGCCAGTCGGCGGACCGCGTCGACCATCTGCTCCTCGCGCGGCCCGGCCAGCTCCGCCGCCATGCCCTGCGGCGGCCCGTCCACCAGCGCCGCCAGCGCCGCGGCCACCTCACGGACCGCGATCGGCTGGCTGAGCATCCGCGGTGCGACGGCCAGCGGTCCGGGCGCGGCCAGGAACCGTTCGGCGAACTCGTGGAACTGGGTGGTCCGCAGCACCGTCCACGGCACCTCGCCGGCCCGCACCAGCTCCTCCTGGCGCCGCTTGCCCGCGTAGTAGCCGAGGTCGACCCGGTCGATCCCGACGATCGACAGCGCCACGTGGTGCCGCACCCCCGCGCGCCGTTCCGCCGCCAGCAGGTGGCGCCCGGCGGATTCGAAGAAGGCCGTCGCGCCCGCCCGTCGCACGGTCTTGCGGTCGGTGACGTCGATCACGGTCTCGACGCCGTCCAGCGCCTGCTCGATCCCGGTGCCCGCGACCAGGTCGACCCCGCGCGAGCGGGCCAGCACCACCGGCTCGTGCCCGGCCGCCGCCAGCGCGGTGACCAGGTGTCGCCCCGTCAGACCCGTACCGCCCGCTACCGCTACTCGCATCGGTCCACCGCTTCCGTTCCCTGTGATCACTGCTTGCGGTGAAGGGACAAGGCGGCGGCCCGGGTTGTGACACGGCGCCGCCCGGCTGCCACGGGCGCCACCGCCCCTGCCGGTCGGCCGGCAGGAGTGGTCGCATAGCGTGTTCCTCCTCAGTTCGGCTTCAAAGGGTGGACAGCTATGCTGCGCGCCGGGGAACCGAGGCGCGACACGCCGACGTCCCGATAGTCACGACCAGGCACGAACGAAGGCGGCGGACGTGAGCGAGATGCAGGTGGACACCCCCGGTCCCGGGCCCCGTCGTCGTGCCCGCGGTGCCCAGCCCCCGGCTCCGGCGGCCGGCGGCCGGGCGGCGGCGCGCAAGAGCAAGAAGAAGCCCAAGCGCAGAGGCCTGCGGATCCTGGCCTACACCACGGCCGGTCTGGTGCTGGTGACCGCCGGGACCTTCGGCTACATATACGAGACGCTGAACGGCAACATCAAGCACTCGGCGCTCTTCGCCGGCACCTCGGGTGACGCGGGCCACGAGAAGCCCGACGCCTTCGGCCGCACGCCGATCAACATCATGGTGATCGGCTCCGACACCCGCGCCACCGCCGCCGACTGCGCGATCGGCGGCGACTGCGCGAACGGCGGGGCCGGTGCCAACGCCGACGTGGAGATGGTGCTGCACGTCTCGGCGGACCGCAGCAACGCGACCGTGATGAGCATCCCGCGCGACACCATGGCGCAGCTGCCCGGCTGCACGGACACCCAGAACCACACCTCGATGAAGCCGCACCGCGACATCATCAACAGCAGCCTGTCCTACGGCCCGGGTTGCACGGTGGCGGCAGTCCACCAGCTGACCGGTATACCCATCGACCACTTCATGATGGTCGACTTCTCCGGCGTGGTGCAGATGTCGGACGCGATCGGCGGCGTGCCGGTCTGCGTCGACAACAACGTCTACGACCCGTACTCACACCTGAAGTTGAAGAAGGGCAACCACACCCTGCAGGGGATGGCGGCCCTGCAGTTCGTCCGGACCCGGCACGGCTTCGGCGACGGCAGCGACCTGGGCCGCACGGTGGCCCAGCACATGTTCCTCAGCTCGATGGTCCGCCAGCTGAAGAGCGCGGGGACGCTGACCAACCCCGCCGCGGTGCTCTCGCTGGCCAACGCCGCCACCAAGGCGCTGACCGTCGACGACGGTCTGAGCGGCATCACCAACCTGGTGGGCCTGGCCGACGACCTGAACAAGGTGCCGGCGAACCGCATCACCATGACGACGATGCAGAACGACCCCGACACCGTCAAGGGCGAGGACGGTCGGGTGGTGGTCGACCCGGCGGCGAAGAACCTCTTCAGCGCGATCATCAACGACCAGTCGCTGACCGCCGGTGACGGCTCCAAGTCCTCGGCCGCCGCGCAGGCCACCTCGACGGTCGACCCCAACGCACCGTCCTCCTCCGCTCCGGCCGCTCCCGCCAGCCCGGCCGCCCCGGCCGCGGGCGCCGGCGCGCCGAAGAGCGAGATCGCGGTGCACGTGAAGAACGGCAGCGGGGTGACCGGGCGGGCCAGCGACCTGGCCGACGCCCTGAAGACGGCCGGCTACAGCTCGCTCACCGCCGGCACCACCCTGGTCGGCAACGCCGACACCAGCGAGGTCACCTACACCGCGGGCCGGGAGGCCGACGCCCAGGAGGTGGCGGCCTCGGTCGGGCTGCCCGCCACGGCGGTCAAGCCGGGCACGGGCCCCGGGATCACCCTGGTGATCGGCAAGGACTGGACCAGCGGCACCACCTTCGGTTCGGCCCCCGCCTCGGGCGCCGGCACCGCCGCGCAGGCGCCGCCGCCGGTCAACACGCAGGCGGCGCTGAGCAATGCCAACGGGCAGACCGCGGATGACTCCACCAAGTGCGGCCAGGTCAGCACCCAGGACACGGTGGCGATCAACGGCGTCGGGATGAACCCGACCAAGGCCTACGACAAGAGCCCCGGCGTGCCGGACTCCGCGCCCTGATCGGCGTGCCGGACTCCGCGCACCCTGATCGGCGTCCAGGCCTCGGCGCCCTGATCGAACGGCCCGTGTCACTCCGTGTCACGGGCCGTCGCGCACGGTAGAACCATGGCATGTCCAATCTCTCAATGGCCTCCCGCCGCCTGCCGGCCGCACTTGCCGTGCTGGCGCTGGTCGGTGGAACCGGGCCGGCCTGGTCGGCCCCGTCGACCACGCCCGGCGCCCGAGCTGCCCAGTCGCTGCAACGGCGGTTCGACGCAGCCGCACGGGAGTTCGGGGTGCCGCGAGGTCTGCTGCTGGCGCTGGCCTACCAGGAGAGCCGCTGGGAGTCCCACGGCGGGCAGCCGAGCACCACGGGGAACTACGGCGTTCTCGGCCTGACCGGCGTCGACGTCACCGCCGCGAACGCCGCTCGGCCCGCTCGGGCCGGTCGACCGAGCCCGGCAGCCGAGCCGGACGCTCGCGGCGACGGCGCGGTGGCCCGCTCCGCCCCTGCGGCCAGGCGGATCGTGGACTCCCCGGCGCTGCACACGCTCGACGCGGCCGCGGCGCTGATCCACCGTCCGGCGGCCCGGCTGCGCGCCGACACCGAGCAGAACATCCGCGGCGGTGCCGCGCTGCTCGCGCGCTACCAGCGGGAGGCCGGCGGGGCCGCCGTCACGGATCCGGCCCGGTGGTACGCGGCGGTGGCCAGGTTCGGCGGCGACGGCGTGGCGGTGGCCGGGGCGGGCGCGGGCCGGGCGTTCGCGGACCGGGTGCTGCGGACCGTGCGGACGGGAGCGGCCCGGACCACCTCCGAGGGCCAGCGGGTCGTCCTGCCGCCCGACCCCGACCTGCTGCGGCCCGAGCCGGGGGCCATGCCCCCACCGGCCGACCAGCCGGACGGGAGCGAGGAGCCGGCCGAGTGCCCGGCCGACCTCGGCTGCGACGTCACCCCCGCCGCGTACGCGCTGACCGACCCGAAGGACCCGACCTCGTACGGGAACTACAACCCGGCCAACCGCCCCGAGGACGGTCAGGCGATCCGCTACATCGTCATCCACGACACCGAGAGCGACTACGACGGGGCGATCGCCTCCTTCCAGAACCCGCGCGAGCAGGCCACCGCGCACTACCTGGTCCGCGGCTCCGACGGCCATGTCACCCAGCTGGTGCGCACCAAGGACATCGCCTGGCAGGCCGGCAACAAGACCATCAACATGCACAGCATCGGGATCGAGCACGAGGGCTTCGCCCTGCCCACCGACCGGCCGACCTGGTACTCCGAGCAGCTGTACCAGTCCTCCGCCGAGCTGGTGCGCTACCTCGCCGCCCGGTTCGGCGTGCCGCTGGACCGGCAGCACATCATCGGCCACGACGACGTGCCCGGGCCGACCCAGGACTCCGTCGCCGGGATGCACTGGGACCCGGGGACCTTCTGGGACTGGGCCCACTACCTGGAGTTGCTCGGCGCCCCGATCCGGCCCGGCACCGACGTCCCGCCACGGGTCGGCGACACAGTGACGATCGCCCCCGCCTTCGACGCCACCAACCAGCCCCCCGTCGCCGAAGTGGCGGCCCGCCCGGAGAACTTCGTCTATCTGCGGACCCGGCCGCAGGCCGGCGCACCGCTGATCAACAACGGCACCACCAGGGCCGACGACTGGAGCGACAAGGCGGTGACCGGCACCCGCTACGTCGTCGCCGACCGGCAGGGCGACTGGACGGCGATCTGGTACGACGGCCAGGAGTGCTGGTTCCTGGACCCGAACGGCCAGGCCGCCAGGACCGACCGGCGCGCCGAGCCGGTCGCGGTGACCCTGCTGACCCCGCGCCCGGGCCTCGCCACCATCCCGGTCTACGGCCGTGCCTATCCCGAAGCCGCCGCCTACGCCGGCTACCCCGCCATCCCGGTCCTCCCCGTGGAGCCGCTGAAGGCGACCATCCCGGCCGGCCAGCTGTACCTGGCCGCCGACGCCACGCCCCGGCCGGCCGACTACTTCTACGACAAGAACATCGACGGCGACGCCCCCGACGACCGGACCCTGGTGGTGGGCCAGGAGACGTACTACCCGATCCGCTACAACCACCGCCTGGCGTTCCTGAAGTCCTCCGACGTCCGAGCGGTCTCTGCTCCGGGGGACTGAGGTGCCCTGGCTCCGCAGGGAGTTGTCGCGGTTCAGCTGCTCCGGAGGTCGACGTCGACCTGGAAGGGTGCGGCGGCCCGCACGACGCCGGTGAACACCTCGCCGTCGCGGTAGCTCGCGCTCGCGGGGTCGAGGACGCAGGTGTACACGAGCGGAATGCCGTTCGCGGCCTGCTCGATCCGCCAGTAGAACGGGATCCCGGCCCTGGCGTACTGCTCGACCTTCACGATCCGGTCGGTGGTCTCCGACCCGGGCGACACCACCTCGACGACCAGCAGCACGTGTTCCGGCCGGGTGGGCGTGCTGTCGATGGTGTCGGCCCGGTAGACCACCACGTCAGGGCGGCGGTTGGTGAGCGGCACGTCGCGCAGTCGGACGTCGAAGTCCGTGTCGGCGTTCCAGTCGGGGCCCGAGGCGGCGTCCAGGGCGTTCGCCAGCAGCCGGGCCAGCCGGGCCAGCCGGGCCAGCCGGTTGTGCCGCTTGGAGCCGCTCGGGCTCACCACGACCATCCCGTCCACGATCTCGATGCCCGCGCACTGCTCCTCGGACCAGGAGTCGTACTGCTCCGCGGTGATCTGGGAGTGCATCCACGCGGGAGCGACCATCTCGGTGGTCATGGCGAGCCTCCTCTGAGCGTGCTCGAGGGCTTGGTGCTGCTCGGCTCAGCGTACTGGCCCGGGCCTTCGGAATCCGGCGGTGTGCTGCCGTCGGCCATGGGGCGCCGCCGGCGGGGCTGTCGAGCGGATCAGCCCCGCCGGCGGCGCCGGGTGGGTCGAGGGTCAGCTGCCGAGGGTCATGGCGATGTCGTCGATGTAGCCGTCGTCGCCGCTGCCCGCCTGGCGGGTGAAGTTCACGGTGAACTTGACCGAGGCGGTGCCGGTGGGCACGGTGCCGGTGGCCGATTCGGCGAGCAGTTCGGTCTGGTTGCCGCGCTGGGCCGCGGTGACCGGGGCGAGGGTGGCGGTGCCGAGTGACGCGCCGGATGAGCTGAGGAACGTGGCGACGAGTCCGGCGTCGTCTCCCTGGCCGGCGTAGCCGCCGATCCAGGCGGACAGGGTGTAGGGGAGGTTTCCGGCGGCGATCTGGCCGGACTGGGCCGCGACGCTGTCGGTCTGGGTCATCGAGGCGGTGGCGGTGCTCCCGCCGTCGAAGAACGCGTTGCCCGGGGACGCCGGGGCGGTCGGTCCCTGGGCGGCGGTCGGGAAGCCGCCGGAGGCGCTATAGCAAACCTGCTGCGGCGAGTTGGTCAGCGTCCAGCCCTGGGCCGGGGTTCCGGTGCCGATGGAGGCCTGGCAACTCCCGCTCTCGGCACCCGGGTTGACGATCGGGACCGAGTACGCGGTGCCCGTGCCCCCGGAGTCGACGGTCCAGCTGACGGAGGCGCTGCCGGTCGCGCCGGTGGTGTCGGTGGCGGTGAGCGTCACGGTGGAGTTGCCCGCGGCGGTCGGGGTGCCGGTGATCTGGCCGGTGTTCGGGTCGATCGCGAGGCCGGCCGGCAGTCCGGTGGCGGCGTACGTCAGGGTCTGGCTGCCGTCCGTGTCCGAGACCTGGATCTGCAGCGGGCTGATCGCGGTGCCGAGGGTGGAGGTCTGCGGGCCGGGGGCGGCGACGGTGACGCTGTTCCCGCCGGTGCCACCGGCGTTGGTGAACACCTCGTTGTACGGGGTGGCCCACTTGTCGTTGTCGGTCATCGTCGTGGTCAGCCCGAGCGCGCCCTCGATGACCCGGGCGGTGCTGTAGTGGTCGTATCGGTTCGGGTCCTGGTACCCGGCCTTGGCGGTGCCCTGCGACCCGATCAGGACGGTGGCGACCTGGTTGGTCTGGCCGGGGCCGAAGCCGCCGGGGGAGTTGGCGCCGTCCTCGTCCCAGGTGAGGACGAGCAGCGACTTCTGCTGCGTCCACGCGGGGGAGTTGAAGAGCGTGGGAAGGGTCTGGCTCAGCCAGGTGTCGCCGGACGCGATGCCGCAACCTTCCATGTCATTGCAGGAGTCCGCGTCGGCCCAGACGAACGCGGGGGTCGTCGCGGTGGACGCCAGGTCGGTGTTGAGCAGTTGGGGCAGCGGCTGCCAGTGCGCCTGGCAGTAGGCGTTGTCGCTCTGCATCTTGGGGTCGTAGTAGAACGGGACGTCGTCGTTCTCGTAGTTGCCGCTGCTGGCGGTCTGGCAGTTGCTGGTCTGGCTCTGCACGTACTGCTTCCAACTCCTGCCGGCCGCATCGAGGTTGTCGTTCAGCCCGGGGTTCGTCGCGGCGCAGGCCGGGTTGGTGATGCAGTCGGCTCCCGGAGTGCTCTTGCTGCTGCGGCCGAACGAGTTGCCGAACGCGATCGCCTCGTAGTTCGGGTCGGAACTGTGCGTGTTGGCGTGGTAGTTCGTCAGCAGCGAACCCATCGGGAGCAGGGTGTTGTTGACGTACGGGGCGGCGGAGTTGCCGATGATCCCGGCGCCGCCGTCGACGGTGTTCGAGCTCGCCGAGTAGTTGTTGTTCTCCATCATGACGACGAAGACGTGGTCGTACCCGGGCACCGTGGAGGCGGGGACGGTCAGGGCCGGGGCGGCGGCGGTGTCCAGGGTCAGCGAGAGGTCGTCGGCCATGCCGTCGTTCTGCGTCCCGGTCATGGTGAAGTCGACCGCCGTCAGGATCGAGCGGGTGCCGACGGGAACCGCGGCGGTGGCGCTGCGCTGCAGGAACTCGGTGGTGTTCGAGCGATCGGCGGCCAGCACCGGGCCGATCGACGAGGTGCCCAGCGCGGCGCCGGACGCGTCGAGGTAGCTGATCTTCACCGCGGCGGCGTCGTTGTAGCTGCCGACACCGCCGAGCCAGCCGGAGACGGTGGAGTGCACGCCGCCGGCGTCGATCGCGGCGGCCGCCGAGGAGACGTCGGTGCTCTGCGTCATCTCCGAGGAGCCGCGTGAGCCGCCCTGGAAGTAGGCGGTGCCCTTGGTCGGCGAGCCGGGGGTGCTCGTGTTGGCGCCGTTCGTCGCGTTGTAGCAGTTGATCACCGGGTCGCCGGAGGTGAGCTGCCAGCCCGGCACGGTGGTCTCCTCCCAGCCGCCGGGGCTGCACCGCGAGGTCTCCGCACCGGAGTTGAGCAGCAGGTTCGCGCTGGTGGTCGCGGCGGCGGCCGGGGTGACGACCGGGCCGACGGCCGGGGCGGCGAGCGCCGCGCCCAGCAGCACGGCCGTCACCGCCCGGCTCGTCCATGGTTTGACTGGACTGGCTGTTCTGAGCTTGCCGTACATCGAGTTCCTCCGAGGGATACGGGATCCGAACCACAGGGCGTCCGTACGTACAATTGGGCTAGCCCAATCGCGATGAGGATCCCGGCGCCGGGCGGACGGCGCACGACCGGAAGCTGCCCGGCAGACGACGGCTCGGCGAACGGCGCGCCGCGCCACACCCCGGCTCGGCTACCGTTGACGAGGTGACCACACGCCGGGCCGAGGCCAGCGCCCCACCGTCCGCCGCGCTGCGGCCCGCCCGCGAGGGCCTGCCCGAGCGCGGCGAGGCTCCCAAGTACTTCCAGGTGAAGCACAAGATCTCAACAGTCCTGGACACCCTGAGCCAGGGCGCCGCGGTACCCACCGAACGGGAGCTGGCCGAGCGCTTCGGCGTCTCGCGGATGACCGTGCGTCAAGCCATCAGGGAACTGCGCCTGGAGGGCAGGCTCCAGCGCCGCGGCCGCTCGACCGTCGTCGCGGGCCCCAAGTTCGTGCAGCCGCTCATCCTCGCCAGTTACACCGAAGGCGTCCGCCGGCAGGGCCGACGCCCCGGGCGCCAGCTGCTCACCCTCGAACAGCTCCCCGCCGGAGCCGACCTCGCCGCACTCCTGCGGATCCCGGTCGCCGCCCCCGTGGTGCACCTCGAACGCCTGCTGCTCGCCGACGACGAGCGGATCGGCGTGGAGAGCACCTACCTCCCGGTCCAGCGATTCCCCACCCTCGCCACCGACTTCGACCCGGCCACCTCGCTCTACGCCTTCCTGCGCGCGGCCGGTGTGCAGTTCGCCGAAGCCGACGAACGCATCGAGACCGTCCTCGCCTCCCCCCGCGAGGTCCAACTGATCGGCACCAGCCCGGCCCTGCCCATGCTGCTGATCAACCGGGTCTCCCGCGACCGGGAGGGCCACCCCATCGAGTGCGTCCGCTCCCTCTACCGCGGCGACCGGTTCAGCTTCACGACCCGGCTGACGCCGGAACAGGCGTAGCGCCGCGCGCGGGCTTTCGCCGTTGCCGGCAACGGCGCCAGCGCTGGTCGGCGAGCAGGCAGAACGTCGAAGTCCTGCTGGAGTACTGGCGACTTCACGGCCTCACCGCTGGGCCAGTTCCCTGTCGTCCCACCACCAGGCGATGCCCGGAACCGCAGGTGCGGTCGGCCGGTCGTCCGTCGGCATCATGGCCCACAGCGATGACGGGGGCCGGCCGTCACCGTCGTGGTAGCGAGAAACGCGTCCGCTCCACTCCAGATTGCCCCGGATCAGATGGTCCAGCTGGTTCAGATGCCTGTGTACCCGATCACTCGCTGTCGGCCGAATTCTTTCGCACAGAACCAGGTAACGGCACATGATGCGGTCGTGCAGGGCTACCACTTGGTGCAGCGCCTCTTCTCGAGTGCAGGCGTGCTCGTGCTGCATGACACCGACGATGTTGGACTCCAGCACCTCCTGATCGCTCTCCCGGTTCAGGGAGAACAGATCGTTACCGATCGTCACCAGCATGTTCGCCGCCTGCGTCACTGCCCGAACCGGCGCCGACTCACGCTCGGCATCGGGCAGACAGGTACCCTCGGCGAGCTCGATGAGGGCACCGGTGAGCTTCATCGCCCGGTCTCTGGGGCCGAGGTTGACGTAGTCGGCGAGCGACGGCATCGCACCGGAGGTCCGGTACGCCGTCAGGCAGGCGACCGCGAAGAACCACTCCATGTTCCCCTCGACCCAGCGGCGCACCACTGCCGCAGGCGCACACTCACGGGCCCGGACGGACAGATCGCGCAGGCCCCTGGCGAACGGATCGTCGGGTACCGGTGCTTCGGGGTGGTCCAGGTGTGCCATCAACCGCATGGTCAACGGAATCAGCACCTGCGGCTGCTGGGCCATGTCACCCGCGTCGAAGCGGCAGTCGTCGATGGCGAATCCCAGGTGCGTCCAGTCCGAGACAATCTGCAGATTGTGCCGGCTGCCGCGCGGGGCTATTCGGCAGGCCCACTCTGCCGCGCTCGTGCGAACCAGCGACTCGCGCAGGCCCGCCTGCGCGAAGAAGCCCAATCTCTCCAGCCATTCGAGGCTGTTCTCACCGATCTCTGCCGCATCCGGGTGGACGGCAGAAGGCAACGGGCAATACAGCGGAGGGACGATGACGCGAGAGCGCTGCTGCGTGGTCACTGGTCGCCGACCGCGGCGGAAGGGGCGTGCGGTGTCATGACGACCCGGTCTGGATGAATCGTGACCCTGGGCACCATACGCGGAACCACACCGGGATCGGCGGTCAGCGTCCACTGTTTGGCCACCTCGGCCAGGATGATGATCATCTCGCTCCAAGCGAAGTTCTCGCCGATGCACTGCCTGGTGCCGCTGCCGAACGGCTGGTAGGCGGTCCGGGGAATCGACCCGACCCGTTCCGGTGACCAGCGGTCCGGGTCGAACCGTCCGGGATGGGGATAGACGTTCGGATCGCGGTGAAGGATGTACGGGCTGAACACCGCTGTCGCGCCCTTCGGAATGGAGAAACCGCCGAGAACCGTCGCCTCGTTGACCGTTCGGGTGAGGAGCCAGGCGGGCCCGTACAGGCGCATGGTCTCCTGGACCACCTGCCGTGTGTAGACCAGCGACGGCAGGTCGGACCCACGTAGGGGCCGTCCCGGGGCGGCCCGCTCGACTTCGGCCCGCAGGCGCTCGTGGACGTCAGGTGACCGGCCGATCTCATGCAGGGCCCACAGGACCGTCGCGGTCGAGGCCTGACCGTTGGTGGTCACAAACGTGATCACCTCGTCCTCCAACTGCGTTCGACTCATTCCGGCGCCGAGCAGTACGTCGAGGAGTCCGGCCGGTCCGTGGTCCCCGGCGGGACGGCGGTGCTCGTGCGCATCGACGAGATCGCTGATGGATGCGCGCAGTTCGACGAGGCCGCGTTGCTGACGCCGCTGAGTCGGGGTGGGGATTCTCCCCAGGTACGCGGGGAGAACGGTCTGTCGGATGGTGCCCGCCATCACGTCCGGGAGCACACGCTGGAAGCGGCGCCGCACTTCGGCCGGCGGCTCACTTCCCAGCAGCGCGGCCAGGAACACCGAAAGCGTCAACTCCTGCATGTCCTCGTCCAACTCGCGTGGCACGCCCTCGGCCCACGAAGCGACGGCAGCCCGTGCGACATCGAACATCACGTCACCGCGCGCGGCGATGAAGGGTCGGTTGAACATCGGCTGCATGAGCTTGCGCTGCGTCCGGTGTGCCTCGCCGTCGGGCACTGTGGCCAGGCCGTTGCCCGCGAAGCGGCTGAGCGCCTCGATGAGCCGACCGCCCTTGCCGAAACAGCGCGACTGCGATGTCAGCATCTCGTGGGTCAACTCGGCGTCGGTGACGACGTAGACGACCAGGCGACCGAGGAGGACGCGCACGACCGGGCCCTGTCGGCGGAGGGAATCCATGAAGTCCAACGGACGGCGGAGCAAGGGAGCCACATGCCCGAGCAACAGACTCCCCCCGATCGCGCGGGGAGCGGTGACGGGGCCGACGGCGTTCAGCGTACGTGTCCGGAACGGTGACGACTGGCATCCGTAGCTGTGAGGATCATGCGATCTCCTCCTCGATTGCACGCGTAGTTCCGGACAGGGTGGCGCCAAGTAGCCGTTGTCGCACCGATCTTAGGGGTTGTCGGTCGAACAGGTGTCCCGATTGTGTGATTGCGGGTGCTTGAGCAACCTGCTCACCCTGATGTACGGCCTGCTCGCGCTCGGCGCCGTCGCCGCGGCCGTCCCGGCCCGCCGGGCCGCCGCCCTGAGTCCGCTGGAAGCGGCGGCGAGCGGACCGCGTCCGAGAGGGTGACAAGAGGATGACGACCCGTCAGGTCATGACGGTCCACCGTCAGCGCGCGCCCTAGCGTGACGGTATGGATACAGAATGTGCACCCTCCGTAGCCGGAGAACCGGGCAGACCGGGCAGGCCCGGCCACTCGCAGCGGACCGGGCTCTCCGCCGTACTGGTGATGGCCCTGGCCATGCTCACCTTCGCCGCCGTCATCTCGCCGGCCGCCGCCGCGCGGCGCGAGGGCGGCAGCGTGACGGTGAACTTCACCAACAGCAGCGACCGCGCCCTGACGCTCGCGAGCTTCACCACGACCAGGGGCTGCCTGATCGGCAGTCAGCCGAGCGCGATCGCGGCGGGCGCCTCCGCCAGCTGGTCGTCCGGGCCCTGCCTCGGTTCGGACGGCAGTGCGGGCAACGCGTCCTTCCGGGTCGCCGGTGAGGAAACCGGCACGGTGCAGGTGAGCTGGAACAGCCCGACCACCGGCCCGAACACCTACACCCAGACGGCACCGGGCGGCTACGTGATCGGTCGCACCGGTGGCGAGGGCTCGAACCCGACCGTCCAGTTCACCTTCGACTGCAACTCCACCACCTGCGACGGGATCCCCGACGACTGGAAGCGCAACGGCGTGACCATCGATCCGGGCGACGGCAGCGGGCCGCAGTTCATCGACCTGCCCGCGATGGGCGCCACCGTGAACAAGCCGGACATCTTCGTCCAGCTCGACTGGATGGCCGACGCGACCCACAACCACGCGCTCGACCCGCAGGCCATCCGCCAAGTGGTCGAGGCGTTCAAGAACTCCCCGTACAGCAAGCACTCGCCGACCACCGGCATCAACCTGCACATCGACGCCGGGTCGGACAGCATCCTCAACTTCGACACCAACGCGACCTGGGGCACCCTCAGCAAGGCGCGGCAACTGCCCGAGCAGGCCAACCTCGGCACCCTGGACGACAACGGCGACTACCAGTGGGACGCCTTCAACACCATCAAGACGGAGAAGGGCGGCTTCGTCAGCGCCGGCCGCGCCCCGATCTTCCACTACGCGATCTCGGCCGACCACCTGTGGCCCGACTCGACCACCCTCGGCATCGCCGCGCTCCCGGGCAGCGACTTCATCCTCAGCCTGGGCGCCCTCTCGGCCGACATCCCCCTGATCCCCGCACAGGCCGTCGACTTCATGCACGAACTGGGCCACAACCTGAGCCTGCGGCACGGCGGTGACGCGGACCTCCCGAACAACAAGCCGCAGTACTTCAGCGTCATGAACTACTCGTACTCGATCCGGGGCCTGACCGCCGGCACGACCACCGGCATCGCCGACTACTCCCGCGAGGCCCGCGGCCTGAACGAGGTGTTCCTGAACGAGGGCACCTACCCGTTCAGCAGCAAGAACTACGACGTCGTCCACTACTGCCAGAACGACCCGAAGGGCCCGTTCATCACCACCCCGCGGAGCAAGGGCTGGGTCGACTGGAACTGCAACGGCACCCAGCAGCAGGGCTTTGTCACTGCCGACGTCAACGGTGACGGGCAGAAGACCCGGCTCACCGGCCACGACGACTGGGCCGCCCTCCTGCTGCGCGCCGGCACCATCGGCCGAGTCGGCGCCCCCAACCTCCCCGACGCACCGACCCCGAACAACGAGCCGACCATGGAGCAGGAGGAAGGCGTCCTGCCGCTGGACACCACGCCGCCGGTCACCACCGCCGCCACCGACCCCGCTGGCCGGAAGGACCACTTCTTCACGACGGACGTGACCGTCACCCTCACTGCCACGGACGACATCTCGGGCGTGGACCGCACCGAGTACAACCTCGACGGCGCCGGCTGGACGGCCTACACCGGCCCGATCACGCTGACCACGGACGGCCGGCACGAGCTGCTGTACCGCTCGATCGACTTCGCGCAGAACCAGGAGGCCGACAACTCCCTGACCCTGCGCATCGACTGCGACCACGACCACGACGGCCACGGCCACGACGACGGCCACGGCCACGGCCACCCGTCGGGCCAGACCTCGTGAGCGTGACGACGGCAGCCACCGGCTGAACCGCACCGCCCGGGTCCGTCCGGCCCCTCGACCAGCCCCCACTCCAGCCGCCCTCCCGCGGAACGGAGCGGATCGGGGCTCGGCGGGCCCGGGCGCCCGGGCACTGCGGTGTCCGGCACCGACTTGCAGGCGCCACCTCTCCGTACCTCGTGCAGCACGCCGACAACCCCGTGGACTGGTGGCCGTGGAGCCCCGAGGCGTTCGCGGAGGCGGCGCGGCGGGGTGTGCCGGTACTGCTCTCGGTCGGGTATGCGGCGTGTCACTGGGAGGGGCAGGCAAGGGGCGATGTGTCACCCGAATCGGAGGATCAGCGGGCCTGCCGCGTTGTAGCGTGGTAGCGGCCTACACGCACGGAGGAGACGTGACCGCACAGCCGGAGCACCACGCCGAAGAGCTGATCCCGCGCCCGGAGCGGACCATCACCGCTCTCAAGGCTGCCCTTGCCGTTGTAGCCCCGGACCGCCTGCTGGAGATGCAGACCGAGCAGGCCGAAGCGATCACCAAGGCCATCGACTCCGACACCCTCGATCCTCTCCGAGGGTTCCTCCTGCGGTGGGCTGTCGTGGTCGAGATCGAACGGCATCCGGAAACAGCCGCCAAGCTCCGCCGAGCCGAGTACCTCGTGCAGGTGACGGAGGAGCCTGATGACTCTCGGCGTTATGCCCTCACCGCTGCCGAGATCATCCGGGCCGCCTACCGGGTGCTGGGCGCATGACGTGGTCCTGGGAGTACCTCCCCAGTGAGGAATACGTGATCAGCGAAGCACCGCCAGCCTTCGTCGCTGAAGTCGAGAAGAAGGCCGATGAGCTGGTCCGCGTTGCGGGAGGCCTCTATCTCGACGGGACCCGCGTATCGGGGTGAGAACCCCAAGAGCTCCTGCTTCGTGAGGAGGAGGTCGTGTCGTACGATCACCTTCGGGACGAGTAGGAGAGGTTTTCCGTCCGCTATGGGCAATCGCGTCGCGGAGGCATCCCAGTTCCGTCGCTTCGAGTCCCATGCCAGCCCGCAGTAGACATCGTCGACGAGCGGTATCCCGTACATTGCAGCCGTTGACTGCGTATAGGTGGTCAGCATTCCGCGAATCACGCAGGTCGTAATATCCGAGACTATGTCCTTCCCGATCTTGTCGATGAACTGGCAGTAGTTGCCCGATTTCCATTCACTTAACCGCGCCACTTTATCTACCCGCCGGTACGGGTCCATTACTGGCCATGATCGACGAGGTGCGGGCACCCTGCGGCGGAGAACAGCGGTTTATTCGGCCCGGACGCTCCGCGCGGCGAGGTAGATCACCGACCTGTGGACTTTCGTTCGAATAGTGAGGTCAGTTCCGCGGCGTGTTGGCGGGGCAGTCCGCGCAGCGGGCCAGTCGGCTGAGATACTCCGGCCATGGTGAACCGCCTGGCCGATGCCACCTCCCCGTACCTCCAGCAGCACGCCGACAACCCCGTCGACTGGTGGGAGTGGTCCCCCGAGGCGTTCGCGGAGGCGGAGCGGCGTGGGGTGCCGGTACTGCTCTCCGTCGGGTATGCGGCGTGCCACTGGTGTCACGTGATGGCGCACGAGTCGTTCGAGGACGAGGCGGTTGCGGCCTACCTGAACGAGCACTTCGTCGCGGTGAAGGTGGACCGCGAGGAGCGGCCGGACGTCGATGCCGTCTATATGGAGGCGGTGCAGGCGGCGACCGGGCAGGGTGGGTGGCCGATGACGGTGTTCCTCACTCCGGGCAAGGAGCCGTTCTACTTCGGGACGTACTTCCCGCCCGAGCCGCGGCATGGGATGCCGTCCTTCCGGCAGGTGTTGGAGGGCGTGGACGCGGCCTGGCGGGAGCGGCCGGACGAGGTGGCCGAGGTCGCGGGGCGGATCCGGGTGGAGTTGGCGCAGCGGGCTGGGGTGTACGGGGCGGGGGGTGGCAATCCGCCGGGGAAGGCGGAGTTGCACCAGGCGTTGACGGGGTTGAGCCGCAGCTTCGATCCGGTGCGGGGCGGGTTCGGTGGGGCGCCGAAGTTCCCGCCGTCGATGGTGTTGGAGTTCCTGTTGCGGCACCACGCGCGGACCGGGTCCGAGGTGGCGCTGGAGTTGGTGGAGCGGACGGCCGAGGCGATGGCGCGCGGCGGGATCTACGACCAGTTGGCCGGCGGGTTCGCGCGGTACTCGGTGGATGCGGGCTGGGTGGTGCCACACTTCGAGAAGATGCTGTATGACAACGCGCTGCTGATCCGGGTCTACCTGCACCTGTGGCGGGCCACCGGCCAGGAGCGGGCCCGGCGGGTGGCGCTGGAGACGGCGGACTTCCTGGTGCGTGAACTGGGCACGGCGCAGGGCGGGTTCGCCTCGGCGCTGGATGCCGACAGCGTGGACGCCCAGGGTGCGCACCGCGAGGGGGCGTACTACGTCTGGACGCCCGCCGAGCTGGCCGAGGCGCTGGGGGAGGCGGACGGGGCGCTGGCGGGCGAGCTGTTCGGCGTGACCGAGGCGGGCACCTTCGAAGAGGGTGCCTCGGTGCTGCAGTTGCTGCGGGATCCCGAGGACGCGGGCGCGCACCGCCGGGTGCGCGAGCGGCTGTTGGCGGCGCGGGCCGAGCGCCCGGCGCCGGCGCGGGACGACAAGGTGGTGGCCGCCTGGAACGGGCTGGCGATCGCCGCGCTCGCCGAGACCGGTGCGCTGCTGGACCGCCCGGACCTGGTGGCGGCCGCCGAGCGGGCCGCCGACCTGCTGCTGAGCGTCCATCTGACCGCACCGGGGCGGCTGTTGCGCACCTCGCGGGACGGGCACCCTGGGGCCAACGCGGGGGTCCTGGAGGACTACGCGGACGTGGCCGAGGGGTTCCTGGCGCTCTACGCGGTGACCGGGGAGGCCGAGTGGCTGGGGCTCGCGGGCGGGCTGCTCGACACGGTGCTCGAGCACTTCACCGACGATGCGTCAGGAAGCCTGTACGACACGGCGGATGACGCGGAGGAGCTGATCCGGCGCCCGCAGGACCCGACCGACAATGCCACCCCGTCCGGTTGGACCGCCGCCGCGCAGGCGCTGCTGAGCTACGCCGCGTACACCGGCTCCGAGCGCCACCGCACCGCCGCCGAGCGGGCGTTGGGCGTGGTCGGGGCCCTGGCGGGGCAGGCGCCGCGGTTCATCGGGTGGGGGCTGGCGGCGGCCGAGGCGCTGCTGGACGGACCGCGCGAGGTGGCGGTGGTCGGCCCGGCCGGCGATCCGCGGACCGTCGCGCTGCGCCGCACCGCGCTGCTGGCCACCGCGCCCGGCGCGGTGGTGGCCGTCGGCGAGGCGGGTGCGGGGGACGAGGTGCCGTTGCTGGCGGACCGGCCGCTGCTCGACGGCAGGCCGGCGGCGTACGTGTGCCGCCACTTCGCCTGCCAGGCGCCGACGGCGGACCCGGTGGTGCTGGGGGAGGAACTCGGCACGCGGGTCCGGTAATTCGGGTGCGTTCGGCGGGGGCATGGGCCAGCATCGGGAGATGACCTGGACCTTCACCGATTCGCTCGCCGAGTTCCGCGCAGCTGCCGGGGACTTCCTTCAGGCGCACCCGGCGCGGAACACCGTCCTGCTCACGCTGGTGAACCGGCTGGCGGCCGGCAGTGCGGTCGGCGGCGACCCGAACAAGCCCCCGCGCTTCGGCTGGTGGCGCCCGAGTGCCGAGTCGCCGGTGGCGGGGGCCTGGCTGCAGACCCCGCCGCAGCCGCTCCGGCTCGGTGAGATGCCGCCCGAGGCGGCCACCGAGCTTGCGGCCGCGCTGTTCGACGGGCCCGAGCTGACGGGTGTCTCGGGCGGCGTGCGCGAGGCACGGGCGTTCGCCGCGGCCTGGGCCGAGCGCTCGGGCGGCACGGTCACCGTGCAGGTGGAGGAGCGGCTGTACCGGCTGGGCGAGTTGACGGTGCCCACGGTCGCCGGCCGGTTCCGGCAGGCCGTCCCGGCGGACCACGCATTGCTGCTCGGCTGGTTCGAGGCCTTCTTCGTCGAGGTCAACATGACGTTCCACCAGCTGGAGGACCTGGTCGCCCGCCGCACCGCCAACGGTGAACTCCACCTCTGGGAGGTCGCGGGCCGCCCGGTCGCGCTGGCGGGGCTCTCCCCGGTGCTCGCGGGGATGACCCGGATCGGCCCGGTCTACACCCCGCCCGAGCTGCGCGGACACGGCTACGCCAGCGCGGCGACGGCCGCCGTCTCGGCGTTGGCGGGCGGGCGCGGGGCGGCGCAGGTGCTGCTCTACACCGACCTGGCCAACCCCACCAGCAACTCGATCTACCAGAAGCTCGGCTACCGGCCGGTGGAGGACTGCGTGGTCCTCGGCTTCACGCCCAGTCCCACCTGATCCCCAGCAGGCACGGCGCCAGCCCGGCGGCGACCAGGAGCACGCCGTGCTGGCCGTCCAGCGTGAGCTCCTCGCGCTCGTACGGCTCGGCTCCCGGCGTGCTGCTCGCGAAGCGGTGGCAGCGCACCGGGAGCGCGGCCGGGTGGAAGGTCACCTGTAGGACGTACTGCCCGGTGCCGGAGTTGAAGCCGCGCACGAACTCGCCGCTCGGGCCGGGCGCGGGGGCGTCGTCAAAGCCGTAGCCGAGCAGGTGCGTCTCGCCGGTGCGCAGCCGGCGGTCCAGCAGCAGCTCGGCGATCACGAGTCGGGAGGCCTGGTCGCGGGCGATCCGGCCCGGGCGGCAGTTCTCCTCGGCCCGCACCAGCACCCGGGAGACGTCGCAGCCCGGGTCGCCCTGGTAGATCGCCAGGTACCGGTCGATGCCGTCGCGGTGGGCGCGCACCGCGTGCTGCGAGTCGCGGCGCAGCAGTTGGCGGTCGGCGCCGACCCGGATCCGCTCGATGTGGGTGAGGGTGTGCAGGCCGGTGTCGCGCGGCCCGGGGAGTTCGGCGAGCAACTCGTCCACCGCGTCGCCGGGGGAGATCAGGTCGCGGTAGGGGCGGGTGGTCACGGTCGGCGGCGGCTCGGCCAAGGGTCCCCGGCGCGGGCCGAGCAGCCGGGTCAGCGAGTCCGCGGGCAGTCCCAGGACCTCCTCCAACGCCCGTACCGCACGCAGTGATTCGGCCCGCTCGGGGCGCCGCCGACCCTGCTGCCAGTAGCTGAGGCTGGTCACCCCGACGTGCACGCCGCGCTGCGCCAGGTGCTGCTGCACCCGGTGCAGGGCCAGCCCGCGCGCGGCCAGCGCGGTGCGCAGTGCGAGGTGGAAGGGGCCGGTGCGCAGCACCGTGGCCAGCTCGGGTTGGCCGCCGCGCGGTGCCGTGCGGGTTGATACGCGCCCCAAGGCGGCCTCCCAACTGCGGTCATGGTGGTGAATATTCACACGCCCGGCGCCCCTTGTCACCCCTGCGGAGAGCAGCGGCCGGTGGCGTTCACACTCGCGGGACGGCATTCACACCTGACGCGGTGGCGCCGGGAACGCCGTTGACCAGGGCCGGTCAACGGCCTGATGCTCTGTCACACCTCGCCGCCGCCCGCGAACGGCGTCGGGGTTCGCGTGTCCCCCACTTCCTTTCCCTGCTTGCCCGCAAGGAGGAAACGCCATGTCCGCTTCCAGACCATCCCGGGCCACCGGACGCCTGCGCAAGGCGCTCGCCGTGGTCGCGCTGGCCGCGCTCGGCCCGGCGCTGACCGTGGCCGCCGGCTCCCCGGCCGGCGCCGCCGCCGAGCCCGCCACCGGGGCCGGCGCCACGGCGCAGCGCCCGCTCGCCCAGGCCCGCCCGGCCTTCGCCGCCGGCGCGCAGACGGCCGCCGACGGCAGCTCGAAGACCCTCAACATCGGTATGCAGCAACAGCAGAACTCCAACTGGTGCTGGGCGGCCAGCGGCGACACCATCGCCGCCTGGTACGGCTACAACTACAGCCAGAACCAGTTCTGCGACGCCGCGTTCGGCCGCTCCATCGACTCCTCCTGCCCCAACAGCCAGGCGGCGCTGGACGATGTGCAGAACGCGCTGAGCTGGATCGGCATCAACCCGGGCAGCTACGTGTCCGGGTCCCTCTACTACGGCACGGTGCAGAACGAGATCAACAACAACCGGCCGGTGGAGACCCGGATCCAGTGGTCCTCGGGCGGCGGCCACATGGAGGTGCTCTACGGCTACGACCTCAGCAACAACTGGGTCTACTGGGGCGACCCCTGGCCCTCGGACTACCGCTACAACTGGGCGGACTACAACTACTACGTGAGCAACGGCTCCTTCTCCTGGACCCACTCCCTGTACCAGATCGGCGCGTGAGGAGGCCATCATGACGAACCGTCAGAACATCCGGCGCGCGGTCACCGCGGCCGTGCTCGCCGCCGGTGCCGGGCTGCTCGCGACCCCCCTCGCGCAGGCCGACGCCCCGGGGTCGGCCCCGGCCGCCGTGCCGCAGAGCGACCTGGCCGCCGCCCACGGCGCGGTCCAAGCCCCCGCCGTGCTCGACCAGTTGGGGCGCTTCTTCGCCCATGACACGGTGCCCCCGGCGCAGCGAGTGCAGCCGGCCCAGCACCTCGCCGCCGCCCCGGACGCGGCGGCGGCCCCGCGGTTGGTCGGTGCCACCGTCCCGGTCTACACGCTGGACCCCGCTTTCGTGGCCGGTGCCAAGGGCGCGGCGGTGGCCAGGCCGGACTTCACCGCCACCGAAGTGGCCACGCCCGACGGCCGCACCGCCTCGGTCTGGACGGTGCGGCAGAACGGCGGCTGGCGGGTGGTGAACATCGCCTCCGGCAGCGACGAGACCGACTACGCGGCGCTCGGCGCGGCCGGCGGCGGTGGCACGGTCTTCCGCGAGCCGCAGGTCAACGCCTGGTACGTGCTGCGCGGCGGGCGGGTGCTGCCGCTGGACGCGGAGGCGCGCAGTTCCGTAGGCGCGGGCGGGGTGGGCCTGGCGGCGTACCAGAAGCTGGTGCACCAGCGGTACGGCGACAAGCTGCCCGGCTCGGCCTACGACAAGGCGGGTCTGGGCGGCGGGTTCTCGGCCACCGGTGCCACGGCTGCCGCCGGCGCCGGCAGTGCGACCGGCGCGGTCGACGTCCCCGCCGTCACCGCCGCCGCGGCCCTCGGGCTGACCGCGCTGACCGGGGTGGGCCTGGCCGTGCGCCGCCGCCGCGCGAGCGCGTAGGCGGCGGCACCCGGAACCGTGCGCGTCCCTGCGGACTCTCCCCCAGCCTTCGGCCGGGAGGCCCCAAGCCGCAGGGGCGCGCACGCCCCTGTTCACCTCCGACCATCAAGATCTGCGCCAAGTGGCCGGTCGGGCGCGGCTCTTGGGCGCCCGTCGCGGCACCCGGAGTTGATGAAACATTGACGTGCTGTTCGCCCTACCTCGACTACTCCCTGTCACCGTCGGTAGATACGATGTACCACTGGGTCAGAGTGGGGAGAGGTGGCGAGGGCCGTGAAGGATGCGCGGGACCTGCAGTTCTGGGGCATGGTCGCCGTGGTCGGCGCCGCGCTGGCCGTCGTCGCGGCCTACCTGGCCGACGGGGCCGCACTGGTCTGGGTGGTCGCCTCGGTGGAGGCCCTGCTGGTGATGGTCCATGTCGCGCGCCGTTTCCGGCGCGCGGGGCATCCGCCGGTGCACGCCGAGCGCCATGAGGGGCGTGCGGACGCAGCGCACTGCGAGCGCTGCCGGCGGGCGCGCGAACTGGGCGCCGAAGCGGTGGCCCGCCGTGACCAGCAGGCCCGCCAGGCCGGCTGACCGGCGGGCGGGCCTACCTGGCCGTCGGGGCCGTGCACCCCGGTCCATGTGGACGATCTGGAGTGTCGAGTCGAGTCAGCCGGCCACGGTGTAGGCGATCAGCGAGACACCCACGTACTGCACGATGAACGCGCCGAGCGTGAAGGCGTGGAAGACCTCGTGGAACCCGAACCAGCGCGGTGACGGGTTCGGCCGCTTGAGCCCGTAGACCACGCCGCCGGCGCTGTAGAGCAGGCCGCCGATGATCAGCAGGACGACGACCGCGACGCCGCCGGTGCGCAGGAAGTCGGGCAGGAAGAACACCGCGGCCCAGCCGAGTGCGAGGTAGCAGGGCGTGTAGAGCCAGCGCGGCGCGCCGACCCAGAAGACCCGGAAGGCTATCCCCGCCAGCGCGCCGCCCCAGACCAGCCAGAGCAGCAGCTCACGCCGACCGCCGTGCAGCAGCAGGATGGTGAACGGCGTGTAGGACCCGGCGATGATCAGGAAGATGTTCGCGTGGTCGAGCCTGCGCAGGATCGCGTCGCCGCGCGGGCCCCAGGTGAACCGGTGGTAGACCGCGCTGATGCCGAAGAGCAGCCAGGCGCTCACCGAGTAGATCGCGCAGGCGAGCCGGGCCCGGGGCGAGTCGGCGAGGGAGATCAGCACGATGCCCCCCGCGACGGCGGCCGGGAACATCCCGGCGTGCAGCCAGCCACGCCAGGCGGGCTTGGCGGGCAGCAGTGACGCCCCCGTGGTCTGGAGCGCGTCCGTGGCCCCGAGCGCACCCGCCTCCGTGGGCAGTGGCAGGCCCGCATCGGCAGCAGCAGCCGCCGAGTTCTGATCCGCAGTCATGCCGCTCATGCTACCTACGCACGCGTAGGTTACTTATAAGTAGGAAGTGGGCTCAGTCACTTTTGGACAATGTGGAGTAGTCGAGTGTGATCGAGGCGACTCCGGGCCCTGACGTAATCGCCCGCTGAACGCCCAGTTTTTGGCCAATGAGTAGCAAAAGTTGAGGCAAGGCTGCCACTGTGCCGTGTTGGGGCTTGAAGGGCGGAGCTACGGTGTAACCACCCTCAACCCCCCGGACGCCTGTCCATGATCGATCAGGCGTGAAACGGAGCGATCGTGTCGTACGAGAACTCTGCCGTCAGCGTCGCGGCACCCACCCGCCACCACCGCCTGCTGGCCTGGGTCAGCGAGATCGCTGAGCTCACCCAGCCCGAGCGCGTCGTGTGGTGCGACGGTTCGGAAGAGGAGTACCAGCGCCTCGCCGACCAGCTCGTCGAGCTCGGCACCTTCAAGAAGCTCAACCCCGAGAAGCGGCCCAACTCCTACTACGCCGCCTCCGACCCGAGCGACGTGGCCCGTGTCGAGGACCGCACCTTCATCTGCTCCGAGCAGGAGAAGGACGCCGGCCCGACCAACCACTGGAAGGCGCCCGCCGAGATGCGGGCCATCTTCTCGGGCGAGCAGGGCCTGTTCCGGGGCGCGATGAAGGGCCGCACGATGTACGTCGTGCCGTTCTCGATGGGCCCGGTCGGCTCCCCGCTGGCCGCGTACGGCGTCGAGATCACCGACTCCGCCTACGTCGCCGTCTCGATGCGCGTGATGACCCGGATGGGCCAGGCCGTGCTCGACCAGCTCGGCGAGGACGGGGACTTCGTCAAGGCCGTGCACACCGTCGGCGCCCCGCTGGCCGAGGGCGAAGCGGACGTGCCGTGGCCGTGCAACACCACGAAGTACATCTCGCACTTCCCGGAGACCAAGGAGATCTGGTCCTTCGGTTCGGGCTACGGCGGCAACGCCCTGCTCGGCAAGAAGTGCTACGCGCTGCGGATCGCCTCCACCATGGCCCGCGACGAGGGCTGGCTGGCCGAGCACATGCTCGTCCTGAAGCTCACCGCGCCCAATGGTGAGGTCAAGTACGTCACCGCCGCCTTCCCGAGCGCCTGCGGCAAGACCAACCTCGCCATGCTCCAGCCCACCATCCCGGGTTGGAAGGTCGAGACGATCGGCGACGACATCGCCTGGATGCGCTTCGGTGCCGACGGGCAGCTCTACGCGATCAACCCGGAGGCCGGCTTCTTCGGCGTCGCCCCCGGCACCGGCGTGGACACCAACGCGAACGCGATCGAGACCCTCTGGGGCAACACCGTCTTCACCAACGTCGCGCTGACCGACGACGGCGACGTCTGGTGGGAGGGCCTGACCGAGGAGCCGCCGGCCCACCTGACCGACTGGCGCGGCAACGACTGGACCCCGCAGAGCGGGACGCCGGCGGCCCACCCGAACGCGCGGTTCGCCGTCCCGGCCGCGCAGTGCCCGACCATCGCTCCCGAGTGGGAGGACCCGGCGGGTGTGCCGATCTCGGCCATCCTGTTCGGTGGCCGTCGCGCCACCGCCGTCCCGCTGGTCACCGAGTCCTTCGACTGGCAGCACGGCGTCTTCCTGGGCTCCAACATCGCCTCCGAGAAGACCGCCGCCGCCGAGGGCACCGTGGGCGAGCTGCGCCGCGACCCGTTCGCGATGCTGCCCTTCTGCGGCTACAACATGGGCGACTACTTCGCGCACTGGATCAAGCTCGGCGCCGCCGCCGACGCCAGCAAGCTGCCGAAGATCTACTACGTCAACTGGTTCCGCAAGAACGCCGCCGGCAAGTTCGTCTGGCCGGGCTACGGCGAGAACAGCCGCGTGCTGAAGTGGATCGTCGAGCGCCTGCAGGGCACCGGCGCGGGCGTCGAGACCCCGATCGGCGTGCTGCCGGCCAAGGACGCGCTCGACCTGGACGGCCTGGACCTGTCGGCCGAGGACCTGGAGCTGCTGCTCTCGGTCGACACCGACATCTGGCGCCAGGAGGCCGCGCTGATCCCGGCCCACCTGGAGCTGTTCGGCGAGCACACCCCCGCCGAGCTGTGGGACGAGTACCGGGCGCTGGTCAAGCGCCTCGGCTGAGCGACCGGCTGAGCCACCAAGACCAGGTCCGGCCGCCGCTGCCCAGTGGCGCGGCGGCCGGACCGCTGACCACCGCACCGGCAACGGTGCGCGAAACGGCCGCGGCCCCCGTGCAAGGGGGCCGCGGCCGTCGCCGTTCCGCGGCGTGCTACGGCTGCACGTACCCCGACAGGAAGTCGCCGATCCGGGTGACCGCGTCCTCGATCTCCTCCGGGCGGGGCAGCGTGACCAGCCGGAAGTGGTCCGGCTCGGGCCAGTTGAAGCCGCTGCCCTGGACGATCAGGATCCGCTGGGCGCGCAGCAGGTCGAGCACCATCTGCGCGTCGTCCTTGATCTTGTAGACCGACGGGTCGAGCCGCGGGAACGCGTACAGCGCGCCCTTCGGCTTCACGCAGCTGACCCCGGGGATGTCGTTGAGCAGCCGGTAGGCCGCGTCCCGGGACTCCAGCAGCCGCCCGCCCGGCAGGACCAGGTCCTTGATCGACTGCCGGCCGCCGAGCGCCGCCGCCACCGCGTGTTGTGCGGGCATGTTGGCGCACAGCCGCATGCTGGCCAGCACGGTCAGGCCCTCGATGTAGCTGCGGGCCCGGTGCCGGTCGCCGGAGAGCACCATCCAGCCGGACCGGAAGCCGGCCACCCGGTAGGCCTTGGACATCCCGTTGAAGGTGACGCAGAACAGGTCGGGGGCCAGCGTGGCCAGCGGCACGTGCACCGCGTCGTCGTAGAGGATCTTGTCGTAGATCTCGTCCGCGTAGACGACCAGCTTGTGCCGGCGGGCGATCTCGACGATCCCCTCCAGCACCTCCTGCGGATAGACCGCGCCGGTCGGGTTGTTGGGGTTGATCACCACGATCGCCCGGGTCCGGTCGGTGACCTTGGCCTCGATGTCCGCCAGGTCCGGGTACCACTCGGAGAGCTCGTCGCAGCGGTAGTGCACGGCCGTGCCGCCGGCCAGGCTGACCGAGGCCGTCCACAGCGGGTAGTCGGGGGCCGGGACCAGTACTTCGTCGCCGTCGTCCAGCAGCGCGGTCATCGCGAGCTGGATCAGCTCGGAGACGCCGTTGCCGAGGAAGACGTCATCCACGCTCAGCCCGTGCAGCCCGCGCTCCTCGTACTGCATGACCACCGCACGGCGCGCGGCGAGCAGGCCCTTGGAGTCGCCGTAGCCGTGCGCGGAGGCGAGGTTGCGCAGGATGTCCTGGAGGATCTCGGGCGGCGCCTCGAAGCCGAACGCGGCCGGGTTGCCCGTGTTCAGCTTGAGGATGCGATGCCCCTGCTCCTCCAGTCGCATCGCCTCGTCGAGCACCGGGCCGCGGATGTCGTAACAGACATTGGCGAGCTTGCTGGACTGGATGACCTGCATGCGATCACTCTACGGCTCCGCCGCCGGGGCCCGGGGCGTGTTTTCGACCACGCGGGCGCTGCGGAGCTGTCGAGGGCGCGCGGCCGGCCCGCACACCGGCCGTCGCCCTCGACGCCGAGCGGCCTCGTCACACCGGCGGCAGCGCGTAGATCGTCCCTCCGTAGGCGGCGAACAGGCGCTGGCCGTCGGTCGCCAGGTACCAGTCGGAGGTCGCGTTCTGGCCGTTGGTGAAGTTCCAGCGGATCTTGCCCTGCTTGGTGTCGACGGCGTAGATGCCGCCGCCGTCGTTGGACGGCACGAAGAGGGTCTGCTGCACCACCACCGGGGCCGAGACCCAGGAGGCCCGCTGCGGCAACGGGCAGGACCAGAGCTGGTTGCCGGTCTTGACGTCCCAGGCGCCCACCGTCAAGGTGCCGTCGCTGCCGTAGACCACCCCGTCCGCCACCGTGATCGGTTCGAACATCCGCTGCTCGCCCGCCGGGACCTTGATCTCCCACTGCTGGGTGCCGTCGGTCAACCGGACCGCCTGCAGGCCCCGGCCCTCGGCCAGGCAGTACGCCTGGGTCGCGTCGAAGGCGGCCGGGTAGGCGGCCTTGGCGCCGGTGGCGGCGAACCACATCTGGTGGCCGTCCTGGCCGCTGCGGGCGACCAGGTTCTCCTGGTCGTCGGTGTAGTAGAGGTTGCCGCCCCAGGCCTGGCTGTCGACCAGCGGGTCGGTGCCCTTCTTCCGCGGCTGGAACCAGAGCTGCTGCTTGGTCGCGATCGAGAAGGCGACCACGCCGTCGGTCCCGGTGGTGGTGATCTCGCCCTTCGGCAGGATCGCCGCGAACATGTAGACCGCTTTGTCGTCGGCGCCCAGCAGGTTGTCGGTGGAGATCAGGTTGCCGCTCGGGTCGGTGGTCGTGGACTGCCAGACCGGCTGCCCGCCGGCCGAGTCGTAGCCGGCCGCGCCGTTCCCGGCGCTGACGTAGACCTTGCCGCCGCTGGCCGCGGCGTTCGTGGCGTCCACGTCCGGACGGCTCCAGACCACCTTGCCGGTGGCGCCGTCCAGGCCGATCAGTGCCTCGCCCTGCGGGTGCACCATGCCGCCCGAGACCACCACGGGGGAGGAGGAGAGCCGGCCGGTGGCGTTGTAGGTCCACAGCGGCTGCGGCGGGACGCCGTCCGCGCGGCTCTGGGTGGCGGACGGCAACGGCTGGGCGCCGGCCGCGGAGTTGGCCGAGGAGTTGGCCGCGGCGCCGGTCGAGGAGGCCCCCGGCGAGCCGCCGGGGGCCGGCTTGGCCGGGCCGTCGGCGGTCTTCGAGCTGCCGCCGCTCTCGATCGCCCAGGCCGCGCCGCCCGCCGCCGCCAGCGCGAGCAGCCCGCCACCGGCGAAGAGCAGCCGGCGCCGGGAGTTCGACGGAGCGTCAGACGTGGTGAGCGCCGCGGTGGTCGGCGCGGCGCCGAGCTTCATGGTGCCCTCGAACGGCACCGCCACCCCGTCGGTGCGGGTCGGGGAGTACGCGCTGCCGGTGCCGGCCGTGGCGCTCGGGCCCGCGGCGGTCCCGTGCGTCGGCGTCTCCAGGTCCATCACGGTGGCGGCGTGCCGCGCGATCGCGGAGGCGACCGGCACCGGCAGCCAGCCGTCGCGCAGGATCGCGTCCGCGCCCTCGGGCGCCAGCATCGCGCCGAGCTGCTCGGGGGTGGGGCGGCGGGCCGGGTCCTTGGCCAGGCAGGCGGCCACCGCCTGGCGCAGCCCGTCCGGCAGCGCGGCCAGCTCCGGCTGGTCGTGGATCACCCGGTAGAGCTGTGCGGCCGGGCCGGACTCGCTCTCGAACGGACCGTGCCCGGTGGCGGCGAAGAGCAGCACCGAGGCGAGCGAGAAGACGTCGCCGGCCGGGCCCATCGGCTGCCCGGCGGCCTGCTCGGGGCACATGTAGCCGGGCGAGCCGACCACGATGCCGGTGCGGGTCATCTGGTCACCGTCCAGCGCGCGGGCGATGCCGAAGTCGATCACCCGCGGGCCGTCGGCGGCCAGCAGCACGTTGGACGGCTTGAGGTCGCGGTGCACCAGCCCGGCGGCGTGCACGGCGCGCAGCGCCTGCGCGAGCCCGGCGCCCAGCGCGCGGACCGACTGCTCGGGCAGCGGCCCGTGGTCGCGCACGGCGTCGGTGAGGCTCGGCCCCAGCACGTAGCTGGTCGCCAACCAGGGCAACGCCCCGTCAGGTTCGGCGTCCACCACGGGCGCCGTGTACGCGCCGTCGACGGCCCGGGCGGCGGCCACTTCGCGGGCGAACCGCTCGCGGAACTCGCTGTCGCCGGCGAGTTCGGGGCGCACCACCTTGACGGCGACGGTGCGCCCGCCGGCCGAACGGGCCAGGTAGACCCGGCCCATCCCGCCCACGCCGAGCCGGGAGATCAGGCGGTAGGGACCGATCGCCTGTGGATCGGTGCTGTCCAACGGTTCCATGCTGAGCGTCCCCCTGCTTTGTACGGGCGTACGGGCTTGAGCGCCAAGAGCGTACGGGGGCATAGCCGCACCGCGCGAAGGGGAGGAGGACGAACGTGATCGGACTGATCTTCGGAGCGCTCGCCGGTGCCGCCGCCGCCCCCGTCCTGCGGGCCGCCGCCACCCGGTACGCGGTGCCGGCCGGTGCGCCGCTCGCCGTCTGCGCGCAGTGCGGGCGGGCCGCCTGGTGGCTGCCGCCGACCGGGCGTTGCCCGTCCTGCCGGGCGGGGCGGGGGCCGGCCCCGCTGCTGGTCGAACTGGCCGCCGTCGGCGCCGGGATGGCGGTCGGCGCGGCGGCGGCCTGGCCGGTCGGTCCTGCGCTCGGCTGGGTCGCGCTCTTCGCCGTGGTGCTCGCCTTCGTGGACGCCGCCGTGCACCGCCTGCCGGACGCGCTCACCCTGCCGCTCGGCGTCGGCACGGCCCTGCTGCTCGCGCTCGGCGGTTTCGACCGCCTGCTGCGCTGCCTGGCCGCCGGGCTGGTGCTGGGGCTGCTGTACGGCGTGCTGGCGGTGCTCGGCCCGATGGGGCTGGGGGATGCCAAACTCGCCCTGACGCTGGGCGCGTTGCTCGCCTGGTACGGCTGGCGCGCCGTCTTCGACGGCGCCTTCGCGGGCTTCCTGCTGGCGGCGCTGTGGGGCCTGCTGCTCCTGCTCACCGGGCGGGCGAAGGCGAAGGACCCGCTCCCGTTCGGGCCGTGCATGCTGCTGGGCGCGCTGGTGGCCGTGCTGGCGGTGCGTTAGCGCGGCTGAACGATCCCGTACCAGACGCGAGTTGCCGACCCTCAGCCCTGGTGCTCGACGTCGGTCCGGACAGCGACCATGATCGGCCCGGCCACCAGGGCGGTGATGTCGACGGAGTGGAAGTTGATCTTGCCGTCCTGCTTGTTGTAGAAGGTGATCCCGCCGAAGGTCGTCCCGGTCATCCAGAAGCAACTGGTGTTCTCGGCCGCCATGGTGCCCTGGATCGACCGCGCCTCGTCCGTCACCTCGTCGCAGGTGTCCGAGCCGCCGTGCGGACCGGGGTCGACGTTCTGGAAGTTGTTGGTGACCGCGTTGCCGTCGGTGTCCCTGGTCGCGGCCGGTGCGGTGGAGAGCGTGTTCACCCTTGAGGGGTCGAAGCCGCTGCCGCTGACGCCGGTGACGATCAGGTAGGCGTCCTCGGCCTGGTCGTCGTAGACGCCCACCTGCACCTGCCCGTTCGCGCCCACCTTGGCCCGGGTCTGGGCCCAGGAGTCGGTGATCTGCTTCAGCTGGGCCGCGCCGGGGGTGATCCTCGGGTGGCCGGCCACGGTGTCCGGCAGCGAGATCGTCCAGCGCGGGCCGTTCGCCGCGGCGGGGGCGGGCGGGCCGGGCGCGACCCCGCCGCCGGGGGCCGCGTGGCCGGGGCCGGGGCCGGTGGATTGGCAGCCGCCGAGGGCCAGGACGGCGGTGAGTGCCGCCGCGCAGGCGGTGACACGGTGCGGCAGGGACATGGGCCGGACTCCTCGGGGACAGCGGGAACGCGTACAGTCGACCACTGTGGCCCGGCGAGCCCCGCGTGCACAGTTAGCAGAACTGAAGGCCCTCGACAGCAGCGCTAACACGCCCGCCGCCCATATCGGTTGACGCGCGATCGGCGCCCCGCTTGCATCACCCCGTGAGCACCCGCAGACTGCACGCCGACGAGGCCGAGACCGACCCGACCCTGGTCCGGGCACTGCTGGCCGCCCAGTTCCCGCAGTGGGCCCGACTCCCGGTCAGGCCGGCCGACGCCACCGGCACCTCCAACACCATGTACCGGCTCGGCGAGGACCTGGTGGTACGCCTGCCCCGCACCCCGGGAGCGGCGCGCGACGTGCCGCTCGAGCACCGCTGGCTGCCCCGGCTCGCGCCGCTGCTCCCGGTCGCCGTCCCCGTCCCGCTCGGTCTCGGCGTCCCGGGCGAGGGCTACCCGTTCGCCTGGTCCGTCTACCGCTGGCTGCCGGGTGAACCGCCGGCCGTCGGCCGGACACCCGAACCAGCCCTTCTCGCGGCCGACTTGGCCGACTTCATCGCCGTGCTGCGCGGCCTCGACCCCACCGACGCACCGCCGTCCTGGCGCGCCGAGGCGCTGGCCTCCCGCGACGCCTCGACCCGTGCCGCCCTCGCCAAGGTGTCCGGCCTGATCGACACCGACGCGGCCACCGCCTGCTGGGACAGGGCGCTGCGGGCACCTGCCTGGGCCGAGCCACCGGTCTGGATCCACGCCGACCTGCAGCCCGGCAACGTCCTGCTGGCCGACGGCCGCCTCAGCGCCGTGATCGACTTCGGCTGCCTGGGTCTGGGCGACCCCGCCGTCGACCTGATCGCCGCCTGGTACCTGCTCCCCGCCGAGGCCCGCGCCCTCTTCCGGGCCGGGGCCGCCGCCGACGACGACGCGACCTGGACCCGAGCCCAGGGCTGGACGCTGTCGATCGCGCTCAACGAGCTCTGGTACTACCTGGAGACCAGTCCGGCCAAGGCCGCCCTCGCCCGCCACGTGATCGGCGAACTCCTCGCCGAGGAGTGACCCGCCTCTGACGCACCGTCGACCACGGCGGCCCACCTGCCCGATCCGGGCGGTGGGCCGCCGTCGTTTCCTCATGCCCTTTCGCGCCCACGTCTTCGTCGCCGCCGGCGCGCTGGCCGTGGCCGCGATCCTGCTGCTGATCACCGGCAGCCGGCTGCGGCACTCCTACGACAGCACCCTGGCCGGCTGCCGGACCAGCGGCGGCGCCTGCGGCTCGGCGCTCTCCGCGCTGACCTCCCAGTACGACGTCCAGTACTACGTCGTCAGCGGCCTGGTGGTCGCCGTGCCCGGCCTGCTCGGCGCCTTCTGGGGCGCGCCGCTGATCGCCCGCGAGCTGGAGGCCGGCACCCACCGCCTGAGCTGGAACCAGAGCATCACCCGCACCCGCTGGCTCGCGGTCAAGCTCCTCTTCGTCGGCCTGGTCGCCGTCGCCACCAGCGGACTGCTCAGCCTGCTGGTCTCCTGGTGGGCCAGCCCGATCGGCGCACGGTGGATCGAGCTTCCCGGCATAGCCGGGGGTCCGTCTCTGTTACAGCCTGAGAAGCGAGTGCGACGGACGAGGGAGCACAGCATGCCGAAGGCAGTGCGGTTCAACGAGTACGGCGAGATCGACGTCCTGCAGGTGGTGGAGGTGCCCCGCCCGGTGCCGGGGGAGGGCGAGGTGCTGGTCCAGGTCAAGGCCGCGGGCATCAACCCCGGCGAGGCCATGATCCGCAGGGGAGCGCTGCACGACCGCTGGCCGGCCACCTTCCCCTCGGGCGAGGGCAGCGACCTGGCGGGCGTGGTGGTCGAGGTGGGCCCGGGGGCGGAGGGCTTCGCCGTCGGTGACGAGGTGATCGGCTTCACCTACCGGCGCGGCAGCCACGCGGAGTTCGCGATCGTCGAGGCGAAGGACCTGACCCCGCGGCCCGCGAACGTGCCCTGGGCGGTGGGTGGTTCGCTCTTCGTCGCCGGGTCGACGGCCTACGCCGCCGTCCGCGCCGTGGAGTTGAAGCCGGGCGACACCGTCGCCGTCTCCGGGGCGGCGGGCGGCGTCGGATCCCTGGTCGTGCAACTGGCCAAGCGCGCCGGGGTCGAGGTGATCGGCATCGCGGGGCCGGGCAACCACGACTGGCTGCGCGCGCACGGCATCACTCCGGTGGCGTACGGCGACGGCCTGGACGAGCGGCTGCGCGAGGCCGCAGGTGGCCGGATCGACGCGTTCGTCGACACCTACGGCGGCGGCTACGTGAAGCTCGCGGTCGAGCTGGGCGTCGACCCGACCCGGATCAACACGATCATCGACTTCGCCGCCGTCGAGGAGTACGGGGTCAAGGCGGACGGCAGCGCGATGGCCGACACCGTCGACGTGCTCGCGGAGCTGGTGGCGCTGATCGCCGACGGCGCCCTGGAGGTCCCGATCGCCGCCGAGTTCCCGCTGACCGAGGTGCGCGCCGCGTTCGAGGAACTGGAGCGGCGGCACACCCGGGGGAAGATCGTGCTGGTGCCCTGAAAACCGGTGAAGGGGCTGGCCGGCCATTGGCACCGTGCTGATGGCCGACTGCCCCCGATCCATCGAACACATTTGCAAGTCTCGTTTCATTCACAGACGTTGGTATCGGTGAAGGGGTGGTGAGAACCTTCGTCTTTCGCCAATCTGGTAACCCGGGGAAAGCATCTGGACTTATCGAGAAGAGGTTGCCGTGAACACCGAGGACCCTGAGGACCTCACCGCCTCCGACTCCTGCTGGCTGCCGCGCAGCAACCGGTCCCCGGGCAAGGCGCGCCGCTTCCTCACGCGGACGCTCAGTTCCGTCAAGGAGGGCGAACGTTTCCTCGACAAGGGCGAGTTGGTCCTGTCCGAGCTGGTCACCAACGCCCTCGTGCACGGCACCCGCACCGGCCAGCTGATCTGGATCGGCCTCAAGGTCGACGGCGAGCAGCTCTGGATCGCGGTCGAGGACCCGAGCAGCTCTGTCCCCGTGGTCTGCCAAGCCTCCGCTGCCGAGGGCGAATCGGGGCGCGGCATGCTCCTGGTGGAGAAACTCTCGCTCGCGTGGGGGTGCGGGCCGCGCGAGGGGATCGGGAAGCGGGTGTGGGTGCTTGTTGGACCTGATCAAAACTGAAAGAATGCAGGCAAACTGACTGACTATCAGTCACAATCGGGCGATCGGCCGAATCGCGATCAAGCCCGTGCTAGGTTTCTGACAATCTTTCAGAAACATGCATGTGCCCCGGCGGTGCTCGAACACCCCGGGGCGCGGCACAAAGAGACTCAGGCCCTCTCCATGCGCATCCATCGTAGCGCGCTCTCGCGCGCGTACGCTGCCCTTCCCAATCGCCTCCTCCAGGACCGCACGCTCAGCTACACTGCGCGCGGCCTGCTCGTCGACCTCCTCTCCCGCCCCGACGGCTGGCGCGAGGACGGTCGCCGGATGGCGGACTCCAGCCCCCAGGGCCGCGCGGCGATCCGCCGGGCGATCAAGGAGTTGATCGCTGCCGGCTACTACTGGGTGGTGACCACGCGGTTGTCCGACGGGACCATCCGGAGCGAGATCCACGTCTTCGACACTCCGCAGCTGGTGGCGCCGAGTGTCACCCGTTCGGGACCCGGTGCAGCGGAGCCCGGCCCCTGTGGCAGTGAAGAGAAAAAGGACCAGGTGGAAAAGCCCACCCTCCCCCTGCTCCCGGTCAACGCGGCCATCCGCGAAGCGGTGGCCACGCTCTACCGGGTGCTCCGCCCCGAGCCCCGACTGCGGCTGGGTGAGCGCGAGGCGCACGACCTCGCGCCGCTGGTGGCCCGGTGGTTGGAGCTGGGCAGCACCGCCGCAGACCTCGGCCGGGCGCTGCTGGGGTCGTTGCCCGCCAAGGTCATCGCCCCGGTCGAGTTGCTGCGCTACCGCCTTGAGCGGAAGATGCCGCCTGCTGCGGCGCAGGCGCCCACCCCGCTGCGCGAGTGCGACCGCTGCCACGACCCCGTCCCGCGCCCCGGCCGCTGCCGCGCCTGCGCCGCTGGCGGCGGCCGGGCCGACCCGAGTCGCACGCTCGCCATCGGCGGCGGGGCCGAGCACACGGCGGCGGGAGCGGCCCGGGCCCGCGCGGCGATGCGCGCGACAAGAGAACGCGTGCCCGCCCGCTTCTTGTAGCGACTTCTTGTGGCGACGAGAGCGGGGCCCGCCGCACCTGCTCGGTGCGGCGGACCCCGTCGGCTCGGGAATGCGCTACGGCATCGCGTGGACGTGGTTGCCCACGTTGGTGGAGAAGTCGTTGCCGTTCTTGGCGTCCCAGTTGGTCGACCAGGTCATCGCGCCGCGGATGGTGGGCCACTTGGCCGGCGGCACGAAGCTGCCGCAGTTGGTGCCGCTCGCCAGGCAGTCCAGCGCGTTGTCCACCACGGTCGAGTTGACGTAGCCGCCGCCCGCCGCCTGGCTGGAGGCGGGGACACCGATGCCGATCTGGGACGGGGCGAGGCCGCCCTGCACGTAGGTGCAGACCTGACTGGTGATGAAGTCCTCGGTGCCCTGGTTGTAGACGGTGCCGTTGCAGCCGGGCATGCCACCGGAGTTGTAGAACTGGGTGTTGACGACGGTCAGGATGTCCTTGACGTTCAGCGAGAGCTGGAAGTAGGCGCTGCTGCTGGTGTACATGTCCAGCGTCTGCGGGGCCATGGTGAGGACGAAGCCGCTGCCGACCTTGCCCGCCAGGGTGTGCAGGCCCTGCGCCATGTAGGTCGGGTTGATCCCGTTCTCCAGGTCGATGTCGACCCCGTCGAACCCGTACTGCTGGACCAGCGAGTAGGCGCTGTTGGCGAAGTTGGCGGCGGAGGCGGCGTCGCCGACGGTGATCGCGCCGTTCTGGCCGCCGACCGAGAGGACGACCTTCTTGCCGGCCGCGTGCTTGGCCGCGATGTCCGCCTTGAACTGGGCGGCGGTGTAGCCGCCGAGGTTGGTGGCCAGCGTCGGGTCGATCGAGAAGGTGATGCCGCCGGGGGTGGACGGGTCGGCGTTGGCGAACGAGACCGCGATGATGTCGTAGTTGCTCTGGACGTCCGCGAGCTTCTGGTCCGTGGCGCCGTTGTCGAAGTCCTGCCAGTAGCCGGTGATGACGTGCTTGGGCAGCCCGCTCGACGGCGGCGTGGTGGTCGGCGTCGGCGTCGGCGTGGGGGTCGGCGTCGGAGTAGGTGTCGGCGTGGGAGTGGGCGTCGGCGTGGGAGTGGGCGTCGGGGTGGGAGTAGGCGTCGGGGTCGGCGTGGGAGTAGGCGTGGGCGTAGGCGTCCCACCCGCCCCCGTCAGCGTGATGTCGTCCGCCCCGTACGCGCTCTGCCCGTACCACCCGTGCACGTACACCGTCAGGCTCGTCGTGCTCGCACCCGTGGTGAACGTGCTGCTCAGCTGGTTCCAGCTGCTCTGGCTCGACCAGCTGCTCGGGTCCCCGCCCGAGGCACCCGTCCCGCTCGCACCCAGGTAGACGTACGGCCCCTGCACCCAACCGGCCAGCGTGTAGCTGGAGTTGGGCTGCACCGCGACGGTCTGGCTGCACTGCGCGGTGTCCGAGCCGCTGGGCGTTCCCAGCAGCGCCTGCGAACCGCTGTGCACGGGCGAGGAGACCGCGGCGGCGGTGCCGGTACAGGTCCAGCCGGCCAGGCCGGACTCGAAGCCGCTGTTGCTGACCAGGTTGCCGACCGCGGCGCTGGCGCCACCGGCGAAGACGGCCAGTCCGGCGCCGGCCAGGGCGAGCGCGGTGGTGCCGGCGGCCAGCGCGGGCAGCGTGCGGCGGCGTCGGCGGTGGGACGGGGGAACGGTACGGGACATGACGAACTCTCCTGTGGGGAGGAGGAGAGGGACCGCCGCGGTGGGGGCGCGGCGGCCCCGCGTGGGGGAGGGGGACCGCAGGAAGGAAGAAGAAGGGGAGAAGGAGGGGACGGCCGGCGGCTGAACCCGCAACTGCTTGCGAACAAGCTGGACTAGACCAATGGCATGCGTCAAGCATCTGGCCGTCGCCTTACGCATTCTTTAAGGAAGCGGGGCTCCGACCGTCTCCGTCACCGCGCCCGACCTGCGGCTTTCCTCCTCCTCACGGAGCCGGAGTACGCTGCTCCAGGACCCGTGGCAGCCAAGGCCACTCGGGACCACGGGGGTCAAGGGGTCAAGCTCAGAGGGGCAACGAATGGGTCTGCGCGATCTCGTCGACCGCACGCCGGGTCTGAGGACCGTTCTCGGCGGCATGTACCGCCTCTACGGACAGCGGGTCGAGGCCCACCTCGGCAGGACCCCGCACCACGTCGGCGTGATCATGGACGGCAACCGCCGCTGGGCCAAGGCGGCCGGCGGCACGGCGGCGTTCGGCCACCAGCGCGGTGCCGACAAGATCACCGAGTTCCTCGGCTGGTGCGACGAGACCAACATCGAGGTCGTCACCCTCTGGATGCTCTCGACCGACAACCTCAGCCGGCCGCCCGAGGAGCTCGTCGCCCTGCTCGGCATCATCGAGGACGCGGTGACCGGGCTGGCCGAGGCCAAGCGGTACAAGGTCAACCCGATCGGCACCCTGGACCTGCTGCCGAGCCGGACCGCCGACATCCTGAAGACCGCGGCGGCCGACACCGCGCACCTCGAGGGCATCACGGTCAACGTGGCCGTCGGCTACGGCGGTCGGCACGAGATCGCCGACGCGGTCCGCTCGCTGCTCCAGGAGCACGCCGACCGGGGCACCTCGATCGAGGAGCTGGTCGAACTCCTGGACGTCGAGCACATCGCCGAGCGCCTCTACACCAAGGGCCAGCCGGACCCGGACCTGGTGATCCGGACCTCGGGCGAGCAGCGGCTGTCCGGCTTCCTGCTCTGGCAGAGCGCGCACAGCGAGTTCTACTTCTGCGAGGCGTACTGGCCGGCCTTCCGCAAGGTCGACTTCCTGCGGGCGCTGCGCGCGTACGAACAGCGGCACCGCCGCTACGGCGGCTGAAGAGTTCCTGACCGGCGGCTGAGAAGCTCGTCAAGACGGCCTGACCACCACTGAACGTTCATGAGAAGTGATCCAGGACTTCGCATGAGCAAGCATGCCCGACGCCTCGTCAGGGCATACACATGGCAGACCGGCACCCTGCCCATCGGGGTCGCGGGGGCCGGTGAGCCGCGGGCGACGCAGGGTCGCCCGCCCTGGAGGCCTAGTGGTCAGTACCAAAAGCCGCCGGACACCAGACCGGCGCACGTACGTCCTTGACACCAGCGTGCTTTTGGCCGACCCGCTCGCCATGACGCGGTTCGAGGAGCACGAGGTGGTGCTCCCGGTGGTCGTGGTCACGGAGCTGGAGGCCAAGCGGCACCACCCCGAACTGGGCTACTTCGCCCGCCAGGCCCTGCGCCTGCTCGACGACTTCCGAGTCCGCTACGGCCGACTCGACGAGCCCATCCCGGTCGGGGAGATCGGCGGTTCGATCCGCGTCGAGCTGAACCACTCGGACACCTCGGTGCTCCCGGCCGGCTACCGGCTCGGCGGCGGCGAGGCGGACACCCGGATCCTGGCGGTCGCCCGCAATCTGCAGGCCGAGGGGTACGACGTCACCGTCGTCTCCAAGGACCTCCCGATGCGGATCAAGGCCAGCGCGGTCGGCCTGCTCGCCGAGGAGTACCGGGCGGAGCTGGCGATCACGTCCGGTTGGACCGGAATGTCCGAACTGCCGGTCGCCGCCGACCAGGTGGACGACCTGTTCGGGGCCCCGCACGACGCCGCGGTGGCGATCGACGGCGCCGAGGAGCTGCCGGTGCACACCGGGCTGGTGCTCACCTCCGAGCGCGGCCGGGCCCTCGGGCGGGTCACCCAGGACGGGCGGGTCAAGCTGGTGCGCGGCGACCGCGAGGCGTTCGGGCTGCGCGGGCGCAGCGCCGAGCAGCGGGTGGCGCTGGACGTGCTGCTCGACCCCGAGGTCGGCATCGTCTCGCTCGGTGGCCGTGCCGGCACCGGCAAGTCCGCGCTCGCCCTCTGCGCCGGCCTGGAGGCCGTGCTGGAGCGGCGCCAGCACCGCAAGGTGATGGTCTTCCGGCCGCTGTACGCGGTCGGTGGCCAGGAGTTGGGCTACCTGCCGGGCAGCGAGTCGGAGAAGATGAGCCCGTGGGCGCAGGCGGTCTTCGACACCCTGGGCGCGGTCACCACGCCCGCGGTGATCGAGGAGGTGATCTCCCGCGGGATGCTGGAGGTGCTGCCGCTCACCCACATCCGGGGGCGCTCGCTGCACGACGCGTTCGTGATCGTGGACGAGGCGCAGTCGCTGGAGCGCAACGTGCTGCTCACGGTGCTCTCCCGGATCGGCCAGGGCTCGCGGGTGGTGCTCACCCACGACGTGGCGCAGCGGGACAACCTCCGCGTGGGGCGCTACGACGGGGTCGTGGCGGTGGTGGAGAAGCTGAAGGGGCATCCGCTCTTCGCACACATCACCCTCACGCGCTCCGAGCGCTCCCCGATCGCCGCGCTGGTGACCGAGATGCTCGAGGACATCCAGCCCTGAGCGGCCGGTAGGTCTGCCGTATCGGCACACGAACGATCCGCCCGGTTCCCGGCGTTGGCCGCGAACCGGGCGGATCGTCTGCACATCGCACCGCACGGTGTCCGCCGAACGGCCAATTCCCGCTCCAGCGGATGATGTGAGCTTCGCCACGCAATCGGGAATTGCGCAGCCGTGTCCTCGTGCGGCATGGTGAGGTCTCTGTCAGGCCCCGCGTACGGCCCGCTGGTTGGGCGTCAACTGGATATGGATGGTCGTACGCCGCCCGAACTCCTTGCTCGCACCGGCTGGTCCGGCAGCGGGCGCCGGGCCAGTGTCTCCCGTGACCAGTACCAGGTGGAGGCCAGCGACCAGGGGCATGTTGCGTTCCCACGGTCACGCGGGGGCGACGCTGGAAGGAAACCATGTGACTCGGATCTCGGTCCGGGGAGTTGCTGTGGCCTCCGCCACCGCAGTCACCGCAGTCGGTGCCGTCGTTGGTGTGGCCTCGGGCAGCGAAGCCGCGCCCGCTCAGTCGGTCGACGTCGCGGGGTCCACCCTGCTCGCGGACGTCCCGTCAGCCACCCAGGCACAGGCCATCAGTGACAACATCGCCAACCAGTCCGTCGCCCAGCAGCAGGCGGCCGACGCGGCGACGAAGAAGGCCGCCGAGGAGGCTGCCCGCCTGAAGGCGGCCGCCGACGCGCAGGCCAAGGCCGACGCGGACAAGGCGGCGGCAGACGCGGCGGCGAAGGCCGCGGCCCAGGCGAAGGCCCAGCAGCAGGCGCAGCAGGAGGCGGACGCGCTCGCGAAGGCCAAGTCGCAGATGGCGGTCACCAACGCGGCGCCGCCCGTCTCGGTCAGCCCGGGCTCGGTGCAGGCGATCGCGCAGGGGATCATAGGCGACAGCACCCAGTTCCAGTGCTTCAGCAACATCGTGACGCGCGAGAGCGGCTGGGACTACACCGCGACCAACTCGGGCTCCGGTGCCTACGGTCTGGTCCAGGCGCTGCCGGGCTCCAAGATGGCCTCGGTCGGCGCGGACTGGCGGACCAACCCGGCGACCCAGATCAAGTGGGGCCTGGGCTACATGAACGACCGCTACGGCAGCCCGTGCGGCGCCTGGTCGTTCTGGCAGGCCCACAGCTGGTACTAGATCCACCACAGCGTGCGACGCCCCTGGCCGTTCCGGCCGGGGGCGCGCGCGTTTTTCGAGCCCGGGCGCCGGAAGGCCGAACCGGGCGGGTAGCGTCGTACCGCACACCGTGGCAGCCGGCCCGCGGTGAACCGGAGGGCGGACCAGATGGCACGGGGTGGGCAGCGCGGCCGCACGACCGCCAAGGTCGTGGCCTGGAGCGCGTCGTTGGCGGGCCGACTGGCGGAGCGCCGTCGGGCCGCCGTCGAGGCGGAGCAGGCCGGTTCGCTCGCCGTGCTGCCCGAAGCGGCGACCGAGCCGGCGGCGACGCCGCCGCCGGCCGCACCCGCGCCGAGGCCGGCCCCGACACCCCGCGAACTCCCGTACCGCGAGCAGCCGCGCCCGCGCGACCCGCACCCGGGCCGCCCGGCCAGCCCGGCCGAGGCGGTGCCCTGGGGGCTGCGGGTGGCCGCCGAGTCCACCTGGCGGCTGCTGCTGCTGGGCGCCGCGCTCTACGTCATCTTCTACGTGGTCGACATGCTGCGCCTGGTCGCCTTCGCGCTGCTGGCCGGTGTGCTGATCTCGGCGCTCCTCGAGCCCACCGTCTCCTGGCTCAAGCGGCACGGCGTGCCGCGCTCGCTGGCCGCGACCGGCACCTTCCTGACCGGGTTGGTCGGCATCGGTCTGGTCGGCTGGTTCGTCTTCTGGCAGGTCAGCACCAACATCGCCGAGGTCTCCAACCAGGCCAGCAACGGTGTGCAGACCCTGCACAACTGGCTGCTCAAGGGTCCGATGCACCTGACGGACAAGCAGCTGAACGACTTCACCACCCAGCTCAAGAACGCGATCGCCAGCAACACCAACCAGATCACCTCGCTCGGGTTCACCACCGTGGGCATCGTGATCGAGGTGGTGACCGGCGTGCTGCTGGGCGCCTTCACCACCTACTTCCTGCTCTACGACGGCGCCACGATCTGGAGTTGGCTGCTGCGCGGGCTGCCCCGCCAGTCCCGCTACGCGATGGCCGGCGCCGGGCCGAAGGCCTGGTCCACGCTGACCGCGTACGTGCGCGGCACCGTCTTCGTCGCCTTCATCGACGCGCTCTGCATCGGGATCGGGATCCAACTGCTCGGGGTGCCATTGGCCATGCCGCTGGCCGTGATCATCTTCCTGGGCGCCTTCGTGCCGCTGGTCGGCGCGCTGGTCACCGGCACCCTGGCGGTGCTGATCGCGCTGGTCACCAAGGACGTCTACACGGCCGGCATGGTGCTGGCGGTGTTGGTGGCCGTCCAGCAGATCGAGGGTCACCTGCTGCAGCCGCTGATCCTGGGTCGCGCGGTGCGGGTCCATCCGCTGGGCGTGGTGCTCGGGGTGGCGTCCGGCTCGATCATCGGCGGGATCGGCGGCGCGATCGTCGCGGTGCCGCTGATCGCGGTCACCAACACGGTGGTCGGCCACCTGCGCCGCCGCAACGCCGCCGCCGACGAGGTCTTCATCGCGCTGGAGGCGGCCCAGGAGGCCGCGCACGAGGCCGCGCACGAGGCCACTCAGGACGTGGCGGTGCAATCGGCCCCGAAGCTGTCCGACCTCTCCCCGGAGCAGCCCGTCACCTCCTAAAGTGGCGTCATGTATGTGACCAGGCTGGGCATCTCGGGCATTCGCGGGTTCACACCGGCTCGCGAGGTGCGGCAGCTGGAGCTTCCGCAGGCCGGTTGGACGGTGCTGGCCGGGCGCAACGGGGCCGGCAAGACCACGCTGCTGCGGGCGTTGGCGCTGGCCCTGGGCGGGCCCTCGGTGGCGCGCAGCCTGGTCAGTGACTTCTCCGGCTGGCTGACGGCCGGCGAGCGGGCCGGCTGGGTGCAGGCCTTCGTCCGCCCGGACTGGTCGGTGGACCGGCTGGCGGGCAGCGGCAAGGCGCCCAAGTACGACCTCAAGCTCGGCCTGCAGTGGACTCGCCCCGCCGGCGGCCCGCGTCCGGAGCTGGAGGCGTTCGGCTCGGCCAGCCCCGAGCGCGGCCCCTGGGCGGAGAACCCGCGCGGCTGGTTCTTCGCCGGCTACGGCCCGTTCCGCCGGCTGCTCGGCGGGGCCGGCGAGAGCCAGCGGCTGATGCTCTCGGCCGGCCCGGTCGGCCGGCTGGCCACCCTCTTCCACGAGGAGGCGTCGCTGGCCGAGGGCGTCTCCTGGCTGATCGACCAGCACGTGCGCCGTCTTGAGGGCCGCCCCGGTGCCCAGCAGGCCCTGGACGTGGTCAGCGCGCTGCTCTCGGACGGCCTGCTGCCGGACGGCTTCGCGGTCTCCCGGGTCGACTCCGACGGTCTCTGGGTGCACCGCACCGGGGACGGTGACCTGAACGTCGGCGGGCCCGACTTCCCGCTCCGGGAGCTCAGCGACGGCTACCGCACGGTGGCCGCCCTGGTGCTCGACCTGGTCCGCCAGTTCCAGAACTGCTACGGCAGCCTCCCGCAGGACGAGCACGGCGCGATCACCCTGCCGGGCATCGTGCTGATCGACGAGGTGGACGCCCACCTGCACGTCAGCTGGCAGCAGCGGATCGGGCCGTGGCTCAAGGCGCACTTCCCACGGGTGCAGTTCATCGTCTCCACGCACAGCCCGTACATCTGCCAGGCCGCCGACCCCGGCGGGCTGATCCGGATAGCGGGGCTGGACGAGGACGCCCCGCCGCAGCCGGTCAGCGAGGAGCTGTACCGCCGGATCGTCTACGGCAGCGGCGACGACGCGGTCCTCTCCGAACTGTTCGGCCTGGAGTCGCCCTACTCCGCGCGGGCCGAGGACGCCCGCCGACGGATCGGCGACCTGGAGGGCAAGGTGCTGGCCGGCGACTCCACCGACGAGGAACTGGCGGAGTACCAGGAGCTCACCGACCGGCTGATGAGCTCGCTGACCGCCCGGGTCGACGAGGTCGCCGCCCGGCTGGGACGCGCCAGATGATCCCGCTGCAGCGGCGGCCGTTACCCGAGGAGCTGGCCGACCGGATGGCGGCCCGCACCGAGCGGCTGCCGGAGTACCGGGGCGGCGCCCGGGAGTTGTGGCGCGACAGCCGCACCATCCGGCGCGATCTGAGCACCCAGCTGGTCGCGATGGCCGCCGGGCTCTCCCGCTGCATGTACTGCGGCGACAGCGAGGGCACCAGCATCGACCACTTCCAGCCGATCGCGATGGCCCCGCAGCGCGCCTTCGACTGGCTGAACCACCTGTGGGCCTGTGCCTTCTGCAACAGCAACCAGAAGCGCGACCTCTACCCGACCGACCGGCACGGCCGGGCACTGCTGATCGACCCCACCGCCGACGAGCCCGCCGACCACCTCGACCTGGTGCTCGCCACCGGCGCCTACCGCCCGCGCACCCCCAAGGGCCGCGAGACGATCCAGATCTTCGGTCTGGACCGCCCGGTGCTGGAGCGCGGCCGGGCCCAGGCCTACGTGCGCTGCCGCTCGATGCTGCGCGACCTGGCCCGGCTGGCGGATCACGACGAACGGGACGAAGCGGCGCTGGTCGCCCAGGCGCTCACCGTGCAGCCGTTCGCCGACGTGCTCTACGAGATGCTGCGGCTGCGCACCGCGCCCCGGGCCGCGCTGGTCTTCGGTCCGCAGACGGTGGCGGGCCTGAACACACTGGTGGGGCCCCACTTCGCGAAGTGGGGCCCCACCGGAAACTAGCGGCCTCAGGCCAGTTGCGCCTCGGCGTCCAGCACCGAGGCGACGGCCTGCACGACGGCGGCGATCCGGATCGCGACCTGGATCGTCTCGCGGTCCACACCGGCCTTGCGCAGCACCTGCTCGTGCGAGTCCAGGCACTGGCCGCAGCCGTTGATCGCGGAGACCGCGAAGCACCAGAACTCGAAGTCGATCTTCTCGACGCCCGGGTTGCCGATGACGTTCATCCGCAGCCCGGTCCGCAGCTTCGCGTACTCCTCGTGGTCCGAGAGGAGGTGCGTGGTGCGGTAGTAGACGTTGTTCATCGCCATGATCGCGGCAGCGGCCTTGGCGGCGGTGTACGCCTGCTCGGAGAGCAACTCCTTGGCCTGCGGCTCCAGCTGGGCCAGCACCGGCTTGCTCGCGGTGGCCATGGCGCAGGAGAGCACGGTGCCCCAGAGCTGCTGCTGCGGGAGGTCCGAGTTGCCGATGACCGCGCTCAGGTTGAGCTTCAGGTCCTTGGCGTACTCGGGCAGTGCCGCCTTCAGTTCGTCGAGCGCCATGGGTCAGCCGGCCAGCAGGGTGGCGGCGTCCAGGGTGTCCTCGCCCTTGGTCCAGTTGCACGGGCACAGCTCGTCGGTCTGCAGGGCGTCCAGCACCCGCAGGACCTCCTTGGGGTTACGGCCGACCGAGCCGGCGGTCACCATGACGAACTGGATCTCGTTGTTGGGGTCCACGATGAAGACGGCGCGCTGGGCGGTGCCGTCCTCGCCCTCGACGCCACAGGCGCGCATCAGGTCGTGCTTGATGTCGGCCAGCATCGGGAACGGCAGGTCGCGCAGGTCCGCGTGGTCCTTGCGCCAGGCGTGGTGCACGAACTCCGAGTCGCCGGAGACGCCCAGGATCTGCGCGTCACGGTCGGCGAACTCCTCGTTCAGCTTGCCGAACGCGGCGATCTCGGTCGGGCAGACGAAGGTGAAGTCCATCGGCCAGAAGAAGACGATCTTCCACTTGCCCTCGTAGGTCTTGTGGTCGATATCGGCGAACGCGGTCGCGGCGTCCAGGTTGACGCAGGCCTTGAGGTCGAACTCGGGGAACTTGTCGCCGATCGTCAGCACGTTCGCTTCTCCTGGGTGTGGAAAATGAAGGGAGTGTGTCTGGATTGCCTATGATTCGACGGATCCCGACGTGATCCAACAGTGACACAGCCGTCAGTGATCAGTGAAATAGCTAGACTCGATCCATCTGATCGGAGTGAGTTATCAGTACCCAGCACGGATCGGGGTCGGCCCGCCCCAGGACGCCGACGCTCGCGCAGCTGCGCGCCTTCCTCGCCGTGGTCGAGCACCGGCACTTCCGGGACGCCGCCGCCGCCGTCGGCACCAGCCAGCCCGCGCTCTCCGGCGCGCTCGCCGCGCTGGAGGAGTCGCTCGGCGCCCAGCTGGTGGAGCGTACGACACGCAAGGTCATCATCACGCCCCTCGGTGAGCGGGTGGCCGCGCACGCGCGCCGGGTGCTGGCCGCCCTGCACGAGCTGACCCAGGAGGTCGAGGCGGCCCGCCGCCCGTTCACCGGGCCGCTGCACCTGGGCGTGATCCCCACCGTCGCGCCCTACCTGCTGCCGACCGTGCTGCGCCTGGTCCGCGACCAGTACCCCCAGCTCGACCTGCACGTCCACGAGGAGCGCACCGCCGCGCTGCTCGACGGCCTGGCCGGCGGCCGGCTCGACCTGCTGCTGCTCGCGCTGCCCGCCGGCGGCAGCGCGCCGACCCGGGACATCCCGCTCTTCGACGAGGACTTCGTGCTGGTCACCGCGCCCGACCACCCGCTGGCCGGGCGCACCGACGTCCCCCGCGACGCGCTGCTCGACCTGGACGTGCTGCTGCTGGAGGAGGGCCACTGCCTGCGCGACCAGGCGCTCGACCTGTGCCGCGAGGTGGGCGCCGACCCGGCCGGGGGCTCCACCCGGGCCGCCGGGCTCTCCACCCTGGTCCAGCTGGTGGCCGGCGGACTCGGCGTCACCCTGCTGCCGGCCACCGCGCTGGCGGTGGAGTCCGGGCGCGCCGACCGGCTGGCCGCCGTCCACTTCGCCGACCCGGCACCAGGGCGCCGGATCGGCCTGGCCGCCCGCCCCGGCTCGGCCCGCGGCGCCGAGTACGACCGCTTCGCGGACTCGCTGCGCACCGTGCTGGCACAGCTGCCGGTGCGGATCGTCGGCCCGTAGGGATGCGCCCGACCGGGTGATGCCCGAGGACTCGGTCCAACGATCTGACGGCTCGTCACTTCACTTTCTCATGCCGCCCGGTGACGCCACGCCGGGTCCGCTGCCGGGGTGCGGCCCGGCGCCTGCGCCGCGTCGCCGGGCGGCCGGGGCCACGGTGAGCTGGAGCACGCCAGAGGAGTTCGCGGTCCGCCCCGCCGCACCGGGTTGCCCGCCCGCGACTGGGTGGTGCCGCCAGTGCAGGGAGAGAGTGGCGTGGCATCGTCGACCGAACCCGAAGCGGACCAGCAACCCCAGACCCAGCAATCCCCCACCCAGCAACCCCGGACCGTGGCCGAGGAAGGCGAGGCTCCCCGGGCCCCCGTCCCGCGCCGCCGCGGGTGGCTGCGCCGCCTGCTGCGCAAGCGCCCGGTGCAGGTGACGTTGGGCCTCTTCCTGGTCTTCCTGACCTGGCTCGGCTACTCCCTCGGCAGCGCGCTGCTCGCGCCCGGCAACGACGGCGCCGTCGCCCGGATCGCCGAGTGGGCGCGCGACCACCACCTCGGCCCGGTGGTGACCGGGCTGGAGACCGCCCAGTACAAGATGAACCCGCCCAAGGTCGGCGGCCGTCCCACCATCGCGCTCGCCCCCGGCGGCCTGTCCCCCACCACGCCGTCCGCCGTGGCGAGCGCCGAGAACAAGCACCCCGGCGCCCCGGCCATCGCGCCGATCAACCCGGCCCCGCTGGTCTCCCCGGCCGGCGACCCGATCGCCGGGGAGGGTGCCTGGCACGTGATCGGCAGCTCCCGGGGCGTCCCGTCGGTGCTCAGCGCGATGCTGCGCCCGGACAGCGAGCACACCTCCTACCTGGCCGCCGTGGTCTCGATGGACCAGCGCCTGACCCGCTTCCAGCTGCACCCCGGCACCGATGACCCGGGCCCCGACAACTGGGGCGTGCCGCCGAACATCCCGGCCGATGCCAGGGACGGCCTGCTGGCCAGCTTCAACGGCGGCTTCAAGGTGGCCGAGGCGCAGGGCGGCTTCTACCTCAACGGCGTCACCCACGGCACGCTGCGGGACGGCGCGGGCTCGCTGGTCTTCTACAAGGACGGCCACACCACCGTCGGCAGCTGGGGCGACGAGGTCTCGATGACCCCGGACGTGGTGGGCGTGCGGCAGAACCTGCGCCTGGTCGTCGACCACTCGACCGTGCCCGACGACGTGGACCGCAACGTGGAGAGCGGCTGGGGCCTGACCATCGGCGGCAAGTTCTTCGTCTGGCGCTCGGGCGTCGGCATCACCGAGGACGGCCGGCTGATCTACGTCTACGGGCCCGCGCTCTCCGTGCGCACCCTGGCCGACCTGCTGCACCAGGCCGGCTGCGTGCAGGCGATGCAGCTGGACATCAACCCGGCCTGGATGTCGTACAACTACTACCAGCCGGGCACCGACCCGGCGAACCCCACGTCGACCAAGCTGCTGCCCGACCAGGAGCGGCCCGCCGACCGGTACTTCGAGCCGACCAGCCGTGACTTCACGGCGGTGTACGCCCGATGACCGCGCAGCCGCCGGTGCTCCCGGCCCCCGAACTCCAACCCGTCCCCGACCCCGGGGCGGCCCGGATCGGCTTGCCGCGCGCGGTGCTGCGCACCTCGCGGCCCCGGCAGTGGCCGAAGAACCTGCTGGTCTTCGCGGCGCCGGTGGCCGCCGCCGACCGCGGCCGGATCGAGGGCCTGGGCGGCGCCCTGGTCGCCTTCGTGGTCTTCACCCTGGCCTCCTGCGCGGTGTACTTCGTCAACGACGTGGCCGACGCCGAGCGCGACCGGCACCATCCCGCCAAGTGCACCCGCCCGGTGGCCAGCGGCGACCTGGCCGAACGGCACGCCCTCGCGGTCGCGGTGGCCTGCGTGGCGCTGGCCGAGGCCGGCGCGCTGGTGATCTCCAGTGCGGGCCTGGCCGCCTGCCTGACCGGCTACCTGGCCATGTCCTTCCTGTACTCCGCCACCCTCAAGCACCTCCCGGTGCTCGAACTGACCATGCTGGCCTCCGGGTTCGTGCTGCGCGCGATAGGCGGCGCGGCCGCCGCGGCGGTCGCCCCGTCCGGTTGGTTCGTGCTGGTCTGCAGCCTCGGCGCGCTGCTGGTGGCGATCTCCAAGCGGTACACCGAGCTGGCGGCACTGGGCCCGGCGGCCGTCGGCCACCGGCCCTGCCTGCGCCGCTACACCCCGCGTGGGCTGCGCCTGGCGCAGCGGGCGGTGAGCATGGCGATGATCGGCGCCTACCTCGGCTGGGCCCTGCTCAACGGGTCCCGCTGGGCCGTGGACTGGCACCTGGTGACGGTGCTTCCGCTGGCCGCCGCGCTGCTGCGGTTCGACCGCTTGACCGGCCGGGCCACCATGGCGAAGGTCGAGGATCTGATCACCCGTGACGGACCGATGCTGGGATGCGAGTTGGTATGGCTGGTGCTCTTCGTGGCAGCGGGGACGACATGACGGAAGGTCAGGCGGATGTGCTGCTGCAGGGCTGGGGGCGCAGCACCGGAAGCCGCAGCGAGGTGCACGGCCCGCTGCCCACCGAGGCGCTGGGCGAGCTGATCGCGGGCTGCGCCGAGCGCGGACTGCTGGCCCGCGGGGCCGGCTGCAGCTACGGGGACGCCGCGCAGAACGCCGGGGGAGTGGTGCTCGCCCCGGCCACCGGCCGCACCGTCGAACTGGACGCGCTGGGCGGCACGGTGCGGGCGGCCGGCTCGGTCGGCTTCGGACAGCTACTGGCCCACACGGTCCCGGCGGGCTTGCTGCTCCCGGTGCTCCCGGGGACCAGCCGGCTGACCGTCGGCGGCGCCATCGCCGCCGACGTGCACGGGAAGAACCAGCGCAGCGACGGCAGCATCGGGCACTGGCTGGAGAGCATCGAGCTGCTGGACGGGACCGGGCGGCTGCGGGTGCTGACCCCGGACCAGGACGGCGAGGCCTTCGCGGCCACCATCGGCGGGATGGGCCTGACCGGCGTGATCCTGGCCGCCACCATCCGGCTGCTGCCGCTGGGCAGCGACCGGTTGCGGGTCACCTCGCGGCGGGTCGCCGACCTGGACGCGCTGCTCGACGAGCTGGACGCGGCCTCGCGCGGCAGCCGGTACGCGGTCGCCTGGATCGACACCACCGCGAGCGGGCGGGCGCTGGGGCGCGGGATCGTGGACCGCGGCGACCACCTGGCCTCGGGCGGTGAGCTGCGCTACACGCCGGGGCGTGCGCCGCGCGCGCCCCGGCTGCCGGTCGGTCCCTTCACCCCGTTGACCGCGCGGGCCTTCAACGAACTCTGGTACCGCAGGGCGCCGCGCGAGCGGCACAGCGTGCAGTGCCTGCCCGAGTTCTTCCACCGGCTGGACGCGGTCCGCGAGTGGAACCGGGCGCTGGGCCCGCGCGGCTTCCTGCAGTACCAGTTCGTGGTGCCGGAGCCGGCCGTCGGACTGCTCGGCGAGGCGCTGACCGCGCTGCGCCGGGCCGGGGCGGCGCCGTTCCTGGGCACCGTGAAGCGGTTCGGAACGGCGGGCGCCGGGCCGCTCTCCTTCCCGCTGCCCGGCTGGTCGCTGGCCGTCGACCTGCCGGTGGGCGGCACGCTGGCCCGGGGCCGGCTGCGGGCGACGCTGGACCGGCTGGACCGGCGGGTCGCCGAGGCGGGCGGGCGGGTCTACCTGGCGAAGGACGCCCGCCTCGGGCGCGCCGCCTTCGACGCGATGTACGGGTCGTTGGAGGATTGGCGCGCGGTGCGGGCCCGCCTCGACCCCGCCAACACCATGCGGTCCGACCTGGGACGGAGACTGGGACTGTGTCCTTGAACCACATGACGGATGCGAACCACCCGAGCGAAGCGGCCGAGCACCTGATGGCCGGGACCGGGGTCGGCCCGGCGGGTGGTCACGGCCGCCCGCCGGGGCGGATCCTGCTGCTCGGCGGCGGCAGCGAGATCGGCCACGAGATCCTCAAGGCGCTGGACGCCCCGCCCGGCTCCGAGGTGATCCTGGCCGGGCGCGACGAGCAGCGGATGGCCGAGCTGGGTGCGCACCTGCCGTACGAGGTGCGCACCGTGCCGTACGACGCCACCGCGCTCGACAGCCACCAGCGGCTGGTGGACGACCTCTTCGCCACCGGCCCGATCGACCTGGTGGTCTCGGCCGCCGGGATCCTGACGCCGCAGCAGGTGCTGGACGGCGACCCGGTGGCCGCGGGGCGGCTGATCGAGACCAACCTCACCGGCCACGTCACCACGCTGCTCGCCGCCGTGCCGCACCTGCGCACCCAGGGCCGGGGCCTGATCGTGGTGCTCTCCTCGGTGGCGGCCGTGCGCCCGCGCAAGGCCAACTTCGTCTACGGCGCCGCCAAGGCGGGCCTGGACGCCTTCGCCCGCGGCCTCGCGGACTCCCTGCACGGCAGCGGCGTGCGGGTGTTGCTGGTCCGCCCCGGCTTCGTGATCGGCCGGATGACCGAGGGCATGCCGCCCGCCCCGGCCGCGACCACCGCCCCCGCGGTCGGCGCCGCCGTCGCGGCGGCCGTCGCGCGCGGCGCCGCCGTGGTCTGGATCCCCCGCAAGCTCGCGGTCCTCTCGCACGGCCTGCGCATCATCCCGCGCCCGCTCTGGCGCCGCCTGCGGCAGTGACCCGGTGGTTGTGACCCGGTGGTTGTGACCCGGCGGTTGTGATTCGGCGGGCCCGGCTACGTCGGCCTGCACATCAGGCATCGCCCGCTCTGCGGGCCCCGCGGCCGCCGAAGGCCCGGGGCGGCAGTTTCTGCTCGAACCAGACCATCTTGCCGCCGCCGAGCCGGGTCGAGCCCCAGTCGTCGGCGCATTTGGCGACCAGCTCCAGGCCCCGGCCGCGCTCCTCGTCCAGGCCCGCCCTGCGGCGGCGCGGCAGCTGCGGGCTGTCGTCGCCGATCTCGCAGCGCAGCACCGAGGTGCGCACCAGACGGAGCGTCACCGGCTTCTTGGCGTGCTGCACGGCGTTGGTGACCAGCTCGCTCACCATCAGCTCGGTGTTCTCCACCAGCTCGTCCAACCCCCAGCGGCGCAGCGCGTGGCCGACCAGCCGGCGGGCGCGCCCGGGGGTCTCGTTGCGCGGCTGGAGGTACCAGTACGCGACGTCGTCGGCCGGGATCCCGTCGAAGGCGGCCGCCAGCAGGGCGATGTCGTCGCCGCGGTCGCCGGGCGGCAGGATCCGCAGGGCCTCGTGGCAGAGCTGCTCGGGGGAGTGCTGGTGCACGCCGGAGAGCCGTTCGCGCAGCCGCTCCAGGCCGCTGGCCAGCGGGCGGCGGCGGGTCTCCACCAGGCCGTCGGTGAAGAGCAGCAGCGCCGAGCCGGGCGGCGCGTCCAGCTCCTGGGAGGCGAAGTCGACGCCGCCGACGCCGATCGGCGCGCCCGCCGGCAGCTCCTCCAGCAGTTCGGCGCGGCCGTCCGGGTGGATCAGCGCCGGCGGCATGTGTCCGGCGTTGGCCACCACGATCCGGTTGGCGATCGGGTCGTAGACCGCGAAGACGCAGGTGGCCAGGTGCTGTTCGCGGCCGAGGCGCTGGGCCTGCTCGTCCAGGTGGTAGAGCACCTCGTGCGGCGGCAGGTCGAGCGCGGCCAGGGTCTGCGCGCTGGTCCGCAGTTGACCCATCACGGCCGCCGAGGTCAGCGAGTGGCCCATCACGTCGCCCACGATCAGCGCCACCCGGTTGCCGGGCAGCGGGATCGCGTCGTACCAGTCGCCGCCGACCTGGGAGTCGGCCTCACCGGGCAGGTAGCGGTGGGCCAGCCGCACCCCGTGCGGCTGGGGCAGGTCGTCCGGCAGCATGCTGCGCTGCAACTTGTTGGCGATCTCCGACTCGCGGGTGTAGCGCTGGGCGGTGTCGACCGCGAGGCCGGCCAGGGTGGCCAGGTGGGCGGCGGTCTGGGTGTCGGCCGGGTCGAAGCGGGCCGGCTCCTTGCTCTGATCGCTGTGCCGGGTGTGCGCGTGCAACCGGTGGTAGTCGTCGTCCGGCTTGCCGGGGCGGCGGACCAGCACCAGCAGGCCGAGCACCGAGTCCGCCCGCCGCTGCCTGCCGTCGGCCTCCTTGCCGCGCTTCTCCCGACCGCGCAGCGGCAGTGCGAGCAGCGCCGTGCCCCGGGCCAGCCCGGCCAGCGCGCGAGCGCCGTACAGCTCGGCGAAGAGCGGCCGCAGCCGCTCGCCCTCGGCCGTGCCCAGCACCACCGGGCCGGCCGGCGCGGCCTCGCGCAGCGCCCGGTCCAGCGCGCCGCCGGGCTGCGCGGTGACGACCCGGCGGCCGTTGCCGAGCCGGGTGCCCTCCGCCCGGTGCAGCCGCAGCTCGACCGGTCCGCCGCGGTCCCGGCGCGGGCCGCCGCCCAGCACCGGCTCGCGCAGGTGGACCAGCGCCGCGTCGGCCAGCGCCGGGACCAGCACCTTGGCCAGGCTGCGGACGGTCGCGGCCGGATCGAGGCTGGTGTTGATCTGCCGGGTGGCGTCGTTGAGGTAGCCGAGCCGCTCGGTCACGGCCTGGCGGACCCTCAGGTTCAACGGCGTCGCGATGGCGGCGGCGGGCTGCCCGGGCGGCGGACGGCGCTGGGCCGGGACGGCGGGCGGCTGGCCGGCCTGAGGAGAGGGAAGGTCGCGCACGGCTGCCTGTTCTTACTGGTCGGATCTGGTCTAACTGGTTCTGCTGGTCCTGCTGGACGAGCCGGTCGGAGCTGGGTGCCACGGGTACTGCGGGTGCTGCGGGTACGTCAGGCGGTGCGGCGACAGTGCAGGAAGAGCTGCTCCTCCGGTGGCAGGGTGCTGCAAGCCGGGGCGTACGGACGGCCGTTCAGCTCCTCCACCGTGAAGCCGGCCTGACGGAGCAGCTCGGCCAGCTCCTCGCGCAGGAACCCGCTGATCCGGATCTCCTGGCCGAGGAAGCGCATCGGGTAGTCGTCCAGGTCGGCCTCGACCATGCCGAGCGCCAGCAGGCCGCCGGGCCGCAGCAGTGTCCGGATCCGCCACAGGGCCAGCTGGATCTCCCGTTGCGGCAGCAGGATCAGGGAGAAGAAGGCGGTGGCCGCCGCGAAGCCGCCGGCCCCGGCCGGACCGAGCGCGGGCAGCCCCCAGGCCGTCTCGGCGCGCACGGTGCCCAGGTCGTAGAGGTCCATCCGGTGGTAGTCGGCGGCGCCGGGCAGGGCCTGACGGGCGAGCGAGAGCATCCCGTCGGAGAGGTCGATGGCGGTGACCCGCAGGCCGGCCTCGGCGAGCTGGCGGGTCGTCGGATCACCGGTGCCGCAGCCGATCTCCAACACCGGCTCGCCCGGCCGGAGTTCGGTGAGGAGCCGGCGAGTGGCCGCCAGCTGGCCGGACTTGGCGGGGAACGCCTCGCTGTACCGGGCGCCGATCGCGTCGAAGGCCACCGCCTGCAGCGCGCGTTCCGCGCTGCGGTCCGCACGGTGGCAGGTCGGGGCAGCCCCGGCGGTCCCACCCCGGGCGGGGTCCGATATCTGTCCCGTCGTCACGATTGAGAGGCACCTTTCCCACCTGGCCACCCGCCGCCGCGCCGTGCGCCGGTCGTGGTGTCCCGCTCCGCGCTGCCTGTCGAGCCCTCAGCCCACTCCGCCCTGGTCCGTATCGACACGCCGGAAACCGCACGTGCCACCTGGCCTCTGAGAATATGCGCGATCACCGTGCTGTGGAGTCCCTTTCCGGCCAACTCATCCCGACGGGCGCCGATTCGCCGGTCGGCTGCCTGGTCGGGGGCGGGTCGATACCGGGGCGGCAGGCGGTCGCCGGGGGGCATGACGGGGCGGATCGGGGTGGTGCGGGTCCCGCCGCACGCCCGCATGGCGCGAGGGGTGGTGCGCGACAGTCGGGCCGCTGAGCTGACAGTATGCCTGGTTGGGTCGACGTGCGGGGGCGGTTAGTCGTCGTTTATCGAACGTCAATCGCGGACTGTCAGAGTCTTCTCAGCGCCGGGGAAGCGCGTAGAGGTGCTCCCGCAGCCGGGGGGCTGCGGGGTCACCTCGTCCGGGGGGAGAGAGTGCTTCCCACACGGGGGAAATCGGGGGACACCGGGGTATCGGGGGAGCGGGGCACGGGGGCCCCGCTTGGGGGGACCCGGTGTTACGGCGCGCTGGTGGTGGATGAGGGCTCGGTGTGCTGTTCGTCGATGAGGCTCCGCACGGCGTGGGCCTCCGGCACACCGAGCCGCGTGAAGATCTCCTGGGCCTCGGCGAGGCAGGCGAGAGCGCGGGCCGGCTGGCCGAGGCGGAGCAGTGCTTCACCGAGGGCGGCGTTCGCGAGGCCCTGGCAGTAGGCGGTGTCCATCTCCTGAGCGATGGTCAGCGCCTCCTCGGCGGCCTGGGCGGCCTCCGTCAGCTGGTCGTCCGCCAGCAGCGAGCCGGCCAGGCGGGCCAGCGACAAGCCTTCCCAGAGCCGCTGTTGCTGGTCCTGGTAGAGCTGGTGCGCCTCGCGCAGCTGGGTGGCGGCCTCCGCCGGTGAACCGGTGGTCCGCAGCACCACGCCGAGCTGGTAGAGGGTGTCGGCCAGGCAGCGCACGTTCCCGGAGGCGCGGGCGGTGGCGACCGCCGAACCGGCCGACTCGACGGCGGCGTCCCACTGCTCCAGCTTCAGGTGGACCCGGGCGATGTTGCCCTCGATTCGGGCGGCGCTGCCCATCGCGGCGAGGGTGGTCGACAGATCGCGGGCTTCCTCCAGGAACGGCAAGGCCTCGGCCGGGTGGCTGGCCGTGGTGAGGACGGTGCCGAGCAGACTGCTCGCTGCCGACCGGAGCCTCGGCGTCTGCGTGCCCAGCACGGCCAGGCAGTCCCGAAGCGCCCGCTCGGCTTCGGGATAGCTCCCGGTCAGGTAGGCGAAGAAGGCCAGCGTGTAGCGGACCCGGGCCAGCGCGTCGGTGTCGCCGTGTTCGGCCGAAGCTGTCTCGGCCACCGCGAGGGCACGCCGGATCCGCTGCGCGTGGTTCGCCTCCTCCGCCACCGTGTTCAGCGTCACCAGCAGGTCGATGGAGAGCCGGAGCTGTTCCGCCGGCCCGTTGATCGACTCGTCTATCGCGCCCAGGATCAGCGCCAGCTCGGAGCGGAGCCAGCCGCGCGCCGAGTCGGCGCCGTTCAGCTGTTCGCCGGGGTGGGTGACGACCTGCAGCGGTTCGCTCAGCTGCTCGTCCGGCTCCAGGATCTGCGCGGCGTTGCGGACGGTGGCGACCAGCAGGGCGAGCAGCCGCAGCAGCGCGGCCTGGGTGTCCGCCAGGTCCGCCTCCTTCTCCCGCTGCTTCTGCGCGAAGAGCCGGAGCAGGTCGTGGTACCGGTACCGGCCGGGCGTGAAGCACTCCAGCATGTTGGCCTCGACCAGCGCCTCGGCCAGGTCCTCCGCCTCGTCCTCGCCGGTGCCGAGCAGCGCGGCCACCGCCGAGAGCGGCAGGTCCGGGCAGTCGACCAGGGCGAGCAGGCGAAACGCCCTGGCCTCTTCGGCCCGCAACTGCCCGTAGCCGAGGCCGAGCGTGGTCTCCACCGCCAGGTTCCCGAGCTGCAGTTCGTCGAGCCGGCGCCGCTGGTCCGCTAACCGCCGGGCCAGGTCCGCGACGGTCCAGCGCGGCCGGCTCGCCAGCCGGGCCGCGGCGATCCGGACCGCCAGCGGCAGGAACCCGCAGGAGGTCACCACGGCGAGCGCGGCGTCCGGCTCCGCCTCGACCCGGTGCCGGCCGGCGATCGCGCCGAACAGCTCCAGCGCCTCATCCGGCCGCAGCTCCTCGACATCGAAGAGGTGCCCGCCCGGGATGCCGGCCAGCCGCGAGCGGCTGGTGGCCAGCACCGCGCACCCGGCGACCCCCGGAATCAGCGGCGTGATCTGCTCCGCGTCGTGCGCGTTGTCGAGCATGATCAGCATCCGCCGGTCGGCCAGCATCGAGCGGTACATCGCCACCCGCTGCTCGAAGGACTCCGGCGCCTCGGTGACGCCGAGCGCGAAGAGGAAGTCGCCCAGCACCACGGCCGGGTCGGCGGGTGTGGCGCTGACCCCCCGCAGGTCGACGTAGAGCTGGCCGTCGGGGAACTCGGACCGCACGCCGTGCGCGACGTGCACGGCCAGCGTGGTCTTGCCGACCCCGCCGATCCCGGCCAGCGAGGTGACCACGACCGCCTGACCGGAGGCCCGCCGCAGCAGCTCGCGCAACTCGCCGACCAGCTTCTCGCGGCCACTGAAGTCCGAGACGTCGGCGGGCAACTGGGCGGGTGGCGCCAGGGCTACGCTCTCGGCGGCCGGAATCCGCAATTCCGGTGCGGAATTCATCAGGCTCGGGTCGGCGGAGAGGATCCGGGAGTGCATCGCCGCGAGCGCGGCACCGGGCTCAACACCGAGTTCCTCGATGAGCAGCTTTCGGGTCGCCGCGTACACGTTGAGGGCCTCGGCCTGCCGACCGCACCGATAAAGCGCGAGCATCAGCAGTTCGCGCAGCCCCTCGCGCAGCGGGTGCTCGGCGGTCAGGTTGCTCAATTCGCCGACGATTTCCGCGTGCAGGCCGATTTCGAGCGCGACCGTGCAGCGCTCTTCGCGGGCCGCGACCTGATGGTCCACCAACAGTTGACGCTGCGACTCCGCATAGGGGCCCGGAATCCCGGCCAGCGGCTGGCCGTTCCAGAGCGAGAGTGCCGAGGTCAGCAGGTGGTGTGCGGCTTCGGGCTGGCCGGCCTGCCGGGCGCCGGCGGCCTCGGCGGTTCGAGCGTTGAAGATCGCCAGGTCGAGCGATTCGTCCGGAATGCGCAACGCATATCCGTCCCGTACCGAAATCAGCAGTTCAGCGGGCTTTCGGACTTCACGTCCGGGTTCGACCACGGAGCGGAGCCGGGAGATGTAGGTGCGCAGCGCGGCCACGGCCTGCGGCGGCGGGCGGTCTCCCCACAGCCCGTCCACCAGTTCCTGGGTGGTCACCGGCCGGCCGTGGTGCAGCAGGAGGGTGGTCAGCACGGCCTGTTGTTGCGGAGATCCCAGCGCGAGCGGCTGCTCGTCGCGCCAGGCCTGGACGGGTCCGAGCACCTGGAAGCGCGGCACGGCATCGTGCGGCGTCGCCTGAAGCTCCATGAGGGTCCCCCGAAGGCCTGGTACTTCGAATCTCGAAGCGGTGCCCTCCATGGTCCGGCCGCAATGCCCCGTCAGGAAGGGCAAAACGGGCGGATTGTTCAGCGGGAGGGCTGTTTATAAGACATTTAACGAACCCTACGATACTGTCCCCACGCCGCGGCCAGACCGACCGGGGCGGTCCAGTACTGACACCCGAGAGGTGGTCCGGCGATGGCCGATAACGACACTCCGATCGCGCTGCCCGAGCAGGCCGACGAGGCGGACAGCGTCCTGACGGGCGCGATCCAGGCGACGGAGCAGGCTGCCGACCAGCAGGTTGAGCCGGCCGAGGATGCTGGGTCGGCGGCCGCCGCGCCGGCTCGGCAGCGCGAGGCCGGCACCGTTCAGCCGGACGGCCTGATCGTCAACACGCACTGACGAACGGCCGTACAACCCGCCGACTTTGGCCTGATTGCATCGCGTGGTTGTCCTGCGACACTACGCGCGAAGAGCCCCCGGTCACCCGGGGGCTCCGACGTCTGTGCGACCGCCGCTCAGGAGACCGGGATCTCCAGCGGCCGGCTGTTGTTCAGCGGGTTGGGGTCGTCCTCGCTGGTCACCATCACCAGGCCGCCGGTCAGCACCGTCCCGTGCTGCACGTTCCCCTCGATCCGGGTCGGGATCAGCGCGCTCGCCGTCCGCCCCGGCTTCAGCCCGGCCGGGAAGGTGCAGCGCACGCTGTGGCCGCCCATGCCCGGCAGGCAGCCCGCAGGGAAGAACGGTGCCACGGCGTAGCTGCCGAAGGGCAGCGTGACCGTCACCGTGAAGGAGTGGGCGGTGGTGTCCGGGCCGTCGTTGGCGACGAAGCCGGAGACGGTGGTGAGCCCGCCGGGGGGAGCCGCGTTCGGGGTGAGCTCGACGACTTCGAGGTCCGAACGGGACGGCGGAGCCGCGCTCGCCGCCGCCGCGGGCGCCAGGGCGAGGGTGAGGGCGGCACCGGCGACCAGCAGGCGGCGGGCGGGGTGAGGGAGCAAGCTGCGGGTCATGCGGCACCTGCCTTGCGATCACGTGGAACTGGCATCTACTCAGATGATCGACGCCTCCCGACCCGGACCTCGGCGACACCCGAGCAGGCCATCCCTACGAGTGAACGCCCGCTGCGCGCTCGCCGCGCCGCCGGGGCTGAGCCGGCGGAGGGACCGGCGCGGTGCTGCGCCGTCCGCCCGGCGCGGGCGTGTGTGAGAGTGCTGGCATCCCCCCGGAGCGACCTGTTGAGGAGCCGTCAGATGACCATCGCCCCCGCCAAGCTCACCGACCCGACCGTCCGCTCGCTGGTGACGGCGATCAACGCCAACGACCGCGTGGCGTTCCTGGCGCTGCTCACCGACGACGCGACGATGTCCGACGACGGCTCGGACCGCGACCTGCACGACTGGATCGACCGGGAGATCTTCGCCACCCGCGGTCACATGGCGGTGCAGAGCGAGTCGGACGGCGGGCGGGCGCTGATCGCCGACTTCCGCAACGAGACGTGGGGCGAGATGCGCACCGCCTGGCGGTTCGAGGTCGTCGGCGGCAAGGTCAGCCGGTTCGAGACCGGGCAGGCATGACACCGCCCCGGCGCGGCGGGCGCGCCGGGGCGGGGACGCGAGTTACGAGCGGACCCGGATGCTGGTGATCAGCGGGCCGTCGGTGACCTCGGCGAAGAAGTCGTTGCCCTTGTCGTCCACCACGATGAAGGCCGGGAAGTCCTCGACCTCGATCCGCCAGACCGCCTCCATGCCGAGCTCCGCGTACTCCAGCACCTCGACCTTCTTGATGCAGTCCTGGGCGAGGCGGGCCGCGGGGCCGCCGATCGAGCCGAGGTAGAAGCCGCCGTGGCTGGCGCAGGCCTGGGTGACCTGCTTGGAGCGGTTGCCCTTGGCGAGCATCACCATCGAGCCGCCGGCCGCCTGGAACTGGTCGACGTAGGAGTCCATCCGGCCGGCCGTGGTGGGGCCGAAGGAGCCGGAGGCGAAGCCCTCGGGGGTCTTGGCCGGGCCGGCGTAGTAGACCGGGTGGTCCTTGAGGTACTGCGGCATGCCCTCGCCGGCGTCGAGGCGCTCCTTGATCTTGGCGTGCGCGATGTCGCGGGCCACCACCAGGGTGCCGGTCAGCGACAGGCGGGTCTTGACCGGGTGCTTGGACAGCTCGGCGCGGATCTCCGACATCGGCCGGTCCAGGTCGACCCGCACCACCGAGTCGTCGAGGTGGTCGTCCGTGGTCTCCGGCAGGTACTTCGCCGGGTCGGTCTCCAACTGCTCCAGGAAGACGCCCTCGGCGGTGATCTTGCCGAGCGCCTGTCGGTCGGCCGAGCAGGAGACGGCCATCGCGACCGGCAGCGAGGCACCGTGCCGGGGCAGTCGGATGACGCGCACGTCGTGGCAGAAGTACTTGCCGCCGAACTGGGCGCCGATGCCGATCTGCTGGGTCAGCTCGAGGACCTTGGCCTCCAGCTCCAGGTCCCGGAAGCCGTGCCCGGTGGCCGCGTCGCCGCTGGTCGGCAGCTGGTCCAGGTAGTGCGCGGAGGCGTACTTGGCGGTCTTCAGCGCGAATTCGGCGCTGGTGCCGCCGACCACGATGGCCAGGTGGTAGGGCGGGCAGGCGGCGGTGCCGAGCCCGCGGATCTTCTGCTCCAGGAAGGAGAGCATGCTCTTCTCGTTGAGAATCGCCTTGGTCTCCTGGTACAGGTACGACTTGTTGGCGCTGCCGCCGCCCTTGGCCATGAAGAGGAACTTGTACGCGTCGCCGTCGGTCGCGTAGAGCTCGATCTGGGCCGGCAGGTTGGAGCCGGTGTTCTTCTCGTCCCACATGGTCAGCGGGGCCATCTGCGAGTAGCGCAGGTTGAGCTTGGTGTACGCGTCGAAGACGCCGCGCGCGATGGCGGCCTCGTCGCCGCCCTGCGTCAGCACGTTCTGCCCGCGCTTGCCCATCACGATCGCGGTGCCGGTGTCCTGGCACATCGGCAGGATGCCGCCGGCCGAGATGTTGACGTTCTTCAGCAGGTCCAGCGCGACGAAACGGTCGTTGGGGCTGGCCTCCGGGTCGTCCAGGATCCGGCGCAGCTGGGCCAGGTGCGCCGGGCGCAGGTAGTGCGAGATGTCGTGCATCGCCTCGGCGGTGAGCAGCCGCAGGGCCTCGGGCTCGACCCGCAGGAAGCGCCGCCCGTCCGCCTCGAAGATGCTGACGCCCTCGGAGGTCAGCTTGCGGTACGGGGTGGGGTCGGCCCCGAGCGGGAGGAGGTCGGAGTAGGCGAAGTCTGGCGTGGGTGCCATGCGAGGTCCTTCACGGATTGAGGGTGCTGCGTCGGCGAAGCGCCTTCCAGGTTAGAGGCGGCGGCGCCGGACGCCGCGGGCGGGTGAGCGGGGGTGACCGGGGTCACGCCGACCCTGAGGCGGGCCGGGCCGACCCGGAGAGCACCCGGAGACGACCCTGAGACCCCTCGTTCCGTGCAGGGCCAGCCCCTAGGCTGGGCGCGTGGAGAACTCGCCGTCACCCGAGCCGTCCGACCAGTCCCCCGAGGCGCGGCCCGTCCCGCTGCGCAAGGCCGAACCCGCGCCGGTGGCGCCGCCGGAGACCCGGCCCGCCGAGGCCGAGCTGCGCGCCTCCGACGCCGACCGGGAGAAGATCGCCGAACTGCTGCGCGACGCCTACGCCGAGGGCCGGCTGACGGTGGACGAGCACGCCGAGCGGATCGAGGCGGCCTACAGCGCCAAGACGCTGGGCGAGCTGGCCCCGCTCACCCGGGACCTGCCGACCCACCAGCCGATCGCGCCCGGAGCCGAGCGGCCGCAGCCGGCCGCGGGCCGGCAGTTGCCGCCGGCCCGCGAGGAGCCGGCCAACCTGGTGGCGGTCTTCGGCGGTTCGGCCCGCAAGGGGCGCTGGCGGGTCGGTTCGCACATCCGGGCGACCGCGGTCTTCGGCGGGGTGGAGCTGGACCTGACGGACGCGGTCTTCGAGTCGCCCGAGGTGCTGATCGAGGTCTCGGCGGTCTTCGGCGGGGTGTCGATCCGGGTGCCGGAGAACGTCACCCTGGTCGGCAGCGGCGTCGGCATCTTCGGCGGCTTCGAGGTGCGGGAGCAGACCGCGCCGGACCCGTACGCCCCGGTGGTGCGGGTGAAGGGCGCGGCGGTCTTCGGCGGTTGCGACGCCAAGCCGCGCCGGGGCACGAAGGTCAAGGAGTGGGTGCGCAAGCAGCTCGACGGCTGAGCGGGACCGTCTCGCGGAACCTCACGTTCCGTCAACTCCTGGCCCGGCACCCGGGATTGACTCGAGTGCAGGCTGTGCCCGGGTGAACACGGTGTGCATGAACCAGGATCGCGCGGGGTAACTCCTGGGGCACATCGTTTTCTTGAACGGCTGCGGTCAGACGGCGTCGTACGGCACTCAGGGCGGCAGCCGGGCAGTGACGCGCGCCTTTCCCGAGCTGTGTCAGGAGTCGCCGTGCTGCACCCGATCGAGCCCAGCACCACCGACGTCGTCCGGGCCGCCACCGAGCGGCGCGGGCCGGAGCGTGCCCGACTGGGCGCTCCCGCGAGTGCGCGGCTCGACCACATGGAGGAGGAGAACCCCTGGCACACCGGCGCGGCCTGCCGCCGGGACGAGGCCGGGCTGTTCTTCGCCCCGTCCAAGGAGCCGACGGCCGCCCGGCTGGCCCGCGAGGAGCACGCCAAGCGGGTCTGTGCCCGTTGCCCGGTGCTGCTCTCCTGCCGCGAGCACGCGCTGGCGCAGCCGGAGCCGTACGGGGTGTGGGGCGGGCTGACGGCGGCCGAGCGGCGGGTGGTGCTGGCCCGGCGGCGACGCCGCGAGGTCGAATTGCGGGCCGAGGCCCAACTGGTGGCCGGCCAGCGCGGCTCCGGACGGCGGGTGGTCGCCGAGCCGGGGCGGATAGCGGGGTGACAGCAGACGGCGGGCTGACGGGTCTGTCAGTTCGCCCGGTCGAAGTCGATCGCACTGTAGGCCCGCAGCTTGGACAGCTTGTGGGTGGAGTCGATCTGCCGGATCGTGCCGCTCTTCGACCGCATCACCAGCGAGCTGGTGGTGGCGGTCTCGTGGCGGTAGTGCACCCCGCGCAGCAGCTCGCCGTCGGTGATGCCGGTGGCCACGAAGAAGACGTTCTCGCCGCTCACCAGGTCGTTGGTGCTCAGCACCCGGTCCAGGTCGTGGCCCGCGTCCAGCGCCTTCTGCTTCTCGGCCTCGTCCTTGGGCCAGAGCCGGCCCTGGATCACACCGCCCATGCACTTCATCGCGCAGGCCGCGATGATGCCCTCGGGGGTGCCGCCGATGCCCATCAGCAGGTCGACGCCGGTGCCCTCGCGGGCGGTCATGATGGCGCCGGCCACGTCGCCGTCCGAGATGAACTTGATCCGGGCGCCCGCCTCCCGGATCTCGCGGACCAGGCCGTCGTGCCGCGGCCGGTCCAGGACCATCACCGTGACGTCCTCGACGGCGCTGCCCTTGGCCTTGGCGACGCGGCGGATGTTGACGGCCGCCGGGGCGGTGATGTCGACGAAGTCGGCGGCCTCGGGGCCGGTGATGAGCTTGTCCATGTAGAAGACGGCGCTCGGGTCGAACATGGTGCCGCGGTCGGCGACCGCCAGGACGGCGACGGCGTTGGCCATGCCCTTGGCGGTCAGCGTGGTGCCGTCCACCGGGTCGACGGCCACGTCGCACTCGGCGCCGGTGCCGTCGCCGATCCGCTCGCCGTTGTAGAGCATCGGCGCCTCGTCCTTCTCGCCTTCACCGATGACGACGATGCCGTTCATCGAGACGGTCGAGACGAGGGTGCGCATGGCCTTCACGGCCGCGCCGTCGGCGCCGTTCTTGTCGCCCCGGCCGACCCAGCGGCCGGCTGCCATGGCCGCCGCCTCGGTCACCCGGACGAGCTCCAGGGCCAGGTTGCGGTCCGGTGCTTCAGGGGCCACCTCCAGCGAATGCGGAAGGTGGGAGGGGTGCTGCGTGGTCATCGTCGTTACCTCTCTGTACGCGACGGCCAGTCAGCGCATCGACATACTGTCTGGTCGAGCGCTGCGATGAGGGTCCCCCGATCGTAGCTGTGGATGGGATGACTGTCTGTGGCGCGGGTCCCGCCGACCTGCGGTGCAGCCCGCCGGGCGGCCGGCTGAACCGCGCCGGTACGGGCGCATCGCGCCGCGACGGCGACCCCGGTGGTCGGGTAGCGCGGCACGATGGGTCACCATGTGGGGGTGGCAGCAGGCAACAACAGACGAGGCCGGCAGACCGTCCGGGACATGATCCTGTCGATGGTCGCCGTGATGGGCGTGGCCATGGTGGCGTACCTCACCATCCCGCACAGCAGCAACGGCGACGGTGTACGCGTGGTGGACTACAGCGCGGCGCTGGCTTCGGCCAAGCGCGCGGCGCCGTATCCGATCCTGGCGCCCGCGGGACTCTCCGACCAGTGGCGGGCGACCTCGGTGAGCTATGACGTGGACCCGGACGGCCACGCCGGCTGGCACCTGGGCTTCGTCACCCCCGACGGCAAGTACGCGGCGGTGGAGCAGAGCAACGAGCCCAAGCCCGACCTGCTCAAGAGCGTGGTCTCGGGCTACGCGCCGGACGGCAGCGCGAGCATCGCCGGCCAGGACTGGTCGCGCTACCAGGGCGACCACTACCGCGGCCTGACCGTGGCCACCGGCCCGGCCACCACGCTGGTCACCGGCAGTGCCTCGTACCAGGAGCTCGACCAGCTGGCGCAGGCTCTGAAGCCGTAGGTCCTGGCGGACCACCGAACGCGGCAGGGCCCGGATCCCCACGAGGGGATCCGGGCCCTGCGTGCTCAGGCGGGTCAGACGGTGGTGACGACCTCGTCGTAGGCCAGCCGCGGCGAGCGCGGGTACCAGGCGTCGGCGCCCGGCTTGCCGATGTTCACCACGGCCAGCACCGAGTGGTCACCGTCGGCGAAGAACTCCTTGTTGATGCCAGCGGCGTCGAAGCCGGTCATCGGGCCGGCCGCCAGGCCGGCGGCGCGCACGCCGATGATGAAGTAGCCGGCCTGCAGCGCGGCGTTGAAGCCCGCCGACTTCTCGCGCGCCGGGCGCTCGCTGAAGAAGAGGTCCTTGGCCTGCGGGAAGGCCGGGAACTGGGCCGGCAGCTCCTCGTGGAACTCGTTGTCGGCGGCCAGGATGGCGACCAGCGGCGCGGTCGAGGTCTTGGCCTTGTTGCCGTCCGCCATGTGCGCCACCAGGCGCTCGCGGGCCTCGGCGGAGCGGACCAGGACCACTCGCAGCGCCTGCTGGTTGAAGGCGGTCGGCGCGTACTTCACCAGGTCGTAGATCGCCTGCACCTGCTCCTCGGAGACCGGCTCCTCGGTGAAGGTGTTGGCGGTGCGGGCCTCGCGGAAGAGCAGGTCCTGGGCGGCGGCGTCGAGGACGAGTGCGTCGTTGGCGATGGTCATCGGGGCTACACCTCATGCGGGATCGGGAAGGGCGGCTGGGTGCCGTTCACCTGATTCAACATGAGTGAAGTTTCAACGATTCCTCGGGCGGCCGTGATCTGGCTCACATCCGGTGGGACTCACTCCGCCGAGGGCTGCTCCTGCTCCCGCTCGGCCGCCAGCGCGGCCTCCAGCCGGGCCCGGGCACCGTCCAGCCGGCGCTGGCAGACCTTGGCCAGCTCCTCGCCGCGCTCCCACAGGGCGAGCGACTCCTCCAGCGTGATGCCGCCGGTCTCCAGCCGCCGGACCACCTCCATCAGGGCGTCCCGGGCCTGCTCGTAACCCAGCTCGCCGGTCCTGGTGCTGCTCGTCGTGCTCTCCGCGTCGGCCATGGAGCCAGCCTAGAGCCAGGTCCCGACAGCGCCCCGCAGCCGAAACCCGGCTGCGTCCGGGGCGGCCGCTCGTTAGGGTCCAGCGCCATGAGCGAAGTACGACAGGCCCGGCCCGAGGACGCTTCGGAGCTGGTCCGGCTGCGGCTGCTGATGTTCGAGGCGATGCAGGGCCAGGCACGCCCAGGGCCCTGGCAACAGACCGCCGAGGAGGTGCTGCGCGAGCGGCTGGCCGATCCGGCGGCCACCACGATGCCCGCCTTCGTGGTCGACGATCCGCGGCGGGCGGGCCGGCTGGCCGCCTGCGCGGTCGGCACCCTGGAACAGCGGTTGCCCGCCCCCGGGCACCCCGAGGGACGCTTCGGCTTCATCTTCAACATCTGCACCGACCCGGCGCACCGCCGCCGCGGCTACGCCCGGGCCTGCACCGAGGCGCTGCTGGCCTGGTTCGACGAGCACCGGGTGACCCGGATCGACCTGCACGCCACCGAGGGCGGCGAGCAGCTCTACCGCGGCCTCGGGTTCGCCGAGCACTCGGTGCCGCTCTCCCGCAACCAGCTGGTCGCCGACCCGCCGCGCAGGGCCGCCCCGCCGCTCAGCGCTGACCCGGTGCCGGCGGTCGACTGACCGTCACCTCGAAGCCGCCGCCCGCCACCCGGGCGTGCAACTCCTGGCCCGCCGCGAGCAGCGCCGGGTCGGTCACCACCTGCCCGTCCGGGTGCTGCAGCACCGCGTAGCCGCGCTCCAGCGTCGCGGCGGGGGAGAGCGCCACCACCCGGGCCAGCGTGTGCCCGAGGTCCGACTCGGCCCCGTCGAGGCGGTGGCCCAGGCACCGCCGGGCGCGCTCGACCAGCGCCGTCAGCTCCTGCGAGCGCTCGGCCACCAGGCGGTGCGGCGCGGCCAGCGCCGGCCGCTCGCGCACCGAGGCCAGCCCGGTCTCCTCACGCCGCACCAGGTCGCCGATCAGCCGCCGGGCCCGGTCGCGCAGCTGCTGCACCTTGGCCTGCTCCTCGCCCACGTCGGGCACCACCCGCTTGGCGGCGTCGGTCGGGGTGGCGGCCCGCAGGTCGGCGACGAAGTCCAGCAGCGGCTGGTCCGGCTCGTGCCCGATCGCGCTCACCACCGGTGTGCGGGCCTGCGCCACCGTCCGGCACAGCTCCTCGTCGGAGAACGGCAGCAGGTCCTCGACGCTGCCGCCGCCGCGCGCCACGATGATCACGTCCACCTCAGGGTGGCCGTCCAGCTCGCGCACCGCCGCCACCACCTGGCCGGCCGCCTGCGGGCCCTGCACCAGCACGTTGCGCACCTCGAAGCGGACCGCAGGCCAGCGCCGCCTGGCCACCTCCAGCACGTCGCGCTCGGCGGCCGAGGCGCGGCCGGTCACCAGGCCGACGCAGTGCGGCAGGAACGGCAGCGGCCGCTTGCGCTCGGCGGCGAACAGCCCCTCGCCGGCCAGCTGCCGCTTGAGCCGCTCCAGCCGGGCCAGCAGCTCGCCGAGCCCGACCAGGCGGATCTCGGTGGCCCGCAGCGAGAGGGTGCCGCGGGCGGTGTACCACTCGGGTTTGGCGTGCACCAGCACCCGCGAGCCCTCGTGCAGGGTGTCGGCCAGCGGTTCGAGCACCGAGCGGAAGCAGGTGACGCCCAGCGAGACGTCCTGGTCGACATCACGCAGCGTCAGGAACTGCATCCCCGGGCGGCGGCTGAGCTGGGTGATCTGGCCTTCCACCCAGATCGCGCCCAGCCGGTCGATCCAGCCGCCGATCAGCTGGGAGACCTTGCCGACCGGGAGCGGGGCGTCGGGTGAGCTGCTGTTGGCCATGCGTCCGAGGCTAGCGCGGCTCGCCGACAGCACCGTCGCGTTGCAGCAGGACCACGAGCAGTCCCGCCGCCAGCCACACCAGGCCCACCAGCTGCGCGGTGTGCGCCGCCTTCACCACCACCGCGACGATCACCGCGATCCCCAGCAGCGGCAGCACCAGATGTCGCATCCGGTGCCGCGAGCCGTGCTTGACGGTGTACCAGCCGATCACCGAGGCGTGCAGCAGCGCGAAGGCGCACAGCGCGCCGATGTCCACCACCGAGGTGAGCTGGTCGAGCCCGTCGGACCGCCGGGCCGCCCAGCCCGCCGCCGCCAGCGTCAGAACCGCCGCGCTGAGCAGCGCGACCCGCGGCACGCCCGAGTCCCGGTCGACCGCCGCCAGGGCCCGCGGCAGCCGCCCCGCGCGTCCCATCGCGAAGAGCAGCCGCCCGGCCGCGGCCTGCCCGGCCAGCGCCGCGAAGGCCGCCCCGATCGCCTTGCTGACCGCGACCAGGGTGTGCAGCCAGTGCCCGACCGCGCTCTCCACCGTGTCGTAGAAGGCCGAGCCCTGGGCGGCCGGCTGCTCGGCCAGCTGCTCCGGGGTGAGCGGCTCCAGCAGCGCCGCGAGGTAGGTCTGCGCCACGAACAGCGCCCCGGCCAGCGCCAGGCAGAGCAGCACCGCCCGGGCCACCGCGCGCGAGGCTCCCACCGCCTCCTCCACGAACGAGGCGATGGCGTCGAAACCCAAGTAGGAGAGGACCGCCACGCTCACCGCGCCGAGCACCGCCGAGGTCGAGAAGCCGCCGACCCCGGTCAGCGGCGAGAGCGCCGGGCGCACCGTCCCGTCCCGGAGCAGCACCACCAGCGCCGCCACCACGAAGACCGCCAGCACCACGAGCTCCAGCGCCAGCACCGCGAACCCCACCGCCGCCGCCGTGCGCACCCCGGCCAGGTTGAGCGCGGTGGTGACCAGCACCGCCAGCACGGTCCAGACGAACCGCGACACGCCCGGCACCAGCGCGTGCAGCGCGATGCCGGAGAAGAGGTAGGCGACCGCCGGGATCAGCAGGTAGTCGAGCATCGCCATCCAGCCCGCGATGAAACCGGCCCGCTCACCCAGGCCGGCCCTGGCATAGGCGAAGACCGAGCCGGTGCGCGGCACCGCGCGCACCATCTGCGCGTACGAGAGGGCGGTGAACCCCATCGCCACCGTGGCCACCAGGTAGACCGCCGCCACCGCCCCGTGGCTCTTGGCGTCCAGCACCCCGAAGACGCCCACCGGGGCCATCGGCGCGATGAAGAGCAGCCCGTAGACCACCAGGTCGCGCAGCCCCAGGCTGCGCCGCAGACCGCCGGAATCCACTGGATCGTTCATTCTTCAGATTTGAACATCCGACCGGCCGTCCGTCCCCGCACGCCACGGCCTTTCGGTACCGCGCACCGGCCGCCGTGGCCGCCCGTACGATAGGTGCCATGTCGACCACCGCTCAGCGCCGCGTCCTGCTCGCCGCCCCCCGGGGCTACTGCGCGGGCGTCGACCGCGCCGTCATCGCCGTGGAGAAGGCCCTGGAGCAGTACGGGGCGCCGATCTACGTCCGCAAGCAGATCGTTCACAACAAGTACGTCGTGCAGACCCTGGAGAAGCAGGGCGCGATCTTCGTCGACGAGACGGAGGAGGTGCCCGAGGGCGCGATCGTGGTCTTCTCCGCGCACGGCGTGGCGCCCTCGGTGCACGACGAGGCGAAGGCCGGCAAGCTCGCCACCATCGACGCCACCTGCCCCCTGGTGACCAAGGTGCACAAGGAGGCCGTCCGGTTCGCGGACGAGGACTACGACATCCTGCTGGTCGGCCACGAGGGCCACGAGGAGGTGGTCGGCACCATGGGCGAGGCCCCGGAGCGGATCCACCTGGTGGACGGTCCCGAGGACGTCGCGAACGTGCGGGTCCGCGACGAGAGCAAGGTCGTCTGGCTCTCCCAGACCACCCTGTCGGTGGACGAGACCATGGCCACCGTCGGCGAGCTGAAGAAGCGCTTCCCGCTGCTGGTCTCGCCGCCCAGCGACGACATCTGCTACGCCACCCAGAACCGTCAGGTGGTGGTCAAGCAGATCGCTCCCGAGACCGACCTGCTGATCGTGGTCGGCTCCAAGAACTCCTCCAACTCAGTCCGGCTGGTCGAGGTCGGCCTGGAGTACGGCGCCAAGGCCGCCCACCTGGTGGACTTCGCCGACGAGCTGGACGAGGCCTGGCTGGCCGGCGTCACCACGATCGGCCTGACCAGCGGCGCCTCGGTGCCGGAGATCCTGGTGCAGGGCGTGCTGACCTGGCTGGCCGAGCGCGGCTTCGAGGACGTCCAGGTGGTTCGCACGGCCGAGGAGACGCTGACCTTCTCGCTGCCCAAGGAGCTGCGCCGCGACCTGCGCGCCGAGGCGGCCGGCAAGCTCTGAGCCCCGTCCGGCGGCTGACGCTGTGGCAGGTTCCGAGCTGCTTTCGTCGGCGCGCTCTCGTACGGTGAAGGTCGGCTGATCCGGGTGGGTCGGCCGATCCGGTCGAACGGCTGATTCCTCCAGGAGGCTCGACGTGGCGGCAACCGAAGTGTTCGGCGTGGACATCGGCGGCTCCGGCATCAAGGGCGCGCCGGTCGACCTGGAGCGCGGCGAGCTGTCCGCGCCCCGGCACAAGGTGCTCACCCCGCACCCGGCCTCGCCGGAGTCGGTGGTCGCCGCGGTCAAGGAGGTGGTCGAGCACTTCGACCACCGCGGGCCGGTCGGCCTGACCTTCCCCGGCGTGGTGATCGACGGCCACACCCGCAGCGCCGCCAACGTGGACCCGGGCTGGATCGGGCTGGACGCCGCAGGCCTGTTCCGCGAGGCGCTGGACCTGCCCGCCACCGTGCTCAACGACGCGGACGCGGCGGGCCTGGCCGAGGTCGCGCACGGCGCGGGCCGTGCCGCGCGCGGTGTGGTGCTGGTGCTGACCTTCGGCACCGGGATCGGCAGCGCGCTCTTCGTGGACGGCACGCTGGTGCCCAACACCGAGCTGGGCCACCTGGAGCTGCGCGGCAAGGACGCCGAGCGGCGGGCTTCGGCCGCGACCCGGGAGCGGCACGAGCTGAGCTGGTCCGAGTGGGCGGTCCGGGTGGACGAGTACCTGGATCTGGTGGAGCGGCTGTTCTCGCCGCAGCTGGTGATCATCGGCGGGGGCGTCAGCCGCAAGCACGAGAAGTTCCTGCCGCTGCTCACGAAGCGGGCGGCCACCGTGGTCCCGGCCGCACTGCGCAACGACGCCGGCATCGTCGGCGCCGCGATGGCCACGCTCAGGCCGGGGAACTGAGGCCCCGCCGGCTTTCGGGGGTCGGCGGCCCCGGTGTCAGCGGCCCCGGCGGATCCGGCGCTGGGCGACGAACCGGGCCGCCACGATCAACGCCGCCAGGCCCGTCCCGGCGAACAGCCAGGCGGCCCGCAGCGCCAGACCGGCGCAGAGCGACAGCACCTGCCCGACCACCCCGGGCACCGTCACCGGGTCGAGCAGCGCCACCGTCAGCGCGAAGGCGAGCGGACCGCTGACCGGCGCGGCCGGCAGGTCGGCCAGCCGGACCCGCACCGCGGTCTGGAAGCAGACCAGCAGGAAGCCGATCTCGAACAGCAGCCCCAGGCTGCCGAACAGCCAGTGGTCGAGCAGCCCGAAGGCGAGGGTGCCGAGCACCGACAGCACGCCGGCGCCGATCCCGGTCAGCCGGGCCGGTCGCCCCGGCGGTCGCCCGGTCGCCGCCCCGCCCCCGGCCATCCGCTGCCGCAGTCGGGCCAGCGGGGCGGCACTACCGGAGGCGGGCCGGAGTCTGGAGGGCCGCGCGGTGACGGCATCGCGGGGCGCGGCCGGCCCCGGAACGGCGGCCTCGCGGGACCCGCCGCCGGCTGGCGGTCGGGGCCGGGGCCCGGGCGGCTGGGTACGGATGCTCTGCTCCACACGCCCAACGTACGGTCCGATTTACATCACCTTGGGTAATGACGCCTCAAGACCTCGTGCGTGTCCTGCCCAACCGGCTGCGGCAGCGCAGTCACCGGCCCACCCCGGCTCCCCGGTCGGTCTCCCGACGGTGGGCCGTAGACTTGGCGGTCGGCCCGTACGGTGCCGCTCCACGCCCTCCAAGCCCACGGGATCGCGCTTCATGTCGCTCACGATCGGAATCGTCGGTCTGCCGAATGTCGGCAAGTCGACCCTGTTCAACGCCCTGACCAAGAACGACGTCCTGGCGGCCAACTATCCGTTCGCCACCATCGAGCCGAACGTCGGCGTGGTCGGCGTCCCGGACGCCCGGCTCGCCGTGCTCGCCAAGATCTTCGGCTCCGAGCGGATCCTGCCCGCCACGGTCGACTTCGTGGACATCGCGGGCATCGTCCGCGGCGCCTCCGAGGGCGAGGGCCTGGGCAACAAGTTCCTCGCCAACATCCGTGAGTCGGACGCGATCTGCCAGGTCATCCGGGCCTTCAACGACCCCGACGTGGTCCACGTGGACGGCAAGGTCTCGCCCAAGGACGACATCGAGACCATCAACACCGAGCTGATCCTGGCCGACCTGCAGTCGGTCGAGAAGGTGCTGCCGCGCCTGCAGAAGGAGGCCCGGCTGAAGAAGGAGTCGGCCGCCACGCTGGCCGCCGCCGAGGCCGCCCAGAAGGTGCTGGAGTCCGGCAAGACCCTCTTCGAGGTCGGCTTCGACTCCTCCTCGGTGCGCGAGCTGCACCTGCTCACCACCAAGCCCTTCCTCTACGTCTTCAACGTCGACGAGGAGGAGCTGACCGACGAGGAGTTCAAGGACGGCCTGCGCGGCCTGGTCGCCCCGGCCGAGGCGATCTTCCTGAACGCCAAGATCGAGTCCGAGCTGATCGGCATGGACGACGACGACGCCCTGGAGCTCCTCCAGTCGATGGGCCAGCAGGAGCCCGGCATGGCCACCCTGGGCCGGGTCGGCTTCGCCACCCTGGGCCTGCAGACCTACCTCACCGCCGGCCCCAAGGAGGTGCGCGCCTGGACCATCAAGAAGGGTGCCACCGCCCCCGAGGCCGCCGGCGTGATCCACACCGACTTCCAGAAGGGCTTCATCAAGGCCGAGATCGTCTCCTACGCCGACCTGGTCGACTGCGGCTCGATCCCGGAGGCCCGGGCCAAGGGCAAGTCCCGCATCGAGGGCAAGGACTACGTGATGCAGGACGGCGACGTGGTGGAGTTCCGCTTCAACGTGTGAGCGGATGACATAACACCACGTTGCTGACGTGGCAAACACGCAGGTCGCACGGGGTCCGGCTCTACCGAGTCGGGCCCTGCTGGTTTCCCGTGCTGGGATGGTGCTGGGAAATCTGGCTGCCCGTCAGCTGTTCCCCCGCCGAGCGAACGTCGAGAGTGGTACGTTATTAGGTACCACTTGAGGGAGGGGTCGGGTCATGTCCATAACTGCGAGCGAAGCCCGCAAGGAACTCTTTCCGCTGATCAAGAAGGTCAACGAGAACCACGAGGCCATCGAGATCGTCTCCAAGCACGGCAATGCCGTACTTGTCTCGGCCGAGGACTACGCGGCGTTGAGTGAGGGCTCGTACCTGCTGCGCTCTCCGGCGAACGCTCGGCGGCTCCTCAAGGCGTATGAGAACGCCCTGGCCAACGTCAACCTGTCGGAGCGTGAGCTGATCGATCCCGAGTCGACGGACGCAGGTGCGGGTGCCGCGTGAGGCTTGTCTTCGAGGATCAGGGCTGGGAGGACTACACGTCCTGGCTCAAGAACGACCGCAAGATGCTCGCCCGGATCAACAAGCTCATCGAGGACGTCAGACGTGACCCCTTCACGGGCATCGGCAAGCCGGAGCCGCTGAAGTATCACCTGCCGGGGGCCTGGTCACGGCGGATCGATGACGAGCACCGCCTCGTCTATCTGGTGACGGACAAGGAGATCGTCATTCTCGCGGCCCGGTACCACTACTGAACTCTCATGCCGGCCGGGTAGTGCTGGGATGTGTTCCCGTGCTGGGGCAGTGCTGGGATGGCCCCCTCTAAAGAGACGTTTCCGCAGGTCGGAGCTCTGTGTTCGACATTCCGCTTCAACGTCTGACCCGCCTTCAGCGTCTGACCCGCGCACCGCCGCGCCGGCGGCCCGCCTCTTCGGGGTGGGCCGCCGGCGTTTCACTGTCCGGCAGGTCAGCTCTCGTAGTGATAGCGGCACTGGGCGATCAGGATCGAGTCGTCGGTGACCTTGTAGATCAAGCGGTGCTCGTCGTTGATCCGCCGTGACCAGTAGCCCTGGAACCCGTGCTTGAGCGGTTCCGGCTTGCCGATCCCCTCGTTGCCGTTGCGCGCGACATCGGCGATGAGTGTGTTGATCCGCTTGAGGATCTTGCGGTCCTGGAGCTGCCACCACAGGTAGTCCTCCCAGGCCCGGGAGGCGAAGGTGATCTTCACTCCGGGTCCGCCAACTCCCGTACGGTCCCGCCGCCGCTCTCCAGTTCCTCGATCGAGGCCAGCAGGCGGCGCGCGTTCGCGGGGCTGCGCAGCAGGTAGGCGGTCTCCTTCAGGGACTGGTAGTCCTCCAGCGAGACGATGACCACCGGCTCGTGTCCGGCGCGAGTGATCACTATCTCCTCGCGGTCGTCCGTGACCGCGTTGAGCACCTCGGCGTAGCGCGCGCGGGACTCCGAGTAGGTCATCGTCTTCATGGCTGCGCTCCTCCGGTAGGTACAAGAAACTGTACGCCCATGCCGATATGGCGACAAGGGAGCGAGCACCCGTCCGGCGGCCATGGGCCCGGTGTGGGGTCAGGCGGTGACCTGGACCAGCACCGTGCCGTCCGGGCCTGCGGTGAGCCGAACCTGCTCCAGGGTGTCCACGTGCAGCGTCGGCCGGTGCGCCGCCGCGCGGGGGCCGACGCCCAGCACCCGCATCCCGGCGGCCCTGCCGGCGGCGATGCCGGCCTCGGAGTCCTCCAGGGCCAGGCAGTGCTCCGGGGCGACGCCGAGTTCGGCGGCGGCCTTGAGGAAGCCCTCGGGGTCGGGCTTGCTGGCGCCGACCGACTCGGCGGTGATGGCCAACTCCGGCATCGGCAGGCCGGCCGCGGCCATCCGGGTCCGGGCCAGCGCCAGGTCGGCGGAGGTGACCAGGGCGTGCGGGAGGCCGGCCAGCGCGGCCAGGAAAGCGGCGGCGCCGGGCACCTCGACCACGCCTTCGGTGTCAGCGGTCTCCAGGGCGAGCATCTGCCGGTTCTCGGCCAGGTTCTGCTCCATCGGCCGGTCCGGCAGCAGGATCGCCATGCTCAGGTGGCCCTGGCGGCCGTGCACCACGGACATCGTGTGGTCGCCGTCCAGGCCGTGGTCGGCGGCCCAGCGGCGCCAGCAGCGCTCGACGACGGCGTCCGAGTTGACCAGGGTTCCGTCCATGTCCAGCAGCAGGGCGCGCACGGACAGTTCGGTGGCGACGGTCATGCCGGGGCTCCTCGCAAAGCGATGGTTATGTTCCCTCAGGATACAAAAGGTGCCGGTTGACCTCCCGGGCCGCCCCGGCCAGCTCCGGCAGCTCCACCACCTCGACCCCGGCGGCGGTCAGCCGGTCGACGCCCTCGCAGCCGGTGACGAAGAGGTCCGGCTCCCGCCAGGCGACCACCACCCGGGGGATCCCGGCGGCCAGCACCAGGTCGGCGCACGGGTGCGGGCGCGAGGCGCGGCGGCTGCACGGTTCCAGCGAGCTGTAGAGGGTGGCGGCACGCAGCCGCGGGTCGCCGGACGGCAGCTTGCCGAGCGCGGACTCCTCGGCGTGCACCACCGGATCGTCCTCGCGGCTGTGGCCCTCGGCCAGCACGGTGCCGTCCGCGCCGACGATCACCGCGCCCACCGAGAAGGCCGTCGCCGAGGGCGGGCAGTGGCGGGACAGCTCGATGGCGCGGGCCAGGAAGGACAGGTCACTCACGCGGACTCCTTGAGGGCGTACCGGAGCAGGACGACGTCGCCCACCGTCCGGGCGGCGAGCAGCCGCAGCCGACGGCCGCTGCCGCCGGGGAACTCGGCCGGGTTGACGAAGCGGGGCGCCGAGGCGTGCCCGACCAGCAGTGGCGCGACGGCCAGTTGGAGCTCGTCGGCCAGCCCCTCGGCGAGGAACTGGGTGTGCACCGAGCCGCCGCCCTCCACCATCAGCCGGCCCACCCCGCGCCGTCCGAGGTCGTCGAGCAGCGCGCCGAGCCCGACCCGCTCGCCGAGCCCGGTCACCTCGGCCAGCCCGGCCAGCCGCTCCCGCAGGCCGGCCGCCGCCTGGTCGGTGGTGTACACCAGGCGTTGCTCGCCGGTGTGCCAGAACCGCAACTCGGGCGAGAGGTCGCCGCGCGCGCTCAGGGTCACCTTGAGCGGGTGGGCGGAGCGCCCCGCGGCCACCCGGGCGGCCCGCCGGTCGGGGTCGTTGACCAGCAGCCGGGGGTTGTCGCGGCGCAGCGTGGTGGAGCCCACCAGGATCGCGTCGCAGTCGGCGCGCAGCTGGTCCACCCGGTCGAAGTCGGCCGGGTTGGAGAGCAGCAGGCGTTCGGGAGAGGCGTCGTCCAGGTAGCCGTCGATCGACATCGCGGCGCTGAGCAACACGTACGGGCGGGTGGGCATGGTCCCAACCGTACGATGCCCGGGCAGGCGGCCCGTTACGGGCGGGGTGGCAACGGCAGTGGCAGACCCGGCAGGCCGTCCACGCTGACGCCGACGAAGTCCTTCTTCTCGCAGTACTCGGCGAACTCCGCCTCGCTCTTGCGGTCGAAGTAGTCGGCGTGCAGCGCGCGGTCCTCGCGGTACTCCAGGTACGGCACCGCGAATCCGCAGGAGTCGCTGATCCGCTCGGCACGCACCAGGACGACCGCGCGCAGCCCGCCGCCGTCCGCCGTCGGGGCGAAGTGGCCCAGCAGCTCGGCGAAGCGCGGATCGTCGCGGAACACCGGCTCGCCCCGGCCGTGCACCCGGACCACGGTGGGTGGGCCGGTGAAGGCGCACCACATCAGCGTGATCCGGCCGTTCTCGCGCAGGTGGGCGATGGTCTCGGCGTGGCTGCCGCCGAAGTCCAGGTAGGCCAGGGTCAGCTCGTCCAGGACGGCCAGGGTGCCGGCGCGGCCCTTGGGGGAGAGGTTCACATGGCCGTCCTCGGACAGCGGTGCGGTGGCGGTGAAGAAGATCGGCTGGACTTCGATGAAGGAGCGCAGCCTGCCGTCGATCCGTTCGTAGCTCTTTCCCATGGCTCGATTATTCGCGCGACCGTCCGCGAGGTGAACCGCTTTCCATGGAGTCTCGCACTTCGGGACGGATATTCTTGATCCCTGAGACGATCGCTAGGCTCAGGATCCTGCCGGAAGTCCAGTGAGCCTTGGAGGAACGAGCCATGACGGAGCATCAGGCGATCTACACGCACGGCCATCAGGACGCGGTGCTGCGCTCGCACCGCAGCCGCACCGCGGCCAACTCGGCCGCCTACCTGCTGCCCGAACTGCGGGCCGGGCAGACGCTGCTGGACGTCGGCTGCGGCCCCGGCACGATCACCGCCGACCTGGCCGAGCTGGTCGGACCGACCGGGCGGGTGGTGGCGGTGGACAGCTCGCCCGAGGTGCTGGCGCAGGCCGCCGAGTACCTGGCCGGGCGAGGGCTGGACAACGTCGTCCTGGCGGTCGGTGACATCCACCGACTGCAGTACGCCGATGGTGAGTTCGACGTGGTCCACGCCCACCAGGTGCTGCAGCACGTGGCCGACCCGGTGGCGGCGCTGCGGGAGTTGCGCCGGGTGGTGGCGCCCGGCGGCGTGGTGGCCGTGCGGGACGCCGACTACCAGGCGATGACCTGGTATCCCGAACTGCCGGAGCTGACCGCCTGGCTGGACCTGTACCGGCGCACGGCGCGGGCCAACGGCGGCGAGCCGGACGCCGGGCGCCGGCTGCTGGCCTGGGCCCGGGCGGCCGGCTTCACCGAGGTGACGGCCGGCAGTTCCAGCTGGACCTACGCGACGGCCGGCGAGCGGCTCTGGTGGGGCGAGTCCTGGGCCGAGCGGGTGGTGAGCTCCGGGCTGGCCGCCACCGCGCGGGAACGCGGCTTCGCCGACGACGCCGAGCTGGCCGTGATCGCCGACGGCTGGCGGCGCTGGGCGGTGGATCCGGACGGCTGGTTCGCCGTGCTGAACGGGGAGGTGCTGGCCCGGGGTTGAGGCCCGCCCCGGCGCGGTGGGCCGGGTCGGCGGGCCCGGGTCGGTGGACTTCGTGCAGTACGGATCGGCCGAGTCGGCGCTGACCTGTGACCGGACTAGACCTTGCGCCACGGCGGGAGCCGGTCCACCCTTGCGATAGCCGTACGCGTGGCGTCCTTCGCTCACGCGTCGGCCGAACGGGGGCGAACGGGGGCAGTGTGCGCGTCAGTGGGCGGAAACCGATGCGGGTGACGCATCGGCCGAGCCGGTCGAATACGAACCGGGCGGTCAGGGGGAGCGGGCGACGCCCGCCCGACCGGACCCCGCGGCTTACCCGCCGTTAACCCGGCTGTCCGGGTGCGTGACGGCACCGAAACCTCGTCCGTACGTCCCGTTAGCGGGCCGTCCCTAACCTCGGGTCAGGGCCGGCCGACCCGCCCGGGCCCGACTCGACCCCCACCGAGCCGGGCCCGGCGCGCTGCCGCCACCAGCGAGGGAAGCCCTAAGCTCCCCGGCATGGAGAACCGGATCGTGGTCGGCGGCGCGCTGATCCACCAGGGCCGGGTGCTGGCCGCCCGGCGCAGCGCGCCGCCCGAGGTGGCGGGGCGCTGGGAGTTCCCCGGCGGCAAGGCCGAGCCGGGGGAGAGCCAGCAGCAGGCGCTGGAGCGCGAGCTCTTCGAGGAGTTGGGCGTGCGCGCCCGGGCGCTGCACCGGCTGGCGGGGGAGTGGCCGGTCCGGGCGGGACTGGTGCTGCGGATCTGGACGGCGGAGCTGCTGGAGGGCGAGCCGCAGCCGCTGGAGGACCATTCCGAGCTGCGCTGGCTGGGGCCTGACGAGTTGTCGGCGGTGGACTGGCTGGAGCACGACCGCGCGGTGCTGCCGGAGGTCGCCCGGCTGCTGGCCTCCGCTGACGCGTCGTGAGCCGAGCCCGGCTGACCGGGCGAGCCGCTCGGCCACTCCTGGGACCAATCGGAAAAGATGACCCGAACGCCCGGATAGTGCGTGATCCCTTGGGGTATGTCACAGTTCGGCATGATCTGTGACGATTGGTGAGTCACGCGTACTCCGTCCGAGTCGGTACTTGGGAGGCCCCGCCGGTGACCAGCACGGGTAGCGGCGGGCGAGCGCGGCCCCGCCCCGCGCGGACGGGTGGCGCCGCCGCCCGCGCGCGCCTGCGGGTCAGCGCTCCGACCACCGCGTCCGGCGGCACCGGCGCCCCCGCCGCCGACCCCCGCCCGCCGCGCTCCACGGCACCCACCACCGCGCCCGCCGCCCGCCGCGGCGGCCCCGCCGCACCGTTCCCCACCGCCGGCCCGCCGCCCGTCCCGGGCCACCCGCACGGCGAGCACACCCAGGGCAGCCTCTTCGACGTGGTCAAGGTCGCCATCGCGATGCTCGACACGGCGGGCCGGGTGGTGCTCTGGAGCCCGGCGGCCGAGGAACTGCTCGGCTGGCCCAGCGAGGTGCTGGTGGGCCGTCGGATCGAGGAACTGGTGGTGGACGAGCAGCAGGTCGCCGACCTCCGTGAGGTGTTCCGGGCGGCGCTGCGCACCGGCAGCTGGCAGGGCCTGACCCAGCTGCGGCACCGGGACGGCCCGAGCATCCCGGTGGAGGCCCGGATCTCGCTGCTGGTGGACGGCGACGGCACCCCGTTCCTGCTGGTCGCGCTGGCCGAGGCGCGCACCCTGCAGGCCGTGGAGCGCGATCTGGCGGTGCGTGACGCGCTCTTCGAGCAGTCCGCGCTCGGCATCGCGGTGCTGGACACCGACCTGCGCTACACCGCCGTCAACCAGACGCTGGCCGAGATGAACGGGGTGGCCGCCGAGGACCACGTCGGGCGGACCACCGGCGAGACGCTGCCCGAACGGGCCGCCGACGAGATCAGCGTGATCCAGCGTCAGGTGCTGGCCACCGGCGATCCGGTGATCGACGTCACGCTGGCCGGCCCGAGCACCGCGCGCTCCGGCTACCGGTCGATCTCCTACAGCCGGCTCACCGACCGCGGCGGTCGGGTGCTGGGCATCTCCGGCACCGTGATGGACGTGACCGAGCGCTACCGCGCGGTGGCCAAGGTCGAGCACGCCCGCCGCCGGCTCGCCCTGCTGAACGAGTTCGGCTCGCGGATCGGCGACCTGCTGGACGCCGCCCGGATCGCGCAGGAGCTGGCCAGCGCGGTGGTGCCGCGGCTGGCCGACTTCGCGGCGGCGATCCTGCTGCAGGCGGTGGCGCACGGCGACGACCTGCCCCGGCACGGGCACGACCGGCGAACCTCGCTGCTGCAACTCGGCGTGGCGGCCGCCCAGGACGGTGAGGAGGTGGAGGTGATGCTCCGCCGGGGCGCTCGGATCAGCTTCGCCGAGGAGTCCTGCTACGGCCGGGTGCTGCGCACCGGTGTTCCCGAACTGCTCTCCGGTGCCGAGGAGTTGGAGGACGCCACGTACCCCGGGGATCCCAAGGTGCGGGCCGCCCTGACGCTCGGCGCGCACTCCGTGCTGGTGGTCCCGCTGCGGGCCCGGGGCATCGTGATCGGCCTGCTGGTGCTCAGCCGGGCGGGGCGGCGCGAGGCCTTCGACCGGGACGACCTGGCCTTCTCGGTGGAGCTGGCCGACCGGGCCGGCAGCTCGCTGGACAACGCCCGGCTCTACGTGCGCGAGCGCACCGCCGCGCTCACCCTGCAGCGCACCCTGCTGCCGCAGCAGGTGCCGCAGCCCACCGGCGTCGAGGTGGCCTACCGCTACGTGCCGGGCAGCAGCGGCACCGAGGTCGGCGGTGACTGGTTCGACGTGATCCCGCTGCCCGGCGACCGCACCGCGCTGGTGGTCGGCGACGTGATGGGCCACGGCCTGCGGGCGGCCGCCACGATGGGCCGGCTGCGCACTGCCGTGCGGGTGCTCGCGGCCCTGGACCTGCCGCCCGACGTGCTGCTGCGGCACGTCCACGAGTTGGCCGACGATCTGGCCCAGGGGCCGGACGAGGCGTTGCTGGCCACCTGCGTCTACGCGGTCTACGACCCGGCCACGGCGCGCCTGACGGTGGCCAAGGCCGGCCACATCCCGCCGGTGCTGATCCACCCGCCGACCCCCGGCCCGGCCCGCACCGGCAGCCCGCTGCTCGGCGGCGAGGGCCGGGTGCTGGACCTGCCCTCGGGCGCTCCGCTCGGGGTCGGCGGGGTGCCCTTCGAGTCGGTCGAGCTGCTGATCCCCGAGGGCAGCGTGCTGGCGCTCTGCACGGACGGCCTGGTCGAGTCCAGGGACAAGGACCTGGACGTCGGCCTCGGGCGGCTGCAGGCGGTGCTGGAGAAGCCGTACGGCTCGATCCAGCACGCCTGCGAAGCGGTGCTCGACACCATGGAGCAGGGCCGTGAGCCGGACGACGTGGCCCTGCTGCTGGCCCGGCTCGGCCGTGGCGAGGAGGGGGCCCGCACCGTCGGCTGGACGCTGCCCGCCGAGCCCACCGCGGTCTCCCGGGCCCGCCGGCTGGTCCGCGGCGCGCTCCAGGAGTGGGACGCGGAGGAGCTGACCGACACCGTCGAGCTCCTGGTCAGCGAGCTGGTGACGAACGCGGTGCGGTACGCGAGCGCGCCGATCGGGGTGCGGCTCACCTACGGCGAGACGCTGCTGGTGGAGATCTCCGACCCGCTGCCCGATCCGCCCAGGGAGCGGCACGCGGCGGCCGCCGACGAGGGCGGCCGAGGCCTCGAACTGGTCCGCAGGCTGGCCCTGCGCTGGGGGGCGCGTGCCGAGGGAATGGGCAAGGTGGTCTGGTTCGAACAGGAATTGTCGGGGAAGGAAACGATTCACGATTGAATCGGGCGATGGTCGCTCAAATTTTCGAATGCTCAGACCTGCTCATGACAGATATCCTTGGCCGGCGCACGGCGGTGGACCAGGGGCGCGCACGTGGCAGGCTGGTAGCGCGAGGCTGGGGGCAAAAACCTTCGCCCGATTTGATGTTGTGATGTTGAGGGCGTGTGCGCCCGCCCTCGGATGATGAATACTCGGTCATCTCAGGTCTTCTCGACATCCGAATGGGCGCGGGTTGGAGGGGTCGGTCCTTGAACAGCATGCCGGCGCGGGAAGCGCTGACTGGTAGCGGTCATGCCGCCGTGCCCGGGCAGGCGGGCGCACCGGTCACCACCGGCGTCCCCGACCCGGTCGCGCACCGCGCCGACCCCGCCGCACCCGCGCCCGGCCCCGCGCCGCGCTGGGGCGACACCGACCCCGGCTCGATCTACGAGTACATCCGGGTCGCCACCTTCGCGATCGGCCCCGACGGGCGGATCAGTCAGTGGAGCGAGCGGGCCGCCGACTTCTTCGCGCTGCCCGCCGCCGAGGCGCTCGGCGCCGACCCGGTGACCACCCTGGTGCCGCGCGAGCTGTGGCGCCGCGGCCGGTCCCGGCTGGAGCTCACGCTGGCCGGCGAGGAGTGGGTGGGCACCGTGCCCTACCGCGAGCCGGACGGCGGCGAGGGGTTGGCCGAGGTCTACCTGATGCCCGCCGTCGCCCAGCACGGCCCGGACGGCGAGGTCGCCGACGGCCCGGGCGGTGCGCTCTGTCTCGCCGTCGACCTGGGCAAGTTGCGCCGGATCGAGACCGACCTGGCCGCCTCCGAGGCGGTCTTCGGGCAGACCCCGAGCGGCTTCTTCCTGTTCGACCGGCAGCTGCGCCTGCAGCGGGTCAACCAGGCCTTCGCCGGCGCGGTCGGCGTCGAGCCCGACGCGCTCTGCGGGCTGACCGCGCACGACCTGTTCTCCTCCTCCGAGGCCGAGCGACTGCAGGCCGCGCTGCGCCAGGTGCTGGAGAGCGGCGACCCGGTGGTCGACCTGCGGTTCAACGGCACCGTGCCGACCCGCGGCGGCGAGCGCCGCTGGGCGATCTCGCTCTACCGGCTGACCGGCCCCGGCGAGCGGCCGATGGGCGTGGCCGGCCAGGTCAACGACGTGACGGGCCGGCACGTGGCCGAGCGCGAGGCCGCCGGGGTGCGCCGCAACCTGGCCCTGGTCAACGAGGCCAGCGCGCACATCGGTTCCACCCTGGACCTGGAGACCACCGCCAAGGAACTGCTGGACGTGGTCGTCCCGCAGTTCTGCGACCTGGCCACGGTCGACCTGTACTCCGCGCTGCTCTCCGGCGAGAGCGGCCCCTCACTGGCCGGCAGCGCCCCGTACGACGGCAGCGGCGAGCTGCGCCGGGTCGCGGTCTCCAGCGTGGTCGGCGGCGCCTCCTCGATGGACTTCGGCTCGCTGCTCGGCGGCGACCAGGGCTTCCCGGAGTCCTACGGCGCCCGGCTGGCCGCCGCCGAGGCCGGCGGCACGCTCTGCTACCCGCCGCGCTCCCCGCACGCGCGGGCGCTGCGCACCGGCCGGAGCGCGATCCCGGACCCGGGCCCCGACCCGCTGCTGCGCAGCACCCTGGTGGTCCCGCTGGTGGCCCGGGACGTGGTGCTCGGCCTGGTGCAGCTCTCCCGGGCGATCGGCAGCGAGCCGTTCGACGCCCGGGACGTGGCGATCGCCGAGGAGATCGCCGCCCGGGCCGCGGTCTGCGTGGACAACGCCCGGCTCTACCGGCGCGAGCACGAGCGCGCGCTGATCCTGCAGCGCAGCCTGCTGCCCCCGGGCAACCCCGAGGCCAGCGGCCTGGAGATCGCCTGCCGCTACCGCCCCAGCAACAACAACACCGAGGTCGGCGGCGACTGGTTCGACGTCATCCCGCTGCCCGGCAACCGCACCGCGCTGGTGATCGGCGACGTGATGGGGCGCGGACTGCGCGCCGCCGTGGCGATGGGTCAGTTGCGCACCGCGGTAAGGACCTTGGCCATGCTCGACCTGGAGCCGGCCGAGGTGCTCGGCTCGCTGGACGAGATCGCCCGCGGCCTGGGCGACCCGGGCCCCGGCCCGCTGCCGGGTTACGGCGGCGCGGCCCGCCCGGGCGACGAGGACGCGGTCGAGGTCTACCTGGCCACCTGCGTCTACGCCGTCTACGACGCGGTCACCCACCGCTGCGTGTTCGCCAACGCCGGCCACCTGCCCCCCGCGCTGCTCAGCCCGGGCGAGCCGGCCCGGATGCTCGACGTGCCGCCGGGCCTGCCGCTGGGCGTGGGCGGCGAGCCGTTCGAGGAGGTCACCCTGGTGCTGCCGGACGGCGCGCTGCTCGGCCTCTACACCGACGGCCTGGTGGAGTCGCGCAAGCACCAGCTGGACGAGGGCCTGCACGCCTTCCGCACCGCTCTGGAGAACGGCGCCCCGGCCCTGGAGACGCTCTGCGACCAGGTGCTCAACGAGCTCGACCCGCACCACGGCGAGGACGACATCGCCCTGCTGATGGCCCGGGTGCGGGCGCTGCCGGAGAACGCGGTGGGCGACTGGAAGCTGCCGCCCGAGCCCACTTCGGTGGCCAAGGCCCGCGAACGGGCCTGCGCCTGGTTGCTGGCCCGTGGTCTGGACGAACTGGTCGACACCACCGAGCTGCTGGTCAGCGAGCTGGTGACGAACGCGCTGCGGCACGGGCGCGGCGACATCCGGCTGCGCCTGCTGCGCGACACCGCGGTGGTCTGCGAGGTCTGGGACGACGGCTACGCCCAGCCCCGCCAGCGCCGGGCCCAGGAGACCGACGAGGGCGGGCGGGGCCTGCAACTGGTCAGCCTGCTGGCCGAGCGCTGGGGGAGCCGGCGCACCCCGCACGGCAAGATCGTCTGGTTCGAGCTGAGCATCTGAGCCCCGCGAGGGGGCCCAGACGCGCGCTCAGCTGTGGGCTCGGCCGTGGCTTCAGTCCCGGGGTCGCCGACCGATCTTCGACCCGAGCCAGACCAGCGGGTCGTACTTGCGGTCGGCCACCCGTTCCTTGAGCGGGATCAGGGCGTTGTCGGTGATCCTGATGTGCTCGGGGCAGACCTCGGTGCAGCACTTGGTGATGTTGCAGTAGCCCAGCCCGTGCACCTCCTGCGCGCTCGCCCGGCGGTCCAGGCCGTCGGCCGCGGCCGCGTCCAGCGGGTGCATGTCCAGCTCGGCCACCCGCATCAGGAAGCGCGGGCCGGCGAAGGCGCCCTTGTTCTCCTCGTGGTCGCGCACCGCGTGGCAGGTGTCCTGGCACAGGAAGCACTCGATGCACTTGCGGAACTCCTGCGAGCGCGCCACGTCCTCCTGCCGCATCCGGTACTCCCCGGGCGCCAGGCTGGCCGGCGGTACGAAGGCGGGCACCTCGCGGGCCTTGGCATAGTTGAAGCCCACGTCGGTGACCAGGTCCCGCACGTGCGGGAAGGCGCGTAGCGGGGTGAGCACCACCGGCTGGTCCGGCGGCAGCGCCGACAGCCGGGTCATGCAGAGCAGCCGCGGCCGCCCGTTCACCTCGGCGCTGCACGAGCCGCACTTGCCCGCCTTGCAGTTCCACCGCACCGCCAGGTCCGGCGCCTGGGTGGCCTGCAGCCGGTGGACCAGGTCAAGCACCACCTCGCCTTCGTTGGCCGCCAGCCGGTAGGAGACGAAGCCGCCCTCGCCGCCCTCCCCGCGCCACACCCGCAGCTCCCGCTCATCGCTCATCTGCCAGCTCCTCCGGGGTGAAGTACTTCGCCAGTTCGGCGCGGTCGAACAGCGCCAGCAGATCGGCGCGGAACGGCGGGTTGGCCTGCCGTTCCACGGTCAGCCGCTCCTCGTCCAGCGAGCAGAGCAGATTCACCCGCCGCCAGTCCCGGTCCATCCCGGGCCAGTCCTCCCGGGTGTGCCCGCCCCGGCTCTCCCGACGCAGCAGCGCCGCCTGGGCCACGCACTCCGAGACCAGCAGCATGTTGCGCAGGTCCAGGGCCAGGTGCCAGCCCGGGTTGAACTGCCGGTGGCCCTCCACCGCCACCTGGTCGGCCCGCCGGCGCAGCCCGGCCAGCCGGTCCAGCGCCTGCTTCATCTCGCCCGCCCGGCGGATGATCCCGACCAGGTCGTTCATGGTCTGCTGGAGCTCCTGGTGCAGCGCGTACGGGTGCTCGACACCCTCGCCGAAGGGCGCCAGGGCCTCGGCGGCGGCCGCGTCCAGCTGGGTCCGGTCGAGCGTCGGACGCTGCGTCAGTTCGCTGACGTACCGGGCCGCGTGGAGTCCGGCCCGACGTCCGAAGACCAGCAGGTCGGAGAGCGAGTTGCCGCCCAGCCGGTTGGAGCCGTGCATGCCGCCCGCCACCTCGCCCGCCGCGTAGAGACCGGGCACGGCGGGGCTGGCCGCGGTGTCCGGGTCCACCTCGACCCCGCCCATCACGTAGTGGCAGGTCGGGCCGACCTCCATCGGCTCGCGGGTGATGTCGACATCGGCCAGTTCCTTGAACTGGTGGTGCATCGAAGGCAGTCGCCGGATGATCTCCTCGGCCGGCAGCCGGCTGGAGACGTCCAGGAAGACCCCGCCGTGCGGGGTGCCGCGGCCGGCCTTGACCTCGGAGTTGATCGCCCGGGCCACCTCGTCGCGGGGCAGCAGCTCGGGCGGTCGGCGGTGCTTGCCGGGGTCCGCGTACCAGCCGTCCGCCTCCGCCTCGGTCTCGGCGTACTGGCCGCGGAAGACCTCGGGCACGTACTCGAACATGAACCGCTTGCCCTCGCTGTTGCGCAGCACCCCGCCGTCGCCGCGCACCGACTCGGTGACCAGGATCCCCTTCACGGAGGGCGGCCAGACCATGCCGGTCGGGTGGAACTGGATGAACTCCATGTTCAGCAGCCGGGCGCCGGCCAGCAGTGCCAGGGCGTGGCCGTCGCCGGTGTACTCCCACGAGTTGGAGGTCACCTTGAACGACTTGCCGATCCCGCCGGTGGCCAGCACCACGGCGGGCGCGGCGATGGTGAAGAACTGCCCGCTCTCCCGCCGGTAGCCGAAGACGCCGGCCACCTGATCGCCGTCCTTCAGGATCCTGGTGACGGTGTACTCCTGGAAGACCTTCAGGCCCGACTCGTAGTCGCCACTCTCGCGATGGTCGGCTTGCTGGAGGGCCACGATCTTCTGCTGCAGGGTGCGGATCAGCTCCAGTCCGGTCCGGTCGCCGACGTGCGCCAGCCGCGGGTACTCGTGCCCGCCGAAGTTGCGCTGCGAGATCCGCCCGTCCTTGGTCCGGTCGAAGAGCGCGCCCCAGGTCTCCAGCTCCCAGACCCGCTCCGGCGCCTCCTTGGCGTGCAGTTCGGCCATCCGCCAGTGGTTGAGGAACTTGCCGCCGCGCATGGTGTCGCGGAAGTGCACCTGCCAGTTGTCGCCGCTGTTCACGTTGCCCATCGAGGCGGCGATCCCGCCCTCGGCCATCACGGTGTGGGCCTTGCCGAAGAGCGACTTGCAGATCACCGCGACCCGCATGCCCTGCTCGCGGGCCTCGATCGCGGCCCGCAGCCCGGCCCCGCCGGCGCCGACCACCACCACGTCGTAGCTTTCGTAGTCGTCCACTGGGCTCCTCAGAAGAACTTCGGATCGGCGAAGGCGCCGGACGAGACCAGGTACACGTAGAGGTCGGCGATCCCGACCGAGGCCAGCGAGGCCCAGGCCAGCTGCATGTGACGGGAGTTCAGCCGTCCCACCAGCTGCCAGGCCCGGTAGCGCACCGGGTGCTCGGAGAAGTGCCGCAGCCGACCGCCGACGATGTGCCGGCAGGAGTGGCAGGAGAGCGTGTACGCCCAGATCAGCGTCACGTTCACCAGCAGCACCAGGGTGCCGAGCCCGGCGTGCCCCCAGGCGCCGGCCGCGTCGCGGAAGCCGAGCACCGCGTCATAGCTCAGGATCGCGGCCACCGGGATCGCCAGGTAGAAGAAGTACCGGTGCAGGTTCTGCAGGATCAGCGGGAACCGGGTCTCGCCGCTGTACCGGGCGTGCGGCTCGGCCACCGCGCAGGCCGGCGGCGAGGACCAGAAGGCCCGGTAGTAGGCCTTGCGGTAGTAGTAACAGGTCAACCGGAAGCCGAGCGGGAAGATCAGCACCAGCAGCGCGGGGGAGAGCCGCCACCAGTCGCCGATCACCGCCCAGTCGGCCCCGCCGCGCATCGGCACGCAGTTCGCGGCCAGGCAGGGGGAGTAGAACGGCGAGACGTACGGCGCCGCGTAGTAGTGCGCGCCTTCGAAGGCTCGCCAGGTCGAGTACCCGATGAAGACCAGCAGGCCCGCCGCCGTGCTCAGTTGGGGCAGCCACCAGCGGTCGGTGCGCAGGGTGCGTTCCGGGATCGCGGCACGCTTGGTCGTTATGGCCATCCTGTGAGTGTGACCTTGATCACAGCTGCTCGGAAGACCTTGGACAGGGATTCGCTGCGCCGATCGGAGGACAGCTTGTCGTGTCGTCAGTTCTTCGCCGGCGGGCTGGAGTTGAGTGGACGCCATGAAGAGCATCAGGGTGCTCGCCGCCGCCGCGCTGCTCAGTGCACTGGCGGGCTGCGACAGCGCGCCGGCCCCGGTCCCGCCGCCGTCCCAGTCCGCCTCGGACCTCACCCCGGCCACCCGCACCGTGGTGCGCCAGGGCGGCACGCTGCGCTGGGCGGTGGACCAGGTGCCCGCCTCGCTGGACGTCTACCAGAGCGACGCCACCGCCGACACCGCGCTGATCGCGCACGCGCTGCTGCCCAGCCTGTACCGGCTGGACGACCACGCGCGGCCGGTCCCCGACCCGGACTACCTGGTGAACGCCGAGCAGGCCGATCGGACGGTCACCTACCGGCTGAACCCGAAGGCCGTGTGGAGCGACGGAACGCCGGTGACGGCCGCCGACTTCACCGCGCAGTGGACGGCGCTGCGCGCCGACCACCCGGGCTACCGGGCGATCGAGTCGATCGCGCAGGGCGTCGATCAGCACCAGGTGAAGGTGGTCTTCCGGCAGCCGTACGCGGAGTGGAAGTCGCTGTTCAGCCCGCTGAACCCGGCGGCCGGCCTGCCGCTCAGCGCCGGGCCGCTGCTGCTCCAGTCGCTGGACGCCAAGGGCGGCAAGGCGGCGTTGGTCCGCAACCCCCGCTGGTGGGGTGACGCCGCCAAGGTCGACGAGCTCGACTTCCTGGCCACCCCGGACCGGCTCGACGCCCTCTCCCAGGGCCGGATCGACGTCGCCGCGCTGGAGGGCGCCGTCGACCACCCGCCGGCGGCCAAGTCCGCCGACGCGCTGGACTCCGCCACTCAGGCGCTGCGCCGGGCCAGGGCGCTGCCCGGGATCACCCTGCACCGGGCCGCGGCCCCCGCCTTCACCCAGCTCACCCTGAACGGCGGCCGCGGTCAGCTGGCCGAACCCGCGCTGCGCCGCGCGGTCGCCGCCTGCGTGGACCGCGGCAAGATCGCCGAGGCCGCGCTCGGCCCGCTCGGCCTGCCCGCCGCGCCGCTCGGCAACCACCTGCTGATGACCGACCAGCTGGGCTACCGCGACAACAGCGCCTCGCTCGCCGCCACCGCCAAGTCCATGCACCTGGAACTGAGCCTGCTCTACCCCGACGGCTCCGCCACCGCCCGCCGCACCGCCGACGCCCTGGTGGCCCAGCTCGCCCCGTACGGCATCACGGTGCACCCGCAGGCGGCGGCGCCCGACAGCTTCGTCCGCGACCACCTGGCCACCGGCGACTGGGACCTGGCGCTCTTCTCCTGGCCCGCCACCGCCTTCCCCGCCACCGACGAGCAGCCGCTCTACGCCAAGCCCCGGCCCGGCGCGGACGGCAAGGCGGTGATCGGCCTCAACTACGGCGGCGCCGGCACGGACGAGATCGACCAGCTCTTCGCCAAGGCCGAGGCCGAGTCGGACGCCGTCCGGCAGACCGCGCTGCTGCAGCAGGCCGACCAGCGGATCTGGCAGCTGGGCCACTCGGTCCCGCTCTACCAGCGTCCCGAGCTGGTCGCCGTGCGCACCGGGGTGGCCGGGGCGGGCGCGTACGGCTTCGGTTGGCCGCGCTACCAGGACCTGGGTTTCCTGCGCTAGCCGGTCCTCACTTCGCGGGTCGTCCCGGCGGCCACGTACGATAGGACAAGCCGTGGCATGGTAAGCCCGGCGGGTGGACCGGAACAGGCCGGGGCGCCACAACCCACGACTCCGGGAGAGTTCGCTCCGCATGCCCACGCGCAATGACATCCGCAACGTCGCCATCGTCGCCCACGTCGACCACGGGAAGACGACCCTGGTAGACGCGATGCTCAAGCAGGCCGGTGCTTTCGCGGCTCACCAGCACCTCGACGACCGCATGATGGACTCGAACGACCTGGAGCGCGAGAAGGGCATCACCATTCTCGCGAAGAACACCGCGGTCAAGTACCACCCCAAGGAGGGTGGCGCGCCGATCACCATCAACATCATCGACACCCCCGGCCACGCCGACTTCGGTGGCGAGGTCGAGCGCGGCCTGTCGATGGTCGACGCGGTCGTGCTGCTGGTCGACGCCTCCGAGGGCCCGCTGCCGCAGACCCGCTTCGTGCTCCGCAAGGCGCTCACCGCCAAGCTGCCGGTGATCCTCTGCATCAACAAGACCGACCGTCCGGACTCCCGGATCGACGAGGTCATCAACGAGACCTACGACCTCTTCCTGGACCTGGACGCCACCGAGGACCAGATCGAGTTCCCGATCGTCTACGCCTGCGCCCGTGACGGCGTCGCCTCGCTGACCAAGCCGGAGAACGGCACCGTCCCGGCCGACAGCGACAGCCTGGAGCCGTTCTTCTCCACCATCCTGGCGCACGTCCCGGCCCCGGAGTTCGACGCGGACGCCCCGCTGCAGGCGCACGTCACCAACCTGGACGCCGACAACTTCCTCGGCCGCATCGCGCTCTGCCGCGTCGAGCAGGGTGAGCTGCGCAAGGGCCAGCAGGTCGCGTGGATGAAGCGGGACGGCTCGATCCAGCAGGTGAAGATCACCGAGCTGCTGATGACCGAGGCGCTCACCCGCAAGCCGGCCGAGGTGGCCGGCCCCGGCGACATCTGCGCCGTCGCGGGTATCCCGGACATCATGATCGGCGAGACCCTCGCCGACCTGGAGAACCCGATCGCGCTGCCGCTGATCACGGTGGACGAGCCGGCCATCTCGATGGTCATCGGCACCAACACCTCGCCGCTGGTCGGCAAGGGCGGCAAGGGCCACAAGGTCACCGCCCGGATGGTGAAGGACCGCCTGGACCGCGAGCTGATCGGTAACGTCTCGCTGCGCGTGCTGCCGACCGAGCGCCCGGACGCCTGGGAGGTGCAGGGCCGTGGTGAGCTGGCGCTGGCCATCCTGGTCGAGACCATGCGCCGGGAGCTCTTCGAGCTGACCGTCGGCAAGCCGCAGGTGGTCACCAAGGTCGTCAACGGCAAGGTGCACGAGCCGGTCGAGCGGATGACGATCGACAGCCCCGAGGAGTACCTGGGCGCGATCACCCAGCTGATGGCCGTCCGCAAGGGCCGCATGGAGACCATGACGAACCACGGCTCCGGCTGGGTCCGGATGGAGTTCATCGTCCCGTCGCGTGGCCTGATCGGCTTCCGCACCCAGTTCCTGACCGACACCCGTGGCACGGGCATCGCGCACAGCATCTTCGAGGGCCACGAGCCGTGGTTCGGCGAGCTGCGGATGCGCAACAACGGTTCGCTGGTGGCCGACCGCGCCGGTGTGGTGACCCCGTTCGCCATGATGGGCATCCAGGAGCGCGGCACGCTCTTCGTCGAGCCCACCACCGAGGTGTACGAGGGCATGATCGTCGGCGAGAACTCGCGCCAGGACGACATGGACATCAACATCACCAAGGAGAAGAAGCTCACCAACATGCGTGCGGCTTCCTCCGACACCACCGAGAACCTGGTGCCGCCGCGCAAGCTGTCGCTGGAGCAGTCGCTCGAGTTCTGCCGCGAGGACGAGTGCATCGAGGTCACGCCGGAGACCGTGCGCATCCGCAAGGTCGTGCTGGACCAGAAGGAGCGCGGTCGCACCGCCTCCCGCGCCAAGAAGAACTGACGCCGACTCAGTCGGACCCAGTCGCAAGGCCGTCAGCCGGTTCCCCCTCGGGGGAGCCGGCTGACGGCCTTTCAGTCACCTGTTCGGCGGCACCAGCTGCCCGAGTGGCCCTGCTGCGGGTGCGTCGCCGCCGCCCGGCCCTTCGAATGGGGTGTGATGCCTCACACACCCCCGAGGAGGTCCTTCATGCCTTCAGCCACCAGAGTGCGCTGGGCCGTGATCGCAGTGACGTCGGCGGCCCTGGTGGCCACCGGTTGCAGCAGTAGCAGCAGTAGCGGCTCCGGTTCGAGCGGCGGCGGCACCGTCCGCGCCTGGTGGGGCGACCCGCAGAACCCGCTGGAGCCGGCCAACACCAATGAGGTGAACGGCGGCGCGGTGATGAACATGATCTTCGCCGGCCTGATCCAGTACGACCCCAAGACCAGCGCGGCCAGCAACGCCAACGCCGACTCGATCACCTCATCCGACCAGCAGAACTGGACGGTGACCCTCAAGCCCGGCTGGAAGTTCAGCGACGGCACCCCGGTGACCGCCTCGTCCTACGTGAACGCCTGGAACTACGGCGCGCTGTCCACCAACAAGCAGGTCAACGCGAGCTTCTTCCAGTACATCCAGGGCTACAACGACGTCGCGCCGGCCAGCGGTTCGCCGACCGCGCAGACCATGTCGGGCCTCAAGGTGGTCAACGACAACACCTTCACGGTGGCGCTCACCCAGAAGTTCACCACCTGGCCGCAGACCCTGGGCTACAACGCGTACTACCCGCTGCCCGCGAGCTTCTTCAGCAACCACGCCGCGTACCTGAACAAGCCGGTCGGCGACGGGCCGTACATGATCCAGTCGTACACCCGCAGCCAGCAGATGCAGTTGGTGCCGAACCCGGACTACAGCGGCAGCAACAAGCCGAAGAACGGCGGCATCAACCTGGTCGTCTACACCGACCCGAACGCCGCCTACTCCGACCTCCAGTCCGGCGCCCTCGACGTGGACAACACGCTGTCCAACACGGCGATCAAGACCCTGGCGGGCGGGCCGAGCGGCGGCCGCTTCCTCAACACCCCGGCCGGCATCATCCAGACCATCTCCTTCCCGCTGTACCAGCCGCAGTGGAGCACCGCCAACGCGAAGCTGGTCCGCCAGGGCATCTCGATGGCGATCGACCGGGACACCATCGTGAAGAACATCTTCACCAACACCCGGACCTCGGCCACCGACTGGACCTCCCCGGTGCTCGGCGCCAACGGCTTCAAGGCCGGCCTCTGCGGTGACCTCTGCACCTACAACCCCACCATGGCCAAGCAGCTGATCCAGCAGGGCGGCGGCATCCCGGGCGGCCAGCTGACCATCAGCTACAACGCCGACGGCCCGCACAAGGACTGGGTCGACGCCACCTGCAACAGCATCAACACGGTGCTGGGCAACAACAACGCCTGCGTCGGCAACCCGATCGGCACCTTCGCGGACTTCCGCAACCAGATCACCAGCCAGAAGATGACCGGCCCGTTCCGGACCGGCTGGCAGATGGACTACCCGCTGATCCAGGACTTCATGCAGCCGGTCTACACCACCGGCGGGTCCTCCAACGACTCGCACTACAACAACCCGCAGTTCGACAGTCAGGTCAACACGGCGAACGCGGCACCTGACGCGGCGACCTCGGTCACCGACTTCCAGACCGCCGAGAAGATGCTCGTCACCGACGTGCCGGCCATCCCGCTCTGGTACCAGAACGGCACCGTGGCCTGGTCGAGCCACGTCAGCAACGTGATGCTCGACCCGTTCAGCGTCCCGGTCTACACCGAGATCACCGTCAGCTAGTCAGCAGCGGCGGCCGGCTCCCGAGCGGAGCCGGCCGCCGGTCTTCGCCAGCTCTGTGGAGGTTCGCATGGGACGCTACGTCCTGAGGCGCCTGCTCCAGATGATCCCGGTGTTCATCGGGACCACCTTCCTGATCTTCGTCATGGTGCACGCGCTCGGCGACCCGGTGAACGCGCTCTTCGGTGACCGGGCGCCCGACCCGGCCGTGGCCGCGCAGATCCGCGCCCAGTACAACCTGAACGATCCGCTCTGGCTCCAGTACGTCAAGTACATGGGCAAGCTCTTCCAGTGGGACTTCGGTACCACTTTCAGCGGTCAGACGGTGACCTCGCAGCTGGCGGCCGCCTACCCGGTCACCCTCAAGCTCACCGCGGTGGCCTTCACCATCGAGGTGGTCTTCGGCATCGGCCTCGGGCTGCTCAGCGGTCTGCGGCGGGGCAGGATCGCGGACAACTCGGTGCTGATCCTCACCCTGGTGGTCATCTCCATCCCGACCTTCGTCACCGGCTACGTGCTGCAGTACCTGGTCGGGGTGAAGTGGGGGATCCTGCCGGCCACGGTCGGCTTCGACGTGACCTTCCAGTCGCTGCTCCTGCCGGGCATCGTGCTGGCCTCGGTCTCGCTCGCCTACGTCGCGCGGCTGACCCGCACCACCGTCGCCGAGAACACCAAGGCGGACTACGTGCGCACCGCGGTGGCCAAGGGCCTGCCCAGGCACCGGGTGGTGATCAACCACCTGCTGCGCAACTCGCTGATCCCCGTCGTCACCTTCCTCGGCACCGACCTGGGTGCGCTGATGGGCGGCGCGCTCGTGACGGAGCGCATCTTCAACATCCACGGCGTCGGCTACACCCTCTACCAGGGGATCGTCCGGCAGAGCACCAACACCGTGGTCGGCTTCGTGACCATCCTGGTCATCATCTTCCTGCTGGCCAACCTGCTCGTCGACCTGCTCTACGCGGTCCTGGACCCGAGGATCCGGTATGCCTGACCAGGAGAAGTACAACCGGTCCGACCCCATGGCGGGGGCCGGGGACGAAGACGAGGAGATGCAGAGCGCGGTCGAGAGCCGGACCCTCGACCTCGGCACCATGGAGGGCGAGACCCTCATCAAGGCCGAGCGGCTCGGCGACCACCCGGAGACCCCCGCCGCCGGCGAGGAGCGGGTGGCGCCGCGCAGCCTGTGGCAGGACGCCTGGCGCGACCTGCGGCGCAACCCGATCTTCATCATCTCGGGACTGCTGATCGTCTTCCTGGTCATCGTGGCGATCTGGCCAGGTCTGTTCACCTCGACCAACCCGCTCAACTGCGACCTGACCAAGTCGCAGCAGGGCCCCACCTCGGGCCACCCGTTCGGGTACGACACCCAGGGCTGCGACGTCTACGCGAGGACGATCTACGGCGCGCGCGCCTCGATCACCGTCGGCGTCTGCGCCACCGCCGGGTCGGCGCTGGTGGGCACCCTGCTCGGCGGCCTGGCCGGCTTCTTCGGCGGCTGGTCGGACTCGGTGATCTCCCGGGTCGCCGACATCTTCTTCGGCATCCCGATCCTGCTCGGCGGTCTGGTCTTCCTCTCGGTGATCACCATCAGGTCGATCTGGATCGTGGTGGCGTTCATCGTGGTGCTCGGCTGGCCGCAGCTGGCCCGGATCGGCCGCGGCGCGGTCATCACGGCCAAGCAGCAGGACTACGTCACGGCGGCCAGGGCGCTGGGCGCGGGCAGCGGGCGGCTGATGCTGCGACACATCCTGCCGAACGCGGTGGCGCCGATCATCGTGGTGGCCACCATCGCGCTGGGCACCTACATCGCGCTGGAGGCCACGCTGAGCTACCTCGGCGTCGGCCTGAAGCCGCCGACGGTCTCCTGGGGCATCGACATCTCGGCCGCCTCGGACAGCTTCAGCATCGCGCCGCACATGCTGCTCTTCCCCGCCGCAGCGCTGAGCATCACCGTGCTCGCGTTCATCATGCTCGGCGACGCGGTCCGCGACGCCCTCGACCCCAAGCTGCGCTGAGAGAGGGTCCCACCACCGATGAGTAGCAGCAGCACCAGCGCCCAGCCGCGCGAGGCCACCGCGGACACCGTCGAGTCCCCGCTGTTGGAGGTCCGCGACCTGCACGTGGAGTTCCGCACCCGGGACGGGGTGGCCAAGGCCGTCAACGGGGTGAACTACTCGGTCAGGGCCGGTGAGACGCTGGCCATCCTGGGCGAGTCGGGCTCCGGCAAGTCGGTCACCGCCCAGGCCGTGATGGGCATCCTGGACAGCCCGCCCGGCTTCGTGACGGGCGGTCAGATCGTCTTCAAGGGCCGCGATCTGCTGACCCTCGGCAAGGAGGACCGGCGCAAGGTCCGCGGCTCGCAGATGGCGATGATCTTCCAGGACGCGCTCTCCTCGCTCAACCCCGTGCACAGCGTCGGGTCGCAGCTGGGCGAGATGTACCGGGTGCACAAGGGCAGCTCGCGCCAGGACGCCAAGGCCAAGGCGATCGAGCTGATGGACCGGGTCCGGATCCCGGCCGCCAAGGCCCGGGTCGGCGACTACCCGCACCAGTTCTCCGGCGGCATGCGCCAGCGCATCATGATCGCGATGGCACTGGCCCTGGAGCCGGACCTGATCATCGCGGACGAGCCGACCACCGCGCTCGACGTCACCGTGCAGGCCCAGGTGATGGACCTGCTCGCGGAGTTGCAGGGCGAGTACCACATGGGTCTGATCCTGATCACCCACGACCTCGGGGTGGTCGCGGACGTGGCCGACAAGATCGCGGTGATGTACGCCGGGCGGATCGTGGAGACCGCCCCGGTGCACGAGCTGTACGCCAAGCCGGCCCACCCGTACACCCGCGGGCTGCTGGACTCCATCCCCCGGCTCGACCAGAAGGGGCAGGAGCTCTACGCGATCAAGGGCCTGCCGCCCAACCTGCTGCGGATCCCGCCGGGCTGCGCCTTCAACCCGCGATGCCCGCGGGCGCAGGAGATCTGCCGGACCACCGTGCCGCCGCTCTTCGAGGTGACGGACGAGGCGGGCACGCCGCGACCCGGCCGGGCCAGCGCCTGCCACTTCTGGAAGGAGACCCTCGATGACTGACGGTGCCACCGCGCTCAGCGCGCCCGTGCCGCAGGGGGCGGCCTTCACCAAGCCGGTCCCCGAGGGCGAACCGATCCTGCAGATCCGCGACCTGGTCAAGCACTTCCCGCTGACCCAGGGGGTGGTGGTGAAGAAGCAGATCGGCGCGGTCAAGGCGGTGGACGGGGTCTCCTTCGACCTGCGCAAGGGGGAGACCCTGGGCATCGTCGGCGAGTCCGGCTGCGGCAAGTCGACGCTGGCCAAGGTGCTGATGAACCTGGAGCCGGCCACCAGCGGCTCGGTCCGGTACAAGGGGGAGGAGATCTCCCGGCTCTCCGGCGCCGCGCTGAAGGCGGTGCGGCGCAACATCCAGATGGTCTTCCAGGACCCGTACACCTCGCTCAACCCGCGGATGACGGTCGGCGACATCATCGGCGAGCCGTACGAGATCCACCCCGAGGTGGCGCCCAAGGGCGAGAGGCGCAAGGCGGTGCAGGACCTGCTGGACGTCGTCGGGCTCAACCCGGAGTACATCAACCGCTACCCGCACCAGTTCTCCGGCGGCCAGCGCCAGCGGATCGGCATCGCGCGCGGCCTGGCGCTCAAGCCCGAGGTGATCATCTGCGACGAGCCGGTCTCCGCGCTGGACGTCTCGGTCCAGGCCCAGGTGATCAACCTGCTGGAGAAGCTGCAGAACGAGTTCGAGCTGTCGTACATCTTCATCGCGCACGACCTCTCGATCGTGCGGCACATCTCCGACCGGGTGGGCGTGATGTACCTGGGCAAGATGGTGGAGATCGGCAGCGATCTGGAGATCTACGACCACGCCACCCACCCCTACACCCAGGCGCTGCTCTCCGCCGTCCCGGTGCCCGACCCGGCCGCCCGGCAGGTCCGCGACCGGATCGTGCTCACCGGCGACGTCCCCTCGCCGGCCGACCCGCCCTCCGGCTGCCGCTTCCGCACTCGGTGCTGGAAGGCCCAGGAGAGGTGCGCGATCGAGGAGCCGCTGCTCGCCGTGCCGTCCTGGCTGGACGGGCTGGCGGCGCACGAGTCGGCCTGCCACTTCGCCGCGGAGCGTGGGGCCGAGGGCGGGATCGAGGCTGAGACCGAGCGGACTGACGATCGGAAGGACGGGAGCGCGGACGGCGACGACGCGCGGTAGCGCGGACGCGACAGGGCCCCCTCCAGGTGGAGGGGGCCCTGTGCTTGAGCGGCGCGGTCGATCAGTCCTTGGCCAGGCGCGCGGCCGGGACCGTGTCGGCCGGCTTGGCACCGGGGGCGACGCCGTCCTCGGGGAAGTGGCAGGCCGTCAGGTGGCCGTCGACGTTGCCGCCGAGCTGGATCAGCGGCGGCTCCTCCGTGGCGCACTTCTCCTGCGCCTTCCAGCAGCGGGTGCGGAACCGGCAGCCGGACGGCGGGTTGAGCGGGGAGGGGACGTCGCCGGTGAGCCGGATCCGCTCGTTGGCGGCGGTGTCCGGGTCGGCGTCCGGCGCGGCCGAGAGCAGCGCGTGGGTGTACGGGTGACGCGGCTTGTTGTAGAGCGAGTCGCGGTCGGCGATCTCGACCACCTTGCCGAGGTACATCACCGCGACGCGCTGCGAGAAGTGCCGCACGATCGACAGGTCGTGCGCGATGAAGACGAAGGCGATGCCCAGCTCGCGCTGCAGGCCCTGGAGCAGGTTGACCACCTGCGCCTGGATCGACACGTCGAGGGCGGAGACCGGCTCGTCGGCGATGATCAGCTTCGGGTTCAGCGCGAGCGCGCGGGCCACGCCGATGCGCTGGCGCTGGCCGCCGGAGAACTCGTGCGGGAAGCGGTTGTAGTGCTCCGGGTTGAGCCCGACGATCTCCAGCAGCTCCCGGACCCGGGCCTCGCGGCCACCGGGCGGGTTGATGTTGTTGATCTCCATCGGCCCGGAGATGATCGTGCCGACCGTGTGCCGCGGGTTCAGCGAGGAGTACGGGTCCTGGAAGATCATCTGGATCTCGGACCGGATCGGCGCCAGCTGCTTGCGGTTGGCGTGCGTGATGTCCTGGCCCCGGTACTTCACCGTCCCGCCGGTCGGCTCCAGCAGGCGGGTGAGCAGCCGACCGGTGGTCGACTTGCCACAGCCGGACTCACCGACCAGGCCCAGGCTCTCGCCCTCGCGGACGTCGAAGCTGACGCCGTCGACTGCCTGGACAGCGCCGACCTGGCGCTTGAAGGGGAAGCCACCCATCACGGGGAAGTGCTTCGTGAGGCCGTTGACCTCCAGCAGGACGTCGCCGGGGGCCGGCACCGCCGCGGACTGCTCGTCCAGAGTCTGCTCTGCGCTCATGGGATTTCCTTGGCTCCTTTACCGAGGCTCAGCTGCTCAGCCGGGGCAGGATCTGCTCGGTGAGGATGGACTGCTTCTGCGCGGGGGTGAGGTGGCAGGCCGAGAGGTGGCCGTTGGCCAGCTCCAGCGGCGGGCGCTCGGTCACGCACTTGTCGCCGACCACCAGCTCACGGTACGTGCAGCGGGGGTGGAAAGCACAGCCGGACGGCGGGTTCAACAGTGACGGCGGGGTGCCGGGGATCGGCATCAGCGGCACGTCGACCGAGGCGTTGATCCGCGGGATCGAGCTCAGCAGGCCCCAGCCGTAGGGGTGCTGAGAGCTCTTCAGCACCTCGCGCATGGTGCCGCGCTCGACCGCGCGACCCGCGTACATCACCAGCACGTCGTCGGCGATCTCGCGGATCACGCCGAGGTCGTGGGTGATGAAGATGATCGAGGTGCCGGACTCCTGCTGGAGGTCCTTGAGCAGGTCGATGATCTGCGCCTGCACGGTCACGTCGAGCGCGGTGGTCGGCTCGTCGGCGATCAGCATCTGCGGGTCGCAGACCAGGGCCATGGCGATCATGGCGCGCTGGCGCATACCGCCGGAGAACTGGTGCGGGAAGTCGTCGACCCGGGTCTGCGGCTGCGGGATGCCGACGCGGCGCAGCATCTCGATCGCGCGGTCGCGGCCCTCCTTCTTGCTCGCGCCGGTGTGCTTCATGAACGGCTCGGCGATCTGCCGGCCGATCGTGTAGTACGGCGAGAGCGCGGCGAGCGCGTCCTGGAAGATCATCGACATCTTGTTGCCGCGGAGCTTCTCCAGGTCCTTCTGCGAGGCCTTGAGCAGGTCCTGGCCGTCGAGGGTGATGGAGCCCTCGATGGTGGTGTTCTTCGGGTTGTGCAGGCCCATCACGGCCAGGTTGGACACCGACTTGCCGGAACCCGACTCACCCACGATGCCGAGGGTCTTGCCCTGCTCGAGATCGAAGCTGAGATTGTTGACGGCCTTGACGATGCCGTCCTCGGTACGGAAGCGGACCTGCAGGTCGCGCACCGAGAGGAAGGCGTGGCCGGCCTCGGGCGCGGGGATGGACTCGGACTTGGTGAGGGTGCTCACGGTCGGATCTCCTCGGGGGCGGGGTGGTGCGGTTCGGTCACGGGCGGGGCGGAGGTCATCCGATCCGCACCCGGGGGTCGAGGAGACCGTAGGCGGCGTCGACGATGATGTTGAAGAGCAGGATGGAGACCGAGCTGAAGATCAGCACGCCCAGCTCCAGGTAGAGGTCGGCCTGGTTCACCGCGATCACCGCGAGGTAGCCGAGGCCGTGCACACCGAAGGTGACCTCGGTGATGATCGCACCGGAGAAGACGGCGCCGAGGTCGAGGCCGAAGATGGTGATGATCGGTGCCATCGCGCCGCGCAGCGCGTAGCGCCACCAGACGTAGGTGTTCGACATGCCCTTGGCGCGGGCCGCCCGGATGTGGTCCTCGGAGAGCTGCTCCAGCATCAGGGAGCGAACCTGGCGGCTGTAGTTGGACCAGAAGATCACCGACATGACCGTCCACGGCAGGATCATGCCCGTGAAGCAGCCCCACGGGTCCTGGGTCCACGGGATGTACGCCGGCTGCGGCAGCCAGTGCAGGTTCACCACGAACAGGGCCATCGCGAGCGGGCCGAGGAAGTAGATCTGGGTCGACTGACCGACCAGCCCGATGGCGGTGGCGGCCTTGTCCGCGAGCTTGCCCTGCTTCCAGGCCGCGATCATGCCCAGACCCACACCGACGGTGAGGAAGATGGCGGCGCCACCGATGGCGAGCACGAAGGTCGCCGGGTAGTTGGCGACGATGCGGTCCCAGACGAAGCTCTGGGTGTTGTACGAGTAGCCGAAGCACGGGGCCGCGCAGTGCCCGGCGGTGCCGAAGTCCTGGCCGACGAAGAGGCCGCTGAAGTAGTTCCAGAACTGCTGGTAGATCGGCAGGTTCAGGTGCATGTTGGTGCGGATCTGCGCCAGCAGCTCCGGCGTGCAGCCCTTCGAGCAGGCCAGCCGCGCGGGGTCGGTGGGCAGCGAGAAGAACGCGAAGTATGTGAGCGCGATCAGCAGGACGATGATGACCAGCGCGCCGAGCGCCCGGCGGATGAGAAATCGGAGCATGGAATGAGCTCTTCCGAGAGAGGGCGCCCTAGGCGGCCACGTCGTGGAGAGTGCGATCCCCCGGATCACGGGTGATCGGCACGTGGCCCGGGCAGGACCACCTGCGGTGGTCCTGCCCGGGGAAGCGGGCCCGGAGGCCGGCTCCGGATCCGGTGCTTACTTCTTGACGAAGATGCTGTTCAGGTCGATGGTGCCGAGGACCTGGTTGTAGCCGACGCCGCCGAGACCGGCACCGTAGACGTTGAAGTACTTGTCGTAGTAGGTCGGGATCTGCGGGATGTCGGTGGCCAGGATCTTGTCCGCCAGCTGCATCCACTGCGCGTCCTGCGTGTTGATGTCCGTGATCTGGCCGATCCGGTCCATCTCGCTGTTCATCGCCGGGTTGTTGTAGTGCGAGTAGTTGTTCCCGCCGTCGCTGATCAGGCGGCCGTCCAGGGTGGGCGGGATGACGGTCGAGGCCATCGGCCAGTCCGCGGCCCAGCCGGTGCGGTACAGGTCGAAGCCGTTGTCGGCCTTGCCCACCTGGGTGTAGTAGCTGGTGGTGTCCAGCGGCTTGGCCTGGACGTTGAAGCCGGCCTGGGTCAGCGCGTCGGAGACGGCGGTGGCGACCTGCTGGCCGGTCGGGGTGTTGGAGTACGCGTAGACGATCGTGGTGTTGAGCTTGCCGGCGGCCTGCAGGATCGCCTTGGCCTTGGCCGGGTCACCGGCCGGGTTGGCCTTGATGCCCAGCGGGTCGGTGTCCTTCCAGCCGGCCACGGTCGGGCTGACCAGGTTGCCGGCGATCTCGCCGGTCGCGTTGCCACCGTTGATCTTCTGGACGTTGGCGACCGGGAACGCGGTCGCCAGCGCCTTGCGCACGTTCAGGTCGGTGACCCGGGTCATGTTGATGTCGTACGTGTCGACGAACGGCAGGAACTTGTTCATCGTGCGGCTCGCGTACTGCGGGTCGCTCTCGATGGTCTTGATGCTGGGGCCGTCGGCGTTGAGCGCCATGCTGACCGCGTACTTGTCGTCACCCTGGCCGGCCATCAGGCGCTGGGTCATCAGCTGGTTGTCGATGCCCAGGTCGAAGACCCAGCTGTCGACGTACTGGTGGCGGATCGGGTCGGTCTTCGGGTCCCACATGGGGTTCTTGACCAGGGTCAGGGTCTTGCCGGCCTGGTAGTTCGAGATCATGTAGGGGCCGATGGACTGCGGGTGCGCGTTGTACTTCGCGCCGTCGTCCTTGGACTTCTCGATCGCCGTGATGTTCGACATGCTCGCGGCGTAGGAGGCGTCGGTGTGGGCCGCCTGGAAGTGGAACGTGACGGTCTTGTCATCGGGGGTGCTGATGACACTGTCCGGCAGGTCGGTGCCGCTGCTCGGGCCCTTGTAGGTGGTGCGGTAGTTCGCGCCGGACAGCCAGGTCTGGAAGTAGACCGGACCCTGGGTCTGGTAGTCCTCGTACAGCCGCTCGACGGCGTACTTGACGTCCTTCGAGGTGATCGGGGTGCCGTCCTGGAACTTCAGGCCGTCCTTGAGGTGCCAGGTCCAGGTCTTGCCGCCATCGCTGGTGGTGCCGATGTCGGTGGCCAGGTCGCCGACCAGGGTGACCTTGCCGGTGGCCGGGTCGGTCTTGTAGCCGGTCAGCGAGCGGCTGTACAGGCTGCCGACTTCCTGCTGGTTGTTGACGTACTGCTGGCTCGGGTCCAGGTAGTCGAAGCCCGAGTTCTCGATGTCGTGCGCGGTGCCGCCGGTGACGGCGCCGGGGATCGCCGGGGCCGGGCCGACCGAGTCGGCGGCGGTGCCGGGCAGGAAGTTCTGCACGCTCGCCGAGGCCTGCGCGCCGGTGGTGCCCGCCTTGCTGGTGCCGCCCCCACCACAGGCCGTCAGCGTGAGCGCGCTGACCGCCACGAGCGCCGGCATGAGTGCTGCCTTGCGAAGTCTCATTGTTCCTACCTGTCACTGGTCATGTCGGGTCTGGCCAGCGCGGACCGGCGGGGCGGTACTGCCCCGGGGTGGCCGGACTGGGTTACAGGGGTCCTGCGGGGGTGATGTGGAGCGGCACTGCGGGTGGAGCGGCTTAGCGGATCGTCTTCGGGTCGAGTGCGTCCCGGACGGCGTCCCCGAAGAGGCTGAAGGCGACGGTGAAGATCGTCAGCGACAGACCGGGGAAGAGCAGGTAGGTCAGGTCGTTCTGGTAGTTGTGCACCGCGTCCTGGAACATCAGGCCCCAGTCGGGGGTGGGCTCCACCATGCCGACGCCGAGGAAGGAGAGGCCGGCCTCGGCGGCGACCATCGCCGGCAGCAGCAGGGTGACCTGCACCAGCATCGTGGTCGCCAGGTTCGGCATGAGCTCCTTGGTGATGATGCGCCAGGAGGAGGCGCCGGCGATCTTGGCCGCCTCGATGTACTCGCGCTCCCGCAGGCTCAGCGACATGCCGCGCAGCAGACGCGAGGTGGCCATCCAGCCGAGGAAGGCCTGCACGATGACGATCGCCATCACCCGGATGTGGACGGGGGTGGCACGGTCGGCCGGCACGAACATGTTCAGCACGACCGGGGTGAAGGCGATGTAGAACAGCTGGCTCGGCAGGCCGAGCAGCAGGTCGCTGAAGCGGCCGACCAGGTAGTCGAAGCGCCCGCCGAGGTAGCCCTGGGCCACGCCGATGACGATGCCGAGGATGCTGGAGACGATCGTGATCAGCAGGCCGATGCCCAGCGAGGTGCGGATCCCGTAGACCAGCTTGGAGAAGATGTCGAACCCGGAGGTCGGCGTGATGCCGAACCAGTGGGTCGCGTTCATCCCGCCGTTGGCGCCGATCGGCACGCCGAAGTCGTCCAGCAGGTTGGGGTCCCGGAGGCCGTACGGGATGTAGGGCGACTGACCTTCGAGGCCGGCGATGACCGGCGCGAGGATCGCGATCAGGATGAACGCGATCACGATGAAGGCGCAGACCACACCAGTGCGGTTGCGCTTGAAGCGGCTCCAGGCAATCTGGCGCGGGGTGCGCCCCAGGAGCGCAGCCGGCTTGTCGCCGCCGTCCCCTGTAGCGGACGCGACGAGGACCGGATCGGTCTCTGTCGTGTCCTCAGTTGGCGTCGTCATGGTGCGAAAGCTCCCGCCGGTGTGGTCTGTGCAGCAGCAACGTGGAAGAAGTTGGTCGAACGGACTCTCGCAACTCGTTTATCGAACGTCAAGAGTTTCTCTGTAGCTGGACAGGCAGTTTTGGCTTCGTTCTGGAATGTCCACCAGGTTGTAGCTTTCAACCACTTGACAACCCCCTGGTGAGACCTGCTAAATCGGACATATGCTGACAAAGCTCGTTCATAAGTTCGTAACGAGCACTTAGCAACACCGGTATCTGGACGCACGACCCCTACCTTTAGGAGGTTGACGCGCATAGATAAGGCTGTCCGTTTTGGGCAGATTGAGTGGATTACCCGCCGGTTTTCAGCGTTCGATAATCGGACGGATTTGGCGGGAAGCCGCCGCTGGCGACTATTCGTCACCCTTTGAGCGCCCTTCCCGGAATCCATCGGGTGGTTTGCTGCCCATCCCCGGTGTCGGTTACACGCCACTGGCGAGATGTCGCCGGTAAACGCGGTGGAGCCCCGGAACGAGAACGTTCCGGGGCTCCATTCGAGGCATTTTTGACATGCTCACATATGGAACTTGAAAGTGCGCTCCGCGACGCTGTTCTTGTCGTAGACGGAGGCGATCCCATCGGCCACGTCCTGGGTCGTGATGGTCGCCAAAGTACCGTCGGACTTCCGGAACTTGACCTTGTCGAAGGTGCTGCCGACGGCGGCGCCCAACTGGTCCAGATCCCACTTGGGGCCGATGTTCCCGCTGGCGTCCGGGGCCAGTGTCAGCGCCTTGGCCGCGATCGCCTTGGTGAAGACGAACCGGCGGCTACCGGTGGGAGACTGCACCGTGACATTGCCGCTGATGATCGCCTTGCCCAGCCCGTCGGCGGCCTGCTGCAGGGCCGTGGTGGAGACCTTGGGCTGGGCGGCCGTCACGGCCAGCGTGATCGGGGCGTCCGTCTTGCCGTTGGCCCGGTCCTGGTAGCTCTGCACCACCTGGTTGACGGCCGCGTCGCCGTTCACCGCCTGGCCGGCCTGCCCGGGCACCACCGTGGGGTCTCCGCTGTCGCTGAACTGGACGTACCCCTCCTTGAGCCCCTGCGCGGTGGACGCGGCCAGGCTGTCCAGTGCGGACTTGAGCTTGGCCCGGTCGATGTTCACCACCGGCGGTACGGCCTTGGAGCCGCCGGCCAGCGAGCCGATCACCGTCTGGGGGTTGTAGCTGTGCTTGGTCAGCCCGTCGACGGTGGCGGTGGTGTCGAAGCTCAGGCCGGCGGTGGTCGGGTCCAGCGGCAGCGTCTGGTCGCCGATCTTCAGCTGGATCGGCTGTGCGCCGATCTTGCCGACGGTGCCGTCGAGTTGGTGGACCGCCTGGTCGCGACTGTCCCCGCCGATGCCGGTGCCGAGCACGGTGGTGCCGCGCGGGACGTCGGCCTGGTTGAGCATCAGACCGGTGCCGTACGCGGCGGCACCCAGGAAGAGCACCCCGCCGAGCCCGGTGGCCAGCAGTTTCTGCGCCTTCGGGCGCGGCTTCGGCTTGGCGGCGGCGGGCGCCGGCGGCTTCGGCGCGGCAGGGGCCGGCTCGCTCTCGGGAGCGGCGGTCGGCGCCGGGGCTCCGAACGGGGCGCCGGCCGGCTCGGCGGCGGACGGGTTGAGCGTGCCGGGGGCGGGCGGGGGTCCGGCCGGGTACGCGGCGTTCGGCGCGCCGGCGGTGCCGCCCCACGCGTCGCCGGGCGCGGTGCCGTACCGGCCGGCCACCGGCAGCCCAGGTATGGCCTCCGCCGGCAGCTCGCCGGAGATCGGGTCGAAGCCGCCGATCTGGGTGTCCTCGGGCTCCTCGCCGTGCGGGCCGCGGCCGAACGAGCCCGGCGGGTTGACCGGCGGCTGCGGCTTGGCGAATCTGCCGGGTGCGCCCGGGGTGCCGGTGGGGCGGGGGTTGGCGGTGGTGCCGAACGGATCGGCGGTGGCGCCGTGGTCCGCGGCGGGCAGCGGCTGCGCGTGGTCGGGGGTGTACGGGGCCTCGGGGGCGCCCTGGTACGGGTCGCCGGCGTACGGGCCGGCGTTGGCGTACGGGGCGCTGCCCGGGTACGCGCCGCCGCCCTGGTAGCCGCCCTGGTAGTGGCCGGCGTACGGGTCGCCGCCCGCGTACGGGTCGGCCGGGTATCCCGCCTGACCGGGCGGGGCGAACGGCGAAGCCGGCGCGGCGGTCGGGTGGGGCAGCGGGGTCTGCAGGGTGCTCTCCGCCGAGAACACCGGCGCGGCCGGCGGTGCGGACTGCTGGTAGACCGATCCGGCGGGGGCGCCCTGGGCGGCCGGCGGTGCGGCGGCCGTGGGGCCGCTGCTCGGCACGCCGGTGCGCGGTACGGCCGAACCCACCGACTCGGGCCGGGACTTCTGCCGCGGCCGGAACCACTCGCCGGTCGACTCCGCCTCCGAGCTCTCCGGCGCGCCCTGCGGCGTGCGCCACTCGGCCGGCAGGTCCGGGGGCGTGGCGCTGTGCCCGCCGGCCTCCATCACCCCGAGCACGGGCGAGGCGGGCGGCGCCGCGCGGTGCCGCGGACCACCGACCGCCGGCGGCTCGCCGCCCTGCTCCTCGGGCTTGACGGTGCTGCGCACCACCACCGGCGGGATCGGCCGGGAGCCGGGGATGTTGATCGAGATGCGGGTGGTCAGCGTGGTCTCGGTCTTGGGGACCTCGTCGTCGCCGGCCCCGGTGCTCCCGGCACCCGGCGCGCCCGGCTGCTGCACCCGCGCGGCGGGATCGGCGGCGAACGGGTCGAAGCCGTTGCCCAGCCCCGGGATGCCGTACGGCGGGGTGCCCGACGGATAGGCGTCGGCCCCCTCGCCGGTCCTGTGGCCGGGGGTCGCCCCCCGCCGAGAGGACGGGTAGGCGCTGTCAGATTCGCGGCTGCTCAATGCTGCTCTGCTCCGGGTTCGCGGCCGGACGGCTCGTCCGACGTTGCTGCGGCACCACCATACTGGGAACGCCAGGGTGGCGAACTGCTTCCCTTAGAACCCGATACGTCCGGTTCCAGAACCCGAAACGTCCGGTTCGGCAACGCCGAGCCTACGGGCCCCGCACGCTGACTGCCCGTCGGCCCACGGTCCCTCAGTCGCGCTGGCGCGGGATGCCGAAGGAGAACGGCGCGCGGGTCGGCAACAGCGCGCAGACGAGCCCCGGCACCCAGCCGAGCAGCACGAACGCGTAGGCGTCCGCGTAGGCGGCGAGCACGATGTCGCCCTCCGGGCGCGGTGGCAGCATCACCAGCACGACCAGGAACCAGCCGACCAACGGGACGCCCGAACCGAGCTTGGTGCCGGTCAGCCGCAGGCCCGCGTAACAGACGGCGCCGTTGGCCGCCAGGGCGAGCAGCAGGCCGAGCGGACTCCACAGAGCCTGCACAAAACAACCGCAGAGCGAGACCAGCGCGCCGAGCACCAGCAGCACCGCGTAGCACAGGATGCGGACCCGCTTGGGGGGCAGCGGCTCGGCCAGCCGCTGCGCGCGGGTGCCGAGCAGCGTGTGCAGCGGGTTGTTCATCGGGTCTCGGCTCCGGCTTCCTCGGTGCCGGGCAGCCCGGCGAACAGGTCGGTCAGCGGTCGGTCGGGGCCGGCCTCGCCCTGGGCCAGCTGGTAGTACTCGTCGACCACCAAGGGCTGCCAGCGGTCGTTGCTGAGCGCGAAGAAGCCACCGTCCACGGTGATCTGGGTGACGTGCGCGCGCATCGCGGCGGCCTTGCGGTCGCCGTACGCCGCGCCGTCCAGCGCCGCGTCGACCAGCTCGTCGCCGACCACGCCCGGCACCTCGTCGGGATCGGCGGCCAGCGGGAAGCGCTCGGCGGCCGCCCGCAGTCCGGGCAGCAGCACCGAGCGGGGCATCCGGTTCCAGAAGGTCCTGACGATCCGCCAGGCCGCGCCGAGCTCGGGACGGAAGGCGGGGTCGGCGGCGAGTTCGGCGGCGCGGGTCGCCACCCGGTGCGCCTGGATGTGGTCCGGGTGCCCGTAGCCGCCGCGCTCGTCGTAGGTGACCAGCACCTGCGGGCGCACCTCGCGGATCACGGCGACCAGGTGGCCGGCCGCCTCGTCCAGCTCGGCCTGCCAGAAGCAGCCCGGGCGCTCGTTGTCGGGCTCGCCCATCATGCCGGAGTCCCGGTACCGGCCGGGTCCGCCCAGGAAGCGGAGGTCGGACACGCCGACCTCCCGCAGCGCGGCGGTCAGCTCGCCGATCCGGTGCGCGCCCAGGGTGTCCTGCCGGTCCGCCGTCAGGTGGGCGAGCCCGGGCGGGATCACCTCGCCGCCCTCGCCGAGGGTGCACGTCACCAGGGTCACCTGGGCGCCCTCGGTGGCGTAGCGGGCCATGGTGGCGCCGTTGCCGATCGACTCGTCGTCGGGGTGGGCGTGCACCAGCAGCAGGCGGCGAGCGGCAGCGGCGGTCATGGGGAGCAGCCTAACCACCGCTGCCGGGTGGCCCGGCGCCGCCGTCAGAGCTTCAGGTCATTGAGCATTCCCGCCAGGTTGCTGGTCACCTGCTGGATCGAGGGGGCGATCGAGCTGGAGGCGAGGTAGAACCCCAGCAGCGCGCAGACGATCGCGTGGCCCAGCTTGAGGCTGGAGCGGCGGACCAACACCACCACGATGACCAGCATCAGCATGGCCGCGGAGATGGACAGAGCCATGACGGCTCACACCCCTTCCCGGGTGTGCCGCCCTGGGCGGGCGGCGGCTCGGACTGTGCGGGACAGTGGCGATCCGGACATCGACCATCCGGATCACTCCACTAGGAATACCCGATCAGTGAGCTCGGCATTACTGTCCGTGAGTCCGGGGTGTCCGGATCGCGGGGGCGTCCAGGGGGCGCAAGGCCCGGTCGGAGGGGGTGTGCGGGGCTGACCGGGGGACTTCCCGGGGCTGCGCCGAACGAGTGATCATCGGGGGGCGGACGCCGTAGGGTGCGGCCATGACCAATGACGTTCACGCCGCTACCACCGCTGCGGACACCTTCCCCCGGCAGTACGCGCGGACCCTGCGCTACACCGTCGGCCAGCCCCGTTCCTTCGCCGTGGCCCCTGACGGCGCCCGGGTCGTCTTCCTGCGTTCGGACACCTCCAGGGCGGGCGGTGGCGCCCGGGCCAACCTGCTCTGGACCCTCGACCCGGCCACCGGCGCGGAGGCCGTCGCCGCCGACCCGCTCGCGCTGCTCGGCGGCGGTGACGAGGACCTCTCGCCCGCCGAGCGGGCCCGCCGCGAGCGCAGCCGGGAGGGCTCGGCCGGCATCGTCGGCTACGCCCTGGACAGTGCGGCCGAGCTCGCCGCCTTCGCGCTCTCCGGACGGCTCTTCGTCGCGGACCTGGTCGGCGGCGGCGCCCGCGAGCTGCCCGCGGGCGGCCCGCTGCTCGACCCGCGCCCCTCGCCCGACGGCCGCTGGATCGCCTACCCGACCACGGGCGGCGCGCTGCGCCTGATCGCGGCCGACGGCAGCGGCGACCGTGCGCTGGCCGAGCCGGAGGCCGCCGGGGTGACCTGGGGCCAGGCCGAGTTCATCGCCCAGGAGGAGATGAACCGCGACCGCGGCTACTGGTGGTCGCCCGGCGGCGATGCGCTGCTGGTCGCCCGGGCCGACGACACGCCGGTCCAGCGCTGGTGGATCGCCGACCCGGCCAACCCGCAGGCGGTGCCCGCCGAGGTCGCCTACCCGGCCGCCGGCACCGCCAACGCCGAGGTCACGCTCTGGCTGCTCGGCCTGGACGGCTCGCGCACCGAGGTCGTCTGGGACCGGGCCGCCCACCCCTACCTCGGCCGGGTGCACTGGTCGGCCGGCGGCCCGCCGCTGCTCCTGGTGCAGGCCCGCGACCAGCGCTCGCAGCTGCTGCTCACGGTCGACCCGGTCACCGGCGCCACCAGCGAGCTGCTCACCGAGCGGGACGCGGCCTGGCTGGAGCTCTTCACCGGCGCGCCGGCCTGGACGCCGGACGGCCGGCTGCTGCGGATCAGCGACGAGCCCGGCCACCGTGCGCTCTTCGCGGGCGAGGCCAAGCTCACCGACGACACCCTGCACCTGCGCGCGGTGCTGGCGGTCGAGGCCGAGCAGGTGCTCTGCCTGGCCAGTGCCGGCGAGGGTGCCGAGGACCAGACCCCCGGCCTGCAGGGCCTCTACGCCGTGCCGCTGGACGGCTCGGGCCCGCGCCTGCTGCACCGTGGCGCGGCGCTGGACGCGGTGCGCGGGGGCGAGGTCACCGTGCTCTCCAGCGCGGCCCTGGACCGCCCGGGCCGCCGGGCCGAGGTGCTGCGCGGGGCGGAGCGGCTCGCGGTGATCGCCTCGCACGCCGAGACGCCGGTGCTGACCACCCGACCGCAGTTCCGGCTCGCCGGCGAGCGCCGGATCCCGGCCGCGGTGGTGCTGCCGACCGGCTACGACCGCGAGCGCGACGGCCTGCTGCCGGTCCTGATGGACCCGTACGGCGGGCCGGGCGCCGCGCTGGTGACGCAGGCTCACAACGCCTTCCTCACCTCGCAGTGGTTCGCCGACCAGGGCTTCGCGGTGGTGGTCGCCGACGGCCGCGGCACCCCGGGGCGCAGCCCCGCCTGGGAGAAGTCGATCGCCTTCGACTTCGCCGGGGTGACCCTGGACGACCAGGTCGAGGCGCTGCACGCGCTGGCCGAGGAGTTCCCGCTGGACCTGGCCCGGGTGGCGATCCGCGGCTGGTCCTACGGCGGCTACCTCTCCGCGCTCGCGGTGCTGCGCCGTCCCGACGTCTTCCACGCGGCGGTGGCCGGTGCCCCGGTGACCGACTGGCAGCTCTACGACACCCACTACACCGAGCGCTACCTGGGCCACCCCAGCGAGCGGCCCGAGGTCTACCAGGCCAACTCGCTGATCGCGGACGCGCCCAAGCTGGAGCGGCCGCTGATGATCGTGCACGGCCTGGCGGACGACAACGTGGTGGCCGCGCACACCCTGCGGCTCTCCTCCGCGCTGCTGGCCGCGGGGCGTCCGCACACCGTGCTGCCGCTCTCCGGCGTCACCCACATGACGCCGCAGGAGCAGGTGGCGGAGAACCTGTTGCTGCTCCAGGTCGACTTCTTGAGGTCCGCGCTGGGGCTGTGAGTGTGGGGGCGGCATGACATCCGTCATACGCAGGACGCGACGGTGCGCACTGCCGCCCCCACCCCGTCAGCGGGAATCCTGGTCGGGTCAGCACGGATCCGAAGCGGACGACGAGACGGGGAGGCGCCATGGCCGAGGAAGTGGCCGCGTTCAGGCAGGTCAGCAAGAGCTACGGGCGGGTCAGGGCGGTGAACGGCCTCGACCTGGCGCTGTATCCGGGTCAGACCGTGGCGCTGCTCGGTCCCAACGGGGCGGGCAAGTCCAGCAGCCTGGACCTGCTGCTCGGGCTGCGCGAGCCCGACCAGGGGCAGGTCACCCTGTTCGGCGCCGCGCCGCGGGCGGCGATCGAGGCCGGGCGGGTCGGCGCGATGCTGCAGAGCGGCGGGCTGATGACCGACGTCAAGGTCCGCGAGCTGGTCCAACTGGCCTGCGACGTCCACCCGCGCGGCCACCGGGTCGCCGAGGTGCTGCGCGACGCCGGGATCGAGGAGATCGCGGAGCGCCGGGTGGACAAGCTCTCCGGTGGTCAGGAGCAGCGGGTCAGGTTCGCGCTGGCGGTCGCCGGTCAGAACGACCTGATCGTGCTGGACGAGCCGACCACCGGCATGGACGTGTCGGTCCGTCAGCAGTTCTGGTCGGCGATGCGCCGGCAGGCCGAGCAGGGCCGCACCGTCCTCTTCGCCACCCACTACCTGGAGGAGGCCGACTCGATCGCCGACCGGGTGCTGGTGCTGCACCGCGGGCGGTTGATCGCCGACGGCTCCTCGGCCGAGATCAAGGCCAAGGCCGGCGCCCGCCGGGTCAGCTTCGAACTGCACGACGCGGACGGCCTGATCGAGGAGGCCGCGTTGCGCGCGCTGCCCGGCCTGGTGGCGCTGGAGGTCAGCGGCCAGGGCACCGGGGTGCGCACCGTGCGGATCCGGTCCACCGACGCGGACGCCGTGGTGGCCGCGCTCTACCGGACGGGCTGCTACCCGCGCGGTCTCGAGGTCACCAGCCTCGGCCTGGAGCAGGCCTTCCTCACCATCACCGGAGAACAGGACGAGCAGGACTCGCAGACCGCGAGCCCCAGCGGGACGGAGAGCGTGCGATGACCACCCTGATCAAGCTGGAGATCCTGCGCACCCTGCGCAACCGGCGGTACCTGTTCTTCACCGTCCTCTACCCGGCGCTGATGTACTTCTTCTTCGTCAGCGCGTACGGCAACGGCATGCCCGGCGGGGTCAGCGCCAAGTCGTACTTCATGGTCTCGATGGCCACCTTCGGCGCGGTCGGCGCGGTGCTCACCGGCAGCGCGCAGCGGATCTCGCTGGAGCGCAAGAGCGGCTGGGTGCGCCAGCTGCGGCTGACCGCGCTGCCCGGGCGGGCTTACGCGGTGGCCAAGATCTGCTCCTGCGCGGCGACCACGCTGCCGGCCATCGTGGTGGTCTTCGCGCTCGGCGCGGCCGAGGGCGTGCGGCTGGAGGCCGGGCAGTGGCTGGGGCTGGTCGCGGCGATCTGGCTGGGCAGCTTCGTCTTCGCGGCGCTCGGAGTCGCGCTCGGCTACGCGGCGGAGCCCAGCGCGGTGCAGCCGATCGTGATGATCGTCTACATGCTGATGTCCGCCTTCGGCGGCACCTGGTTCCCGGTCTCCGGGACGCTGAAGAGCATCGCCCGGTTCAACCCGGTCTACCTCTACAACCAGCTGGCCGCCTTCATCCGGCCCGGCGTCGGGTTCGACACCACGGCCGCCACCGGCATGCTCGGCTTCCTGGTGGTCTTCGTGGCCGCCGCCGGCGTCCTGTACCGCCGGGACACCAGGCAGGCATGATGTCCCGCATGCCCGCCGCGCCTTCGGACCACCGACCCGACCAGCTCGGGCAGGAGGGCCGGCGGCGCTCCCATCCGCCGTCCTATCCCGGCTCCACCCCGGAGACCCGCAGGCAGACGCTGGTGAAGCTCTGCTGGATGCTGCTGTGGATGGCCTACCTGTACTACCCGGTGCGGGACCTGCTGACCGGCGGCTACTGCGTGCCGGTGCAGGTGGTCGGCTGGGCGGCGCTGGCGATCTTCCTCGGCGGCTACCTGGTCCTGGTCTTCTTCCGCTCGATGCGAGGCGTCCTCTGGCCGGGGAGCTACCCGCTTCTGGCGCTGATGGCGTCGATCGCGGTCATCACCGGGTGCACCCTGAGCGGCAACTGGCTGGGCCTGTTCCCGTACCTGTCGGTCGCGGTCGGCGCGGTGCTGCCGCTGCGGATCGCGCTCACGGGAGTGGCCGTCACCACCGCGGTGGTGGCCGTGGAGGGGCTGGCGACCGGCGCCGGCAGCGGGTCGCTGGCCAGCCTGTTGGTCCCGACCTTCCTCAGCGGAGCGGCGATGACCGGCATGCAACGGCTGGTCGGCGCGATGCGCGAGCTGCGCGAGGCACGCGAGACCGCGGCCCAGCTGGCGGCCGCCGAGGAACGGCTGCGGATGGCCCGCGACCTGCACGATCTGCTCGGGCACTCGCTCTCGCTGATCACGCTGAAGAGCGAGCTGGCCGGGCGGTTCATGGACGCCGAGAAGGGCGAGGCCGCCCGGACCCAGGTGGCCGAGATCGAACAGGTGGCCCGGCAGTCGCTGATCGACGTGCGCAGTGCGGTGAGCGGCTACCGCAAGCCCACCCTGCCGGTCGAACTGGCCGCCGCGCGCAGCGCGCTGGCCGCCGCGGGGGTCGGCCTGGTGGCGCCGGCCCAGCTGGCCGAGGACCAGCCGGGGCTCGGCGCCGCCGAGGCCGAGACGCTGGCCTGGGTGCTGCGCGAGTCGGTGACCAACATCGTCCGGCACGCCGCCGGTGCCACCCTCTGCAGCCTGGCCCTGGACGAGACCTGGGACGGCGACGGCGCCCGGTTCGTGGTCCTGGAGATCACCGACAACGGCCGCGGGCCCGGCAAGTCGGCCCCCGGCAACGGCCTGTCCGGGCTGGACGAGCGCCTCGCGCTGGTCGGCGGCCGGCTGGAGGCCTCGCCCGGTCGCGGCGGCAAGGGCTTCCGGCTACGAGCACTGGTGCCGCTCGGTGTCAAGGTCACCACTTAGCCAACGTTAGGGTCGGCCGCATGACTGATGATCAGAGCGCGGGCGGTATCCGGGTACTGCTCGCCGAGGACCAGGGGATGGTCCGGGAGGCGCTGGCCGCGCTGCTCGGGCTGGAGGGTGACATCGACGTCGTCGCGCAGGTGGGGCGCGGGGACGAGGTGGTCGAGGCCGTCCTCGCGCACCGGGTGCAGGTGGCGGTGCTGGACATCGAGATGCCCGGGATGACCGGGATCGAGGCGGCGGCCGAACTGCGGCGGCGCAGCCCGGGCACCAGGGTGGTGATCGCCACCACCTTCGGGCGGCCCGGCTACCTGCGCAAGGCGATGGAGTCGGGGGCGGACGCGTTCCTGGTCAAGGACGCGCCGGCGGCCGAGCTGGCCGAGGCGGTGCGCAGGGTGCTGCGCGGCGAGCGGGTGATCGACCCGACGCTGGCGGCGGCCGCGCTGGCCGAGGGGGCCAACCCGCTGACCGGGCGCGAACTGGAGGTCCTGGCGGCGGCCGCGGACGGTGCGGTGAACGCCGAGATCGCCCGCCGGCTGCACCTGTCCGAGGGCACCGTACGCAACTACCTCTCGATGGCGATCCAGAAGACCGGGGCCCGCAACCGCGCCGAGGCGGTCCGGATCGCCGAGGCGAAGGGGTGGATGTGACGGTGGGTCAGGACGGGATCCGGGGGCGGGCTCAGTTCAGCCGGTGCCGGGCCGCCCTGGCGTCCCGGCGGACCCGGGCGGCGGACTCCGGGTCGAAGGCGTCCAGGATCCGCGCGTAGTCGTCCATTTCGGCCGCGCCGCCGAGGAAGTCGCCGGTGCGGACCAGCAGTTCGGCCCGCTCCAGGCGCAACTGGGCCGGGTGGCGCGGGAGCAGCAGGGACAGCTCGGTCGCCCAGAGCTGGACCCTGGCCTGCTCCGGCCGCTCGCCGGCCCAGGCCCGGATGTTGCCCAGTACCCGCAGCGTCACGTCCAGCGGCTGGGCCGGTGTCAGGAGTTCGGGCGTGAAGCGGTGCCCGGCGGCGATCACGATCGCGGCGGCATCCTCGGAGGAGAGCAGCCGGCCGCCGTGGAAGGGGTCGGCCAGCACGTACTCGTCGTCCGGTACCGGCCCGCCGACCGCGACGATGAAGTGGCCCGGCAGCGCGATGCCGTGCACGGTCAGCCCGGCCCGGGCGGCCACCGCCGACCAGACCAGGGACAGCATGATCGGCAGCCCGCGCCGGCGCCGCAGCACCTCGGGCAGCAACGAGGACTCCAGCCGCCGGTAGTCCGAGGGCTGCCCGTGGAAGCGGTCGCGCCCGCCGAGCACCGCCGCCAGCAGCGCGGCGGTCTCCTCGGGGGTGGCCGGACAGCGCTCGGCCACCGCGTGGCGCACCGTCGCCGCGTGCCGGTCCAGCGCCGCGTGGCAGGCGGCCAGCAGCGCCTCGAGGGTCGGCGGCGGCTGCGGGTCGTCGTCCGGGGGCCAGCCGGAGTCGGCCAGGGTGTGTTCGGCCGCGGCCAACAGGCAGAGCAGCACCGGATCGGGCTGCTCGGACCTGGCCTCGGCGCGGAAACGGGCTCTGCTCTGCTCGGTCACGGTGGCTGCGGCGGCTTTCGTGCGTGACGGCTCTCGGCGTGCGGGGCTCACTGGTTCCCGGGCTGTGGTCAGCCCGTCTGGGCAACGGCGTCTGCGGGGAACCTACGCGGACGGGTACGCCTGCGGAAGACAGGCGTAGTGGTAAGTGTGACTGGTCGTGAAGCCGAGTCCGTCATAGAGCGTGAGCGCACCGCTGTTCTCGGCCTCCACCTGCAGGTAGGCGCCGCGCGCGCCCTCCTCGGCGGCGCGCGCCGCCAGCGCTGCCATCACGGCCGTCGCCAGGCCCTGCCGGCGTGCCTCGGGGCGCACCTCGACGGCCCCGAAACAGGCCCACGGACCGTCGATGACGCACCGTCCGATCGCGAGCGGCGCCGGGCCGTGCGGGTCGGGCACGGTCGCGAACCAGACCGAGGGGCCGCCGTGCAGCACCTGGCGGGCGGCCCGGTCCTGGGCCGGATCGCCGCTCGCCCGCCGGTAGACCGAGAGCCAGTCGGCGCCCGCCTCGCGGGACAGTCGCACCCGGTCGGCAGCGCCGCCGCGGCCCGCTTCGACCAGCGCGGCCGGCGACGCGGTGCGCACCTGGGTGGGGGAGTACCTGGCGCCGAGCAGGTCCAGCTGCTCGGTCAGTCCGGCCGGCGAGCCGGGCACGGTCACCTCGAGCCAGGCGGGCAGCGCGCGCTCGGCGTACCAGGCCCGGACCCGGTCCAGGGCCTGCGGCAGCGGCAGGCCCGGGTCGCCGAGCGCCTGCACCGAGTTGGCCCGGCGGGTGAAGCCGGCCGAGGCCCGCAGCGTCCACTCGCCGAGCGGCTGCTGCTCGACGGCGGGCCAGCCGCGGGCGGCGATCCGCTGCAGTTCGACGGGGTCGACCGCGGGCAGCGGCACGGTCCTGGCGGGGAAGAGCGGGACCACCTTGCCGGCGACCAAGCGATTGACCGGAATCCGCGTTTCGGAGCGGTCCCTGGCGACTACGATCAGCTCATGATCGTTCCACGAAGTGAGCACACCGATCACATCGCGGAACGACGCCCGCCCGGTGGCCGGGTCGACGGCCGCCTCGATCCGCCGTACCGAGACGCGTCGTCCCACGTCAGAGGGGTCTATCCGGACCTCGGGTTTGGCGCCGACCGGAATCGGGGTGCCGCTCAAGCTGACCTCCGGTGCATTTGTGGTCTCTGACCCGCGATACTAGGGGCGGGCATCGACGACGCCGCGCTCACCCGCGCACGCAAGAAGATAGTTTGGGCACCGGCCCAACCGAGGAGGAACGACAGCGTGACCTACGTCATCGCGCAGCCTTGTGTCGACGTCAAGGACAAGGCGTGCATCGAAGAGTGCCCGGTTGACTGCATCTACGAGGGCGAGCGCTCGCTCTACATCCATCCGGATGAGTGTGTCGACTGTGGCGCCTGTGAGCCGGTCTGCCCCGTCGAGGCGATCTTCTACGAGGACGACACCCCGGAGGAGTGGAAGGACTACTACAAGGCGAACGTCGAGTTCTTCGACGACCTCGGTTCGCCCGGTGGTGCCTCCAAGCTCGGCCTGATCGAGCGGGACCACCCCTTCATCGCCGCCCTGCCGCCGCAGAACCAGGACGAGCACTGAGCCAGTGAGCACCAACGAACCGCGCGCGCCGTTTCCGGGTCACCCGGGGGCGGCGCGCCGCGTATCCGATCTGTTGCCGGTCTTCCCCTGGGACAAGCTGGAGCCGTACAAGGCGACGGCGCTGGCCCACCCGGACGGGCTGTGCGACTTCTCCGTGGGCACGCCGGTGGACCCGGTCCCGGAGCTGATCCAGAAGGCGCTGGCGGCCTCGACCGACACCCCCGGCTACCCGACCGTCTGGGGGCCGCTGGAGCTGCGCGCGGCGATCGCCGACTGGCTGCGGCGGCGCTGCGGCGCCGAGGTCGAGCCGACCGCGGTGCTGCCGACCATCGGCTCCAAGGAGCTGGTGGCCTGGCTGCCCGGGCAGCTCGGCCTGGGCCCCGGTGACCAGGTGGCCTACCCGCGGCTCGCCTACCCGACCTACGAGGTCGGCGCCCGGCTCTGCGGCGCCGAAGCGGTCGAGTACGAGGACGTCGCGGAGCTGGACCCCGCGCGGGTTCGGCTGCTCTGGCTGAACTCGCCGTCCAACCCGACCGGTCGGGTGCTGACGGCCGATCAGTTGCGGCGGACCGTGGCCTGGGCCCGGGAGCACCGGGTGCTGCTGGTCAGTGACGAGTGCTACCTGGAGCTGGGCTGGGAGGCGGAGCCGGTCTCGGTGCTGCGCGCCGACGTCTGCGGCGGCTCGCACGAGGGGCTGCTGGCCGTGCACTCGCTCTCCAAGCGTTCCAACCTGGCCGGTTACCGCGCCTCCTTCGTGGCGGGCGACCCGGTGGTGGTGCGGGAGTTGCTGGAGATCCGCAAGCACGGCGGCATGATCGTGCCGGCTCCCGTGCAGGCGGCCACCATCGCGGCGCTCGGCGACGACGCGCACGTGGCGGAGCAGCGGGCCCGGTACGCGGCGCGGCGTGCGGCGCTGCGTGCGGCGCTGGAGGGGCACGGGTTCCGGATCGAGCACTCCGAGGCCAGCCTCTACCTGTGGGCCACCAGGGACGAGCCGTGCTGGGAGACCGTGCGGCACCTGGCCGAGCTGGGCATCCTGGTGGCGCCCGGGGACTTCTACGGGCCGGCCGGTGAGCGGTTCGTCCGGGTCGCCTTCACGGCGACGGACGAGCGGGTCGCGGCGGCGGTGCGGCGGCTGGGGGGCTGACGGGCGTGGGCCGTCGGCAATGTGCCGGCGGTGTCGCGCTGACGTCAGCGGGATGACGTCATCCCGCAGCCGTCGTCCCACTAACGTCAGTGGGCTGGCAGAAACGCGAGAGCGGATGACGGCTGACAGATATCAGACTCTGTCAGCCGTCATCCGCTCTCTGCTTTCCAGCGAATGTCCCGGCGTACGCCCGGGGTCAGTTCACCGTGGGCAGGTGCTGCGTGGTGCCGCCCAGCCCGCCCAGCAGGTTGGTCACGGCGCCCAGGTCCGGGATCCCGCCCAGCCGGTGGGTGCTCTCGCCGGCCTGGCCGGTCAGCTCCTGCAAGTGCAGCGCGTCGGCGGCCTGGGTCGGGTGCAGCAGGTCACCGCTGTTCGGCATCCCGTGGGTCAGGTGGTCGGCGCCCGGCAGCGTGCCCAACTGCTGGGCGACGGGCAGCTGGCCGCCCAGCTGGTCGACCAGCGGCACCGAGCCGAGGGTGTTGCCGGTCGCGGGCAGCGAGTCCGCCAGCCGGCCGGTGGCGGGCAGCGCGGAGGCCACCCGGTCCTCGCTCGGCAGCGAGCCGGCCAGGCTGCTGGTGGCCGGAATCTGCCCCGCCAGGTGGCTGGCGGCGGCGACCGGGTTGTTCAGCGTGTCGGCGTTCACCACCTTGTCCACCCCGCTCACGGTGGGCGGGGCGGGCAGCGAGCCGACGCCGGAGAGCGGCGAGGAGGGCAGGCCGGGCATCGAGGACGTGGCCGGCATCGCGCGCGGCGCGCCACCCGGCAGTGCGCCGCCGGTCAGCGGCGCCAGGGTGGAGAGCTTGCCGGCCAGATCGGTCAGCGGGCCGTCGGCGGCCGTGGTGGCGCCGTCGTGGTGGCCCAGCGGGTCCAGCAGCCGGCCGCTGTCCGGCAGCTTGTCGCTGGCGGCCGTGGCCGCGGCGTCGGTGGCGGCCGGCAGCGCCGTCCCGCTCACCACCGCGCCGGTGGTGCCCAGCGCTTGGCCCAGCTGGTGTGCCTCGCCCTTCAGGTTCGAGTTCGCGGTGACGCCGTCCAGCCTGCTGATCCCCTTGCCGAGGTCGGTGCCGTGCGGCACCAGGTCGGCGGCGGACGCCGACCCGGCGGCGACCAGCGGGGTCGCTCCGGCCGCGACGAGCAGTGCGGCCTGGGCGATCCGGCGCGTGAGGGGGAGGGACATGGTGCTCCTAAGAAGTGACGACACGACAGGTCCGCCGGGCGGACGCCGTGATTACCGCTTGAGGAGCGAGAAGGTTTCGGCGGCGGAGCGTAAAGAGCGACTAAAGATCGCATGATCGCTTTTCTGCCGCCCTGCTCGCGACGGCGCTGCCGGACCCGACCGAAGAAACGTCACTGCCCTTGCCTGACCAGCTCGGTGTGGCGCGTGACGATGGGCCCGGCGGCCGTCGTGGCGGGTGTCGCCACCTCCTTGGATGCGTCAAGGTGGCGTGACCCGATTCACCCGTCGGAGGGGCACTCGGCTGAGCATTCGTCAACTCTGGCTGACGAGCGCTTGACAGCTCACTTCTTGGCGGTGGGCATCCCGAGCGTGACCAGCACCTGGTTCGTCGAGCTCGCGGTGCTCTGGGCCTGCCAGCCGGAGGCCGAGCGGTCGATCCGCCAGCCCTTGCCGTCGTAGGCCACGCTGCCGATGCCCAGCTCCTGGGCGTGCGCCACCGCCCACTGCGCCACCGCCCAGCCGCTCTGCGTCTGCGCGGCCGGGCCGGAGTCGGTGTTGGCCGACTGGTTGGGAGTCAGGGCCAGCGCCGTACCGGGGGTGCCGTTCCCGGCGCTCGGAGCCGCGCTGACGGCCTGGCCGAACTCGCGGCGCACCCGGTCGGTCAGCTGCCGCGCCGCGTCGGAGGTCGACGACGTCGCGCCGGCCGTGGGGCCGGGCGAGGAGTCGCTGTTGTCGGCCGTCAGCGGCTGGGCGAACTCGTGCACCGTGCAGCTGAACGCGGCCGGCGCCCGGCCGGTCAGCGCCTCGGCCAGCGCGGTGGCGTCCGCCTCGTGCCTGGCGTAGGCGCCGGGGTAGCCGCTCTTCTGCACGTCCTGGGCCGCCTCGGTGAGCGGCAGCCGGGCGTAGCCGGGCACCTTCACCAGCGCGTCCAGGAACTTGTTGGTCGAGTACACCGGGTCGAGGATCTGCTGCTCGGTGCCCCAGCCCTGGGACGGCCGCTGCTGGAAGAGGCCGACCGAATCGCGGTCACCGCCCGCCAGGTTGCGCAGCTTGGACTCCTGCAGCCCGGTGGCCAGCGCGATGGTCAGCGCCCGCTCCGGCAGCCCGCGGGAGATCGTCACGGCGGCGATGGTCGCCGCGTTCGAGCCCTGGTCCAGGTCCATCGAGAGCGGTTGGCCGCCCGCCGGTGTGACCGTGCACTGTTCGGCCGCCAGCGCGTTGTGGTTCCGGTTCCACAGCACCAGGCCCGCGATCACCGCGCCCACCAGCAGCAGCGCCGTCAGCACCCAGCGCAGCGGTCGCCGCCGACGCCGACCGCCATGGGCCGTGTCCTCCTCGATGGCCACCGTGGCCCCTCTCGCCTCGCGTTGTCCTGGCACACCGTACTCAGTCACCACCAGTGCGGACGAATGTGCGGTCCGCAGCGGTTGCACCGTGCCACCGTCTCGACCCGCGGCGCGTGCCGCGGCAGCCCCCGCCACGCGCCCCGCGGCGTCAGCCGGTGGTGTCGCAGCCGACAGGATCGACCGGACAGGATCTAGGCTTGCCGACCATGAGCAGCCTGTCCGAAACCAGTGTCCCGACCGCCCTCGACCTGACGCTGGACGGGGGTGCGCTCACCGCCCAACTGGTCGACTTCCCCTCGGTCAGCGGTGACGAGCGGGCGCTCGCCGACGCCGTCGAGGCCGCGCTGCGCACGCTGCCGCACCTGACCGTCGACCGGTACGGCAACAACGTGGTGGCCCGCACCCGGCTGGGCCGGGCCGAGCGGGTGGTGCTGGCCGGCCACCTGGACACCGTGCCGATCGCCGACAACGTGCCCTCGCGCCTGGACGGCGACCTGCTCTGGGGCTGCGGCACCGCGGACATGAAGTCCGGGGTGGCCGTCCAGCTCCGGCTGGCCGCCACGCTGCCCGAGCCCAACCGCGACCTCACCTTCGTCTTCTACGACTGCGAGGAGGTCGACGCGGTGCGCAACGGCCTGGGCCACCTGGTGACCCGGCATCCCGACTGGCTGGCCGCCGACTTCGCGGTGCTGATGGAGCCGAGCGGCGCGATGGTCGAGGGCGGCTGCCAGGGCAGCCTGCGGGTCAAGGTCATGCTGACCGGGGTCCGGGCCCACTCGGCCCGCAGCTGGAACGGCGAGAACGCCATCCACCACGCCGCCGAGGTGCTCGGCCGGCTCGCCGCCTACCAGGCGCGCCGGGTGGAGATCGACGGCCTGGAGTACCGCGAGGGCCTCAACGCGGTCGGCATCACCGGCGGCGTGGCCGGCAACGTGATCCCCGACGAGTGCGTGGTGACCGTCAACTTCCGGTTCGCGCCGGACCGGACCGTGGCCGAGGCCGAGGCACACCTGCGCGAGGTCTTCGCGGGCTTCGCGCTGGAGGTGGTGGACATCTCGCCCGCCGCGCTGCCCGGCCTCTCCCAGCCGGCCGCCCAGGCCTTCCTGGCCGCCACCGGGGGCGAGGCCCGGGCCAAGTTCGGCTGGACCGACGTGGCGCGGTTCAGCGCGCTCGGCGTGCCCGCCGTCAACTACGGCCCCGGTGATCCGAACCTGGCGCACAAGCGGGACGAGCACGTCTCGCTGGCGGCGATCGCCGACGTCGAGCGCAAGCTGCGCGCCTGGCTCACCGGCGGCGCGTGACGCGGTGGGCGGGCGCCGAACCGAGCGGGAGGTGAACAAGGCGTCGCCCTCCCGTCAGCTGCCCGCCTGCCAAAGGTTCCCCGTCAGGAACCCGGGCCGGGCGTAGAGTTTCGTCATGACAGGGACATCAGCGCAGGACGGCGCAGACGAACGGAGCTTCGGGCACGGCCCGGAGCTGGTGGAGCCGACCCCCGCGGGGGCGCAGCCGCCGAAGAGGACCTGGCCGGAGCGGCGCAAGGGCCCGGTGCTGCTGCGCCGGGACCAGGTCGAGCCGGGCACCACCGACCAGCGCCTGCTGGACACCACCGGACCGACCGACTGGCTGCACACCGACCCCTGGCGGGTCTGGCGGATCACCTCGGAGTTCGTCGAGGGCTTCGGCGCGCTCGCCGAACTCCCGGCGGCGGTCAGTGTCTTCGGCTCGGCCCGGACGCCGGTCGACTCGGCCGAGTACGCGTCCGGGGTGGCGATCGGGCGGGCGCTGGCCGAGGCCGGCTTCGCGGTGATCACCGGCGGCGGCCCCGGCGCGATGGAGGCCGCCAACCGCGGCGCCTCGGAGGCGGGCGGTCTCAGCGTCGGGCTCGGCATCGAGCTGCCGTTCGAGCAGGGGCTCAACGAGTACGTCGACCTCGGCCTGAACTTCCGCTACTTCTTCGTCCGCAAGACGATGTTCGTGAAGTACGCGCAGGGCTTCGTGGTGCTGCCCGGGGGCCTGGGCACGCTGGACGAGCTGTTCGAGGCGCTGACCCTGGTGCAGACGAAGAAGGTCACCCGGTTCCCGGTGATCCTCTTCGGCAGCGCCTACTGGAGCGGCCTGGTCGCCTGGCTGCGGGACACCCTGGTGGCGCAGGGCAAGGCCTCGGCGGCCGACCTGGAGCTGTTCCACGTCACCGACGAGATCGACGAGGTGCTGAAGATCCTCGCCGAGTCCCGCCGGCCCAACGGCGAGATCTGAGCGGGCGTCGGGCCCGGCCGGTCGGGTGCGTCACATCAGCCCCCGGCGGGCCACCGCCGGGGGACGGGTGCCCTGGATCGAGGCGACCATGTCCAGCACCTGCCGGGTCTCGGCCACCTGGTGCACCCGGTAGATCCGGGCGCCCAGCCAGGCGGAGACGGCGGTGGTGGCCAGGGTGCCGAGCAGCCGCCGGTCGACCGGCTGGTCCAGGGTCTCGCCGACGAAGTCCTTGTTGGAGAGCGAGACCAGCACCGGGAACCCGGTGGCGGTCATCTCCGGCAGCCGCCGGGTCGCCTCCAGCGAGTGCCGGGTGTTCTTGCCGAAGTCGTGCCCGGGGTCGATGATCAGCGCGTCCCGTCGCACCCCGAGCGCGGCGGCCCGCTCGGCCAGCTGGACGGTGACCCGCAGGATGTCCGCCATCACGTCCTGGTAGCCGACCCGGTGCGGCCGGGTGCGCGGCTCGGCGCCGCCGGCGTGGGTGCAGACCAGGCCCACGTCGAAGCGGGCGGCCACTGCGGCGAGCTCGGGGTCGACCCCGCCCCAGGCGTCGTTCAGCAGGTCGGCGCCGGCCTCGCAGACCGCCTCGCCCACCTCGTGCCGCCAGGTGTCCACGCTGATCACGGCCTCGGGGTGGCGCTTGCGCAGCTCGGCGACGAACGGCACGGTGCGCCGCAGCTCCTCCTCGACCGTCACCTCCTCGCCGGGCCCGGCCTTGACCCCGCCGATGTCCAGGATCGCCGCGCCCTCGGCCATCGCCCGGTCGGCGGCGGCGAAGGCGGCCTCGTCGGCGAACGTGGCGCCGCGGTCGAAGAAGGAGTCCGGGGTGCGGTTGACGATGGCCATGATGACCAGTTCCTCCGCGCCGAACTCACGCGGTCCCAGGCGCAGTGCCACCCTCGCTCCTCCAGTCATCACAGGCGGGTATCGCGGGTCTCGCCGGTATCGATCCAGGGGGACCCTGGTGCGATGATGGGGCCCCGGCCTTCCCAGGGACCATGATCCCTCACTCGGCCGCATACTCACGTGTCGGGAGGACAGCTCGTGTTCTGGGTGATCGTGGTGGCGATGGCCGTGGTGGTCGGCGGTGCCGCGCTGGTGGCGCTGGGCGGCGGCGGTGCGCTGCCGGAGGCCGTGCACGACCGGATCGCCGGCAGGCTGCCGCAGGAGCGTCCGCTGAGCCGGCAGGACGTCGACGAGATCCGGCTGCCGATGGCGGTGCGCGGCTACCGGATGGACCAGGTGGACGACGTGCTGGACCGGCTCGGCGCCGAGCTCGCGTACCGCGACTCGCGGATCGCCGAGCTGGAGGCCGCGGTGGCGGTGCGGGAGGGCGCCGAGCCCGGCGCGGCGGCCGAGGGGGCCACGGTGGTCGAGCACGGCGCCGCCCACGCGCACGGCGCCGACCGCGCGGACACGCCCGGACGCGCGGAGCAGGAGTGACGATCCTCCAGCCCGGCCCGGACGGCCTGCTGCGCTGCCCCTGGGGCGAGTCGACCGACGACTACCGGGTCTACCACGACACCGAGTGGGGCAAGCCGGTGCACGGCGACGACGCCCTGTTCGAACGGGTCTGCCTGGAGGCGTTCCAGTCGGGCCTGTCCTGGATCACCATCCTGCGCCGCCGGGAGGGCTTCCGGGCCGCCTTCGCGGGCTTCCGGATCGCCGAGGTGGCGGCCTTCACCGAGGCGGACGAGGCCAGGCTGCTGGCGGACGCCGGGATCATCCGCAACCGGCTGAAGATCGCCGCGGCCGTCGCCAACGCCCGCGCCGCCCAGGACCTGGACGGCGGCCTGGACGCGCTGATCTGGCGGTTCGCCGGTGATCCGGCCCGGCCCGCGCCGCGGACCCTGGGCGAGGTGCCGGCGATCACGCCGGAGTCCACGGCGCTGGCCAAGGAGCTCAAGCGGCACGGCTTCCGGTTCGTCGGCCCGACCACCGCCTACGCGCTGATGCAGGCCTGCGGGCTGGTCAACGACCACCTGGCCGACTGCCACGCCCGCTGACCCACCGTCAGCCGGTCGAGTTGCCGGTCGGGCTACCGGCCGACGTACTTCGGCGTCTCCTTGGCCAGGAAGGCGGCCACCGCGATCCGGTGGTCCTCGCTGGCCCCGGCCAGGGTCTGCAACTCGTCCTCCTTGTCCAGCGTCTCGCTCAGCGAGTGCGTGGCGCCGAAGTCCAGCGCGGCCTTGATCGCGCCGTACGCCACGGTCGGCCCGTTCGCCAGTCGCAGGGCGAACTCACGCGCGGTGGCGGCGAGTTCGGCGGACGGGACGACCCGGGTGGCAAGGCCCAGGGTGAGCGCCTCGGCGGCCTTGACGGTGCGCGGGAACATCAGCAGCTCGGTGGCCCTGGCGTGGCCGACCAGCCGGGGCAGCGTCCACGACGCGCCCGAGTCGGTGGTCAGTGCCACGCCCGCGAAGGAGGTGTTGAACCCGGCCGTCTCGGCGACGATCCGGAAGTCGCAGGCGAAGGCGAGCGAGGCCCCGGCGCCGGCCGCCACCCCGCCGACCGCGGCCACCGTCGGCTTGCGCATCCCGGCCAGCGCCCGCACCAGCGGGTTGTAGTGCTCGGCGACCGTCTTCAGCGGCGGCTCGCCCGTCTCGTCGGCCCGCTTGAGCAGCCCGAGGTGCTCCTTGAGGTCCTGGCCGACGCAGAACGCCTTGTCGCCCGCGCCGGTCAGCAGCACCGCGCGCACCGCCGGGTCCGCCGCCGCCTCGGTCACGGTGTCGCGCAGCGCCACCTTGGTCGGGACGTCCAGCGCGTTCATCGCGTCCGGACGGTTGATGGTGATGACGGCCAGCGGGCCGTCGAGCTCGTACAGGACGGAGTCGGACATGTGTGGGGCTCCCAACCGATCGGTAACACCGCGGACCTGAGTCAGCATGCCGGAGCCCGCCGGTCGGCGGGAGTGTGAGGTAGCGCACCTTTACGGCCCCTTGCGTGCGTCCGGTCGCTCGACCGCCCGCAGGGCCCCGGTCGCCCGGATGGTAGCGGGCTCGGGCAGGCCTGGCCCGGCAACTGATGAGTCTTCGCCCGGTCGGGCGAGGGGGGATCTGAGGCGGAATCAGCCCCTCTGTGATGGTGTGCTCCCTGGTGCGTAAAGAGTGATGTTGGTCATCGGGGCGCCGAATGCGGGATAATGGCTTCCGATCAATGCGTTCGATACCGGCGGTGGACGGACTGCTGGTACGTAGCTGAGCGGTTGCAGGAAGGGGAACGAGCATGGCGGCCATGAAGCCGCGGACGGGTGACGGCCCGCTCGAGGTCACCAAAGAGGGGCGGGGCATCATCATGCGAGTTCCGCTCGAAGGCGGCGGTCGCCTGGTGGTGGAGCTCACTCCGGACGAGGCGAACGCCCTGGGTGAGGCCCTGAAGCAGGCCTGCGGCTGACTCTCGCGCTTTGCGCGCGCAGCGCGCCCCACGGGGCCCGGAGCCACTGGTGCGAACCAGCGGAACCGGGCCCCGCCGACGTGCCCGTGCGGACCGGCGGCCGGGCCTGCCGGCTGCCAAGCGGTCGCTTGCAGGACGGTCGGGTGCCGGGACGCCCAGCTGCCGGGACGCTCAGCGCTTGACCGCGCAGAGCAGCCCGTCGCTGACCGGCAGCAGCGCGGGCAGGAGCTGCTTGCTCTCCCGCACCGCCTGCACCAGTTCGCGCATCGCGCCGGTGGCCGGGTCGTCCAGTGCGGGATCGGTCAGCCGGCCCTGCTGGAACACCCCTTCGAAGCAGACCACCCCGCCGGGTCTCAGCAGGCGCAACGATTCTGCGAGATAGGCCCGCGACTCGGCCGGATCGCCGTCGCAGAACACCAGGTCGTACTGGCCGTCGGCGAGCCGCGGCAGCACCTCCAGTGCGCGGCCGGGTATGAACCGGGTCCGGCCGGCCGCGAAGCCCGCCGCCAGGTAGGCCTCGCGGGCGAACTCCTGGCGGATCGGCTCCGGGTCGACGGTGGTCAGGATGCCGTCCGGGCGCATCCCGCGCAGCAGGTAGACGCCGGAGACCCCGGTGCCGGTGCCGATCTCGGCCACCGCCTTGGCGCCCAGCGCGGCCGCCAGCAGCCGTAGGCAGGCCCCGCCGCTCGGGCCGATCGCCCGGACCCCGGTGCGGGCCGCCTGGGCCCTGGCGTAGGTCAGCACGGCGTCCTCGCCGACGTACGTGTCGGCGAGGGTCGCAGCCGCGGGCCCGAAGTCGATGATCTGGTCCTGGGGAGTAGGGGCGCTGCAGGATGTCGATATTTCCTGCGACAGATTACTGGCCGGGTGGGAACCGCGTCCGGCGGCGGGCCGTTGGACCGGGCAGAGAGCGTCTCGGCCGCGTCGATGGGACTGCCTCGACGGGACTGCCCGCGGACCCGGTGTGGGTCCAGTGTGGGCCCAGCACGGCGCCGGTGACGAGGGGCGCGGCGGGCCGCACGCCATGCGGTCGGATGGATGAGCACACTTTTATCCAGAACTGACGGGTGAGGTGGATATGGTGGTGGCCCTGCTGGGCAGAAGAGCCAACCGAGGAGGTGTGGCCGAGGGCGACGTCCCTGTGCGGCGGCATCTCCGCGGCACCTCGTCGGCCCGTACGCCGAAGCCCGTGATGAACCAGTCTGCGCACACCCCCCTGGACCAGTCGTTCGACGGCACCACCGCCGAGTCCTCGGCCCCCGCCGCGCTCGCGACCTTCACCGACGGGGCCGACGCGCAGGGTTGGACCCCGCCCAGCTGGGAGGAGATCGTCGAGGCGCACAGCGCCCGGGTCTACCGGCTGGCCTACCGCCTGACGGGCAATCAGCACGACGCCGAGGACCTCACCCAGGAGGTCTTCGTCCGGGTCTTCCGCTCGCTCTCCACCTACACCCCCGGCACCTTCGAGGGCTGGCTGCACCGGATCACCACCAACCTGTTCCTGGACATGGTCCGCCGTCGGCAGCGGATCCGCTTCGACGCACTGGCCGAGGACGCCGCCGAGCGGCTGCCCAGCCGCGAGCCCAGCCCGGCCCAGGCCTTCAGCGACACCCACTTCGACGCCGACGTGCAGCAGGCGCTGGACACCCTGGCCCCGGAGTTCCGGGCCGCCGTGGTGCTCTGCGACATCGAGGGCCTCTCCTACGAGGAGATCGCCGCCACCCTGGGCGTCAAGCTCGGCACCGTGCGCAGCCGGATCCACCGCGGCCGCTCGCACCTGCGCGCCGCGCTCAAGCACCGGGCCCCGGGCGCCGCGCCCGGTCGCGTCCGGCGCGGCGGCTCGGAGCAGCCGGAGCCGGCGATCGCCGTCGCGAGCGCCGCCGAGGCCGGTGCGGGCGGGAGCGGGCGGAGGCGATCGTGAGCGGCGCAGGCCGGTCCGGCGCCCGGCGCCCGGCGCCCGCCCGGCAGGATCAGATGCGGCAGGAGAGCACCCGTCAGGAGGTCCCCGTGCTGCGGCCGATCGCCGTGCGCCAGAGCGAGCCGTCCGCGGTGGAGGAGCACCACCTCGGCGAGCGGTTGACCGCCTACCTGGACGGCGAGCTCGGCCATGACGACCGCGAGCGGGTCCAGGCGCACCTGGCCACCTGCCCGCAGTGCCTGAGCGAGGCCGAGGAGGCCCGCTCGGTCAAGCACCGGCTCACCACCACCGAGCCGCCCGGGCCGTCGGGGCTGCTGATGGCCCGGCTGCTGGCGGTCGCGGCGCAGCCCGACGACCTCGACGGCGGGCCGGGCCGTCCCGGTGGCGGCGCGGGCCTGACCGGCCTGCCGGGCCTGCCGGGTTTGCCCACCCTGGGCGGCAGCCGGCTGACCGGTGGCACCTTCGGGCGCGGCGCGGGTGCCTCGTTCGGCGGCGGCGCGCTGGGCGCCGACACTCCGCTGCCGGGCCTCGACCCGCGGTCCGGCCACGGATCCGAGCCGCGGCCGTGGACCGGTCGGCGCGGCTCGGCCCGGTCGGACGGCACCGCCGAGCGCCAGCGACCCGCGGTGTCGCTGCCCCGCTCGGGCCCCGGCGGCCAGCCGCGCGGTCGACGGCTGGTGGTCGCGGCGGCCGGCGCGTTCTCGGTGGCGGCGGTGGCGCTCGGCGGCTTCGGCAGCCTGGGCCTGGCCGCCGTCGCGGGCGACACTCCGAACCCGGCCGACGACCAGCACGGCACGGCGGTCACCCCGCAGGTGCCCGGCGGGGTGCCGGCGGCTCCGCTGAGCGGTCCGCTGACGGTGGACCTGCCGCTCGGCGCGCCCGGCGGCCACTCCTTCGACCTGTTGACGCCCGGGCCGACGGCGCGGGCCGTCAACCCGGTGATCCACGGGCACGTCATGCTGCCGTGAACCAGGGCGGGCCTGCATGACAGGGCCACCAGCGGGTCTTTACCACGGATTCTTCGGTCCGTGGGCCGAGGACCCGCTGGTGGCCATTACGCTGTAGTGAGCCGGTGTCGCGGGCCGAACCGGGATCGTCCGCCAGCAGCTGGGAGTTCACGTGTTCTTCGACATAGGCCCACTCGAGCTGATCACCCTGGTCATCATGGCCATCGTGATCTTCGGGCCGGACAAGTTGCCGAAGCTCATCCAGGACGCGACCGGTTTCATCCGCAAGGTTCGGGCCTTCGCCGACAGCGCCAAGGCGGACATCCGCAGCGAACTGGGCCCGGAGTTCAAGGACTTCGAGTTCGAGGACCTCAACCCGAAGACCTTCGTGCGCAAGAACCTGATGGGTGGCGAGGACGACCCGCTGGGTCTGAAGGACCTGCGCGAGGGCCTGGACCTCAAGTCGGTGCTCGACGACAAGCCGGCCAGCACGGTCGCCACCAGCAAGACCGCCGCGGCCGCGGGCGGGATCAACATGCTGAAGACCGCCGACGCCGGTCCGCCGCTGGGCGCCGGCGAGCGCCCGCCGTACGACCTGGACGCCACCTGAGGCTCCGCCGACATCCCGGTACCGACCCCGCCGCCAGGGTCTGTCTGACAATTCCCGTCGGGCGCGCGACGCGAATTGTCAGACAGACCCTAGTCCGCCACGATGACGACACCCCGCCCGGCTCCTCGCCGGACGGGGTGTCGCCGTTCGGCGCCGCTATTGTGCTGAGTGCCCGACAGGTTGCCAAGGAGGCCCGGATTGGACGCTACGAGCAGTCGCGCGGTGGGAACGGCCACCGCCAAGGCGGCGGCGGAGGTACCGGGTCGGCGGACCGCCGAGCCCACCGACCCGCTGGCGCCGTACCAGGCCGCCGACTTTCCCTGGTACGGCCTGGACGAGGGCTGGACCGGGCGGCGCTGGCTGCTCCAGGCCGGTGCGGGCGGTCACCGCGCCGGCGTGCCGCGCAGCATCGACTACGGCTCGCTGGGCCACGGTGAGCAGCCGCCCAAGCAGCCCGAGGCCCCCGGCCCGCGCCGGTTCGCCGTGGTGGTCACGGTGGCCCGCCGCCCTGGCCGGCGCAGCGCGGACGGCACCGGCGTGCTGGAGGCCACCTCGGCCTCCTCGGCCGCCTGGCTGGCCGGCTCCGGCCTGCTCACCGTCACCTGGCCGGGCCAGCTGGCCCGCGGCCGCCGCCAGGAGTGGCTCGACCAGCAGACCGCGCTCGCCTGGGACCTGGCCGACGACCTCGGCGGCGCCGGCTGGTCCCCGCTCACGCTGCCCGTCAACGGCCTGCCGCAGCCCTTCCGCTACCGCGAGTCCGAGTACGGCTGGGTGCTGGCCGGCGAGGCACCGGGCGTGCTGCTGGGCGCCTACGGACGCGGGGTCAGCGCGTACGGGGTGGGGTTCAGCGCCGTTCAGGACCTGGCGTCCTACACCAGGCCCTGAACGAGCGGTTGCTGAGACCGGGTCAGAACTTGTTCTTCGGGGTCAGCCCGAGCGAGAGGCCCGACAGGCCGCGCTGGCGGCCGCCGAGCTTGTCGGCCACCGCGCGCAGCGCGGCGCCGGCGGGGGAGTCGGGGGCGGCCAGGACGACCGGGTTGCCGTCGTCGCCGCCCTCGCGCAGGCGGACGTCGATCGGGATGCTGCCGAGCACCGGGACGGTGGCGCCGGTGGCCCGGGTGAGCGCCTCGGCGACGATCTGGCCGCCGCCGGTGCCGAACACGTCGACGATCTCGTCGCAGTGCGGGCAGGGCATGCCGGACATGTTCTCGATCACGCCGACGATCTTCTGGTGGGTCTGCAGCGCGATCGTGCCGGCCCGCTCGGCCACCTCGGCGGCGGCCATCTGCGGGGTGGTGACGATCAGGATCTCGGCGTTCGGCACCAGCTGGGCCACCGAGATCGCGATGTCGCCGGTGCCCGGCGGCAGGTCGAGCAGCAGCACGTCCAGGTCGCCCCAGTAGACGTCGGCCAGGAACTGCTGCAGCGCGCGGTGCAGCATCGGGCCGCGCCAGACCACGGGGGCGTTGCCCGGGGTGAACATGCCGATCGAGATGACCTTCACGCCGTGCGCCGACGGCGGCATGATCATGTCCTGGACCTGGGTTGGGCGCCCCTCGACGCCCAGCATCCGCGGCACGCTGTGGCCGTAGATGTCGGCGTCCACCACGGCGACCTTCTGGCCCTGGGCGGCCAGCGCGGCGGCCAGGTTGACGGTGACCGAGGACTTGCCGACCCCGCCCTTGCCGGAGGCCACCGCGTAGACCCGGGTCAGCGTGCCGGGCTTGGCGAACGGGATCTCGCGCTCGGGGGCGCCGCCGCGCAGCAGCTGGGAGAGCTCCTTGCGCTGCTCCTCGCTCATCACGTCGAGCTCGACCTCGACCGTGTCCACCCCGGGGATCCGGCCGACCGCGGTCTTCACCCGGTCGGTGATCGTCTCGCGCATCGGGCAGCCGGAGACGGTCAGGTAGACCGCGACCCGCACCGTGCCGCCCGCGAGCTGCACCGATTTCACCATGCCGAGGTCGGTGATCGGGCGGTTGATCTCCGGGTCCTGCACGGTCGACAGCGCCTCGCGGACGGACTCCTCCGTCACGCCGGTCGCCACCTCTGTCTCATTGGCCATGCCTTGATGGTACGGCTCGGCCGCGGGCCCACTGACTGACCGGTAGCGTGCTGGTGATCACAGCCGGTCAGGCCACCTCGGAACCGCCCTGCCGCTCCTCCAGCTCCTTGAGCAGGCTCTGCAGTTCGGAGCGGATGAAGTCCCGGGTGGCCACCTCGCCCAGGCCCTGGCGCAGCGCGGCGACCTCGCGGGCCAGGTACTCGGTGTCGGCGATGTTGCGGTCGCTGCGGGCCCGGTCCTGTTCCATGTTGACCCGGTCCCGGTCGTCCTGGCGGTTCTGCGCGAGCAGGATCAGCGGCGCGGCGTAGGAGGCCTGCAGCGAGAGCACCAGGGTCAGGAAGATGAACGGGTAGCTGTCGAATCGGGCCGACCCCGGCAGCAGCGTGTTCCAGAGCACCCAGATGATGATCACCACCGTCATCCAGACGATGAACCGCCCGGTGCCCAGGAAGCGCGCGATCCGTTCGGAGAGCTTGCCGAAGGCCTCCGGGTCGTAGGCGGGCAGGCTGAAGAAGCCCGGTCGGGCGGTGCGCGGCTGGTCGAGCCGGGAGCGCACCGAGGTGCCGTGCACGGTCTGGGTCCGGCTGCCCTCGCGGGCCCGCAGCTCGCGCAGCTGCCGCAGGTCGCGCAACTCGCCCTGGAGGCGCTGCTGTCGGGCGGGCTCGTCGCGAGCGCCCGAGCGCTGCTTGCGGTCACTGTCCACCGGGCGCCTCTCTTCCGTCCTCGTTGTCGTGGTGCTCCCCGCCGCCGTGCAGCGCGGCCTCGCGCCAGTCCTCGGGCAGCAGGTGGTCCAGGACGTCGTCGACCGTGACGGCGCCCAGCAGGTGGTCCGCCTCGTCCACCACCGGGGCCGCCACCAGGTTGTAGGCGGCCAGGAAGCTGGTGACCAGTGGCAGCGGGGTGTCCGGCGGCAGCGGGTCCAGGTCGCCGTCCACGATCGAGCCGACCAGCGTGTAGGGCGGCTCGCGCAGCAGGCGCTGGAAGTGCACCGTGCCCAGGTACTTGCCGGTCGGGGTCTCGTTCGGCGGCCGGCAGACGTAGACCTGGGCGGCCAGGGCCGGCTTGTGGTCCGAGATCCGCACCCGGGCCAGCGCCTCGGCCACCGTGGCGTCCGGCTCCAGGATGATCGGCTCGGTGGTCATCAGACCGCCGGCCGTGTCCTCCTGGTAGGTGAGCAGCCGGCGCAACGGGGCGGCCTCCTCCGGCTCCATCAGCTGGAGCAGCCGCTCGGCCTCGTCGCCGGGCAGCTCGGAGAGCAGGTCGGCGGCGTCGTCCGGATCCATCGCCTCCAGCACGTCGGCGGCCCGCTCGGCCTGGAGCTTGCCGAGGATCTCCACCTGGTCGTCCTCGGGCAGTTCCTCCAGCACGTCCGCGAGCCGCTCGTCGTCCAGCGCGGCGGCCACCTCGGCGCGGCGCTTGGCCGAGAGGTGGTGCAGCACGCCGGCCAGGTCGGCCGGGCGCAGCTGCTCGAAGGTGGCCAGCAGGTTGGCCGCGCCCTGGCCCTCCTCGGCCAGGGTGAAACCGGTGACGGCGGCCCAGTCCAGGGTCAGCGCCTCGCCGCGGTTCTTGCGCAGCCGGCTGCTGCGGCCGCGCTGCACGAAGACCTTGCTGATCTCCCACTCGCGCAGCCGGGTCTGCACCATCGCCACGTCCAGCACGGTCGCCTCGGCGCCGGAGGCGGTCTCGGTGACCCGGCGGTCGAGCAACTCGGCCAGCACCAGGGTCTCGGTCGGGCGCTGCTCGAACCGGCGCATGTTGATCACACCGGTGGTCAGCACCTGGCCCGACTCCAGGCTGGTCACGCGGGTCATCGGCAGGAAGATCCGCCGCCGCCCGACCACCTCGACCACCAGGCCCAGCACTCGCGGTGGGCGCCCGCCGATCCGCAGCGCGACGACCACGTCCCGGATCCGGCCGACCTGGTCGCCGTTCGGGTCGAACACCGCGACCCCGGCGAGGTGGGAGATGAAGACCCGGCTGCTCTGCCCTGCCATCGAGGTCCTCTCGCTCGTCTTTGGACGTCAGGGTATCCAAACGCCTTCTTAACCCGTCCAGCGCGTCCAGCACCGCTGACCACGGCGTGCGGCGCGCCCCGTACCCTGTGCGGCATGGACGGAACGACTGCGACTGCTGACGACTTCCTGGACCGCGCACTGCTGGAGGAGGCCGTGAAGAAGTCCGGCCTGCTCTGGGTGCGGGCCGAGGGTTCGGCCGAGCGTCGCCCGGTCTGGCACGCCTGGCACGACGGGGCCGTGGTCCTGGTCGGCGACGGCGGCGAGCAGCCGCTGCACGGCCTGACCGCCGGAGCCGGCGCCGAGGTGACCGTCCGCAGCAAGGACAAGGGGGGCCGACTGGTCTCCTTCGCGGTCCGGGTGGTCGTCACCGAGCCGCGCGGCCAGGCCTGGCAGGGTGCGGTCGACGAGCTCAAGGGCAAGCGGCTGAACGCGCCCGACACCGACACCATCGGCGAGCGCTGGGCCCGCGAATGCCGGGTGCTGCGGCTGGAGCCGAGCGGCCCGCTGACCGAGCGTCCCGGCGCCATGCCGCAGGACTCGCACGCCGCCGCCCCGCTGCCCAGCACGGTCACCACCCGGCAGCCGATCCCGGCCGGGCTGCCGAAGCTGGTGTTCGGGCGGCGCAAGCGCCGTGGCTGACCGACTGCTCGACCGGACCGCCTCCGCGCCGACGTCGGTGTCGTCCACCGCCGCGCCCCGGCTGCCGAGGGCGGACCTGCTGCTGCTCGCGGTCTCGATCGCGGGCATCTCGCTCTCCGCACCGCTGATCAGCGCCACCGCCGCGCCGGCGCTCGCCATCGCCTGCTGGCGCAACCTCATGTCGGTGGGCGTGCTGGGCCCGTACGCCCTGCTGCGCCACCGCGCGGAGCTGCGCGCGATCGGCCGCCGCGCGCTGCTGCTGGCGATGGCCGCCGGGGTGCTGCTCGCGGCGCACTTCGCGCTCTGGATGCCCAGCCTGCGGATGACCTCGGTGGCCTCCTCCACGGCGCTGGTCACCACCACCCCGCTGTGGACCATCCTGCTGCTGCGGATCACCGGGATCCGGCCGCCCCGGCTGGTCTGGCTGGGCATGAGCGTGGCCTTCGGCGGCGTCCTGGTGCTCACCGGGGTCGACCTGTCGCTCTCCTCACGGGCGCTGCTGGGCGACGCGCTGGCGCTCGGCGCCGGGCTGGCGGCGGCGGGCTACCTGCTGCTGGGTGCCGAGGTCCGACGGACCGTCAGCACCACCGCCTACACCCTGGTCTGCTACACGACCACGGCCCTGGTGCTGCTGGTGGTCTGCCTGGTCGGCGGCGTCCGCCTGGGCGGTTGGCCGGCCGGCGCCTGGGGCCAGATCGCGCTGCTGATGGTCGCCGCCCAGCTGCTCGGCCACTCGCTCAGCAACCGGGTGGTGCGCACCCTGGGGCCCTCGGTCACCTCCACCGCGATCCTGCTGGAGACCCCGGGCGCGGCACTGATCGCCGCCGTCTGGCTCGGCCAGCGGCCGGCGGCGGCCGCCTACCCGGCGGTCCTGCTGATCCTGCTGGGGCTGGCCCTGGTGGTGCGCGGCGGGCGTCGCTGAGAGCGCGGCCACCGAGGCCGAGCCGACGCTACCGAGCGGTACGCTCGCGGGTATGGCCCATGACTTCCCGCTCTTCGGCGACCCGAGCCAGCCGCACGGCCCTGCGGGGCCGACCCGCGAGGAGGTGCTGGCCGCCGTCGAGGCACGACTGCTCACCACCTTCGGCGAGCCGAGCGGCCGGGCCGCGATCACCTTCCTGGGCGCCGAGCGGATCGAGCTGCTGCGGTTCGGCCCGGACACCGAGGGCCTGGTGCGTTACGCCACGCTCGGCATGGCGGCGGCGCCGATGGCCGACCCCACCGCGACGCTGACCGACCCGGTCCGCGGTCCCCGCGCCGAGCTGCTGCTGACCCTGCGCGGTCCGCGCGACGACGTGCTCCGCGCGCTCGCCACCTTCGCCGCGACGCCGCAGGTGGAGGGCCTGGTGGTGGCGCCAGGCAGCTCGCTCGACCTCGGCGAGCCGCTCTGGGAGGGCGCGCCGTTCACCTCGGTGCTGGCGGCCGAGAGCGGCGGCCTCGTCGCGGACCTCGAGCTGGACGAGCCGGCCGACCCGGTGCGCTTCCTGCCGCTGCTGCCGATGACGCCCAACGAGGCGGCCCACAAGCGGGTGCACGGCGCCACCGCGCTGCAGGAGCGCTGGCTGGAGCGCGGTACCGACCTGCGGGACCCGCGGCGGCGTGCGGTGGCGCTGGACTGACCGGCCGTCAGCCGACGATCGGCCGGGCGCCGGTGGCCTGGTCGAGCAGCGCCTGGTAGTCCTGCGGCGCGGTGGTGAACTCGCCGAGCCGCACCGTCTTGCGCGAGCCGTGGTAGTCGCTGGATCCGGTGGTGAACAGGCCGAGCTCGGCGGCCAGCGCGCGCAGCCGGGCCCGGGTCGGCTCGTCGTGGTCGATGTGGTCCACCTCCAGGCCGCCGAGCCCGGCTGCCGCGAGCTCGCCGATCACCTGGTCGGAGACGGTGCGGCCGCGCTTGACGGCGCCGGGGTGGGCGAAGACCGGCACCCCGCCGGCCGCCCGGACCAGCTTGACCGCCTCGAACGGGTCGGTCTCGTGCTTCGGCACGTCGGCCCGGCCGCGGTCGGCCAGCCAGTCGGAGCTGAAGGCGTCCGAGACGGTGGCCACCACGCCGGCCTCGACCAGCGCGCTGGCGATGTGCGGGCGGCCCACCGAGCCTGCCTGGGCGATCCGCTCGACCTGCTCCCAGGTGATCGGTGCGCCCAGCTCCTGGCAGCGCTCGACCACCAGCCGGGCGCGCCGGAACCGGTCGGTGCGGGTCAGCTCGCGCTCCTGGGCGAAGGCGGGCTCCTCGGGGTCGAACAGGTAGGCCAGCAGGTGCATGCTGATCCCGTCGACCCGGCAGGAGAGTTCGGCGCCCGGCACCAGGGTCAGCCGCCGGCCGGCGGGCAGCGCCTGGACGGCCGCGATCGCCGCCGGGTAGCCGGAGACGGTGTCGTGGTCGGTCAGCGCGACCACGTCGAGTCCGGCCGCGACGGCCGCCGCCACCAGCTCGGCCGGGGTGTCGGTCCCGTCGGAGGCGTTGCTGTGGGCGTGCAGGTCGATGCGCACGGGCGGACTCCAAGGTGCCGACGGACTGGAGCAGCCCAGAATAGCCAGCGTGACCGGTCGACCGGAACGGCTGATCGGACGGGCCGACCGTAGGGCCGGCCGCAGTGGCCGGGCGAGCCGCGGCTCAGCCCAGCAGCCTCGGCGAGAGGGCTCCGCAGGGCAGCAGGTCCAGCTCGGCGCCGGCGTCCCGCAGATCGGTGATGACCAGCTCGTCGTACATCAGCAGCGCGGACTGCTCGGGCCAGGCGATCGCCCAGAGCCAGAGGCCCAGCGCCTCGCCGACGTAGACCGCGCGGTTGTCGGGGACACCCTGGACGTGCCACATCGGGGTGGGGCGCCCGGCCGCCATCAGCTTGGTGTCGGCGGGCTTGTGCAGCGAGATGGCGTCGCCCGGATCGGGGCCGGGCAGCCCGGCATAGCGCGCGCCGAGACCGACGCCCAGCTCCTCGGCCACCAGGACCAGCTCGCCGAAGCCGCCGAGCGGCGCGGGCCCCGAGCAGGCGACGGCGGTGGCGCGGGCGCCCGACACGTCGTCTCCGGCATGACCGATGCCGGTGTACAGCCAGTTGACCGGTAGCGGCCAGGGCAGCCAGACCGGCACCTGGGAGCGGGCCACCGCGACGCCCAGCGCCTCCACGCTCGGCGGCAGCACCGGTTGCATCGGATGGACTGCTCCGTGCGTGTCGCACTGCCAGGTGTCGGAGAAGAGCCCGGGGGCACGCACCCGACCGCCGCACCTCGGGCAACTCGGCTCGCCCCTCATGACAGCCAACGCTCCTCCCTCCGGTCCGCCGCGTCAAGGACGATCACCCGTACGGAGGGCGTCGGCTTGCACATCCGGGTGTCCTGGACGGGCGAGCCGGGGCGGCGGCCCCCGCTAGGGGATGTCCCGCGCCGCTCGACGGCAAACGTCGACCGGGGCGCGCCAGGGTGCGGCGAGCGCCGGGCAGGAGCGCCGACGCCCCGTCATCGAACGATCGATGACGGGGCGTCAGGAACCCGAACGGCCGGGGCGGGCGGCCGGTGCGGGGTCAGGTGCTCTGGCACGGGCGGATGTAGAGGCGCTCGCCGGTGCGGGCGGCGTCCTCCACCAGGCGGCGGACGGTCTCCGCGTCGGCGATCAGCCGATCGGTGGTGGAGCTCTGCGGGTCGTCCAGTCGGAGGATCTCGAAGCGCATGGGCGTCTCCTTTCCTGGCCTCGACGGCTGCCGAGACGGTGCTGGGGTGGTGCTCATCGGTCGCGGTACGGCGGTCGGTGCCATCGGGTCCCCCTCGCTGCCGGTCTCCCTGCCGGGTCGGCGGACGGGCGGTGAGCCTTGTCCGCCAGCGTGACGCCGGGTGTTTGCCCCGGGGTTGCCCGCTGATGAAGTCGTTGTTTCGCCTGGCATCCGTCGTGGATCAACCGCGCGGGCGGGGGCATTCATTCCCGGTCTGAATCAAATATTACCGTAACTAAGGATTTTTGACCCATGACTTCCGCTCGAGCGCCGCGGCGCCCGGGTCCGGGTGGTGTCCGGCGGGGGTGGGCTCAGCCGGTGGTGACGGAGGACCAGAATGCGAGCAGCTCGGCCGCGGTGCGGTCCGGCTGCTCGGCGTTCGGGGAGTGCCCGGCGCCGGGCACCACGACGTGCCGGCTGCCCAGCCGCTCGGCGGTGCGCGCCTGCTCCTCGACGGGCCAGGCGTAGTCCGCCTCGCCGGAGACGTAGAGCTTGGGCAGCGGGACCGCGGCCAGCTCGTCGGTGCGGTCGGCCTGGCCGACCAGCCGCTCGCCCATGGCCAGCAGCGCCTGCGGGACGTTGGCCAGCCAGCGCCGGTGCAGGAACTCGGAGAGTTCGGGCGCCAGTTCCTCGGTGGAGTCGTCCTCGCCGGCCGCCATCTGCTGCTTGACCTGCCAGATGGTCTCCAGGTCCCACACGGGCAGGGCGTCCATCAGCATCCTGGTCCGGTCCGCCTCCGGCGGATCGAGCGGACCGGGCCCGGTGGAGAGCAGCACCAGCGAGGCCCACGGCAGCGGGGCCGGCGCGGCCAGCACGGCCTCGCGCGCCACCATGCCGCCGAAGGAGTGCCCGAGCAGGTGCGGCAGGCCGGCGCCCTCGGCGGTCAGCGACTCGGTGACCGCCAGCAGGTCGAGGGCCAGCTCGGGCAGCGCGTAGGCGTCCTGGTCGGCCGGCCCGCCGGTCTCGTACTGGCCGCGCTGGTCGTAGCCGACGGCCCGGAAGCCCGCGTCGGAGAAGGGTTCGAGCAGCCCGATGAAGTCCTCCTTGCTGCCGGTGAACCCGGGCACCAGCAGCACCGTGCCGCGCACCGGACCGGCCGGCTCGGCCCGCAGCGCGGCGAACTCCCCACGCGTGGTGGCCAACCGCACGGCGGCGGCGCAGGCGGGCAGGTCGAGGAAGGGCGGCGTGCTCATCGCGAGGTCCTCCTGGGTCGGCCGGGCGGCGGAGCCGTCCCGAGCATAGGGCGTCGCCCGTCGGCCGGAAACGCGCGGGCGGGCGGGCCAGCCGGCCCGCCCGCCCCGACACCGCGTCAGGTGGTGCCGCGTCAGTCGGTCGCCGGAGCGGCGGCCTTCCGGGTGCGACGGCGCGGGGCGGGGACCGCCTCGGCGGATTCCGCGACCTCCGCGACCTCGGCGGCCGGGGCCTTGGCGACGGCCTTCTTGGCCGCCGTCTTCCGGGTGGTCGCCTTCTTCACCGCGGCGGGGGCGTCCTCGGTGGGCGCGACCTCGGTGGCGACCGCTTCGGCGGTGGCCTTCTTGGTGGTGCGCTTGCGGGGCTTGACCTCCTCGGCGGCCGG